>NZ_CP048833.1:620723-931084 GCF_012971725.1 Pseudomonas multiresinivorans
TGTCCCAGCCGTTCTTCGTGGCTGAAGTATTCACCGGCTCGCCGGGCAAATACGTCTCCCTGAAGGACACCATCGCTGGCTTCAAAGGCATCCTCAACGGCGACTACGATCACCTGCCCGAGCAGGCGTTCTACATGGTCGGCGGCATCGAAGAAGCCATCGAGAAAGCGAAGAAGCTGTAATCCGTGCGCCCGGCAACGGGCGCTTACGTGAGGCAAGGGTATGGCTATTACTGTCCACTGCGACATCGTCAGCGCCGAAGCGGAGATCTTCTCCGGTCTGGTTGAGCTGGTCGTAGCGCACGGCTCCCTGGGCGATCTGGGTATCGCTCCGGGCCACGCGCCGCTGATCACCGAGCTCAAGCCGGGTCCGATCCGCCTGGTGAAGCAGGGTGGCGAGCAGGAGGTGTACTACATCTCCGGCGGCTTCCTCGAAGTACAGCCGAACATGGTCAAGGTTCTCGCCGACACCGTGATTCGCGCAGGCGACCTCGACGAAGCGGCTGCCCAGACCGCACTGAAGGAAGCTGAGAAGGCTCTGCAAGGTAAAGGTGCAGAGTTCGACTACAGCTCCGCCGCAGCCCGCCTGGCCGAAGCCGCAGCGCAACTGCGCACGGTCCAGCAGGTTCGCAAGAAGTACGGCGGCTAAGCCGCGAAGTCCTCCGGGACTTCAGCGTCAAATGGGAAAAGGGTAGCCTTGGCTACCCTTTTTCTTTTTCCACTCGCGGGTAATCCCGCTCACCAGGACGGTCTCCCACCCATGTCTCTCGAAATCGTCATTCTTGCTGCCGGCCAGGGCACCCGCATGCGCTCGGCCCTGCCGAAAGTCCTGCATCCGGTCGCTGGCAAACCGATGCTTGCCCACGTGATCGATACCGCTCGTGGCCTCGGCCCGTCGCGCATCCATGTGGTGATTGGCCATGGAGCCGACCTGGTGCGTGAGCGCCTGCAGGCGGATGACCTGAATTTCGTGATCCAGGAACAACAACTGGGCACCGGCCACGCTGTGGCGCAGGCAGCCCCGTTCCTGAGTGCAGACAATGTGCTGATCCTCTACGGCGATGTGCCGCTGATCGAGCAACCGACCCTGGAACGCCTGATGGCCCAGGCCACGCCGGCACAGCTGGCGCTGCTGACGGTCGAGCTGGACGACCCCACTGGCTACGGCCGCATCATCCGTGGCGCCGATGGCGAGGTTCAGGCCATCGTCGAGCAGAAGGACGCCACTCCCGAGCAGCGCACCATTCGCGAAGGCAATACCGGCATCCTTGCTGCGCCCCGTGAGCGCCTGCTGGGCTGGCTGTCGCGGCTGTCCAACTCCAACGCCCAGGGTGAGTACTACCTTACCGACGTCATCGCCATGGCGGTGGGTGACGGCCTGCGTGTGGCTACCGCCCAGCCGCAGGTGGCGATGGAAACCCAGGGCGCCAATGACCGTCTGCAGCTTTCCGAGCTGGAGCGCTTCTTCCAGCAGCGCGTGGCGCGCCGCCTGATGGCCCAGGGCGTGACCCTGATCGATCCGGCGCGTTTCGACGTTCGTGGCGAAGTCAGCGTCGGCCGCGACGTCAGCATCGACATCAACGTGATTCTCGAAGGCCAGGTGGAGATCGAGGATGACGTGCAGATCGGCCCGAACTGCTACATCAAGGACAGCACCCTGCGTCGCGGTGCGATCATCAAGGCCAACTCGCACCTGGAAGGCGCCCATGTCGGCCCCGACAGCGATGTCGGCCCGTTCGCCCGCCTGCGTCCGGGCAGCGTGCTGGAGCGCAAGGTGCATGTGGGTAACTTCGTCGAGCTGAAGAATGCACACCTGCAGGACGGCGTGAAGGTCGGCCACCTGACCTACCTGGGGGACAGCGAAGTCGGTGCGCGCTCCAACATCGGCGCCGGCACCATCACCTGCAACTACGATGGCGCGAACAAGTGGCGCACTACCATCGGCGAGGACGTTTTCATCGGCTCCAACAATTCGCTGGTGGCGCCTGTGGATATCGGTACCGGGGCCACGACTGGCGCGGGTTCCACCATCACTGCCGAAGTTCCGGCCGGCACCCTGGGGGTCGGTCGCGCCAAGCAGCGGGTGATCGAAGGCTGGAAGCGCCCGGAAAAGATCAAGAAGTCCTGATTCACAACGCATCGTCCTGTGGGTAAGTCGTTATCCACAGGGCGATGGCGTCAATCGATTATCCACAGCCTGTTTCGCCTTCGCGCAGTGGCTGGTTATCCCTGGAGTTTCCCCGGCCATGCTTGGCGTCGCCATCCTGATCTTTCTGATCACCGACCCGTTCGGCAACATCGCGGTCTTCCTTGCCGCTCTCAAGTCGGTCCCCGCCGAACGCCGTCTGAAGGTGGCACTGCGCGAACTGCTGTTTGCCCTGGGTCTGCTGCTGTTGTTCCTGACCCTGGGCGAGCACATCCTCACCGGGCTCGGGCTTTCGAAGGAAGCTACCGGCATTGCTGGCGGCATCATCCTCTTCGTGGTCGCCATGCGCCTGATCTTCCCCACGCCCCAGGGCGTACTGGGCGACATGCCGGACAACGAGCCGCTGTTCGTGCCGCTGGCCACCCCGGCCGTGGCGGGGCCGTCGGCGCTGGCGATGCTGATCACCCTGCGCAGCACCTACACTGGTCCCTTGTGGGAGCTGTATCTGGCGGTGATCCTGGCCTGGGCCGCGACTGCCTTCATCCTGATGCAGGCAGCATTCCTCCAGCGCTTCCTCGGCCCGCGCGGGCTGATGGCGGTGGAGCGTCTGGCCGGCATGCTGCTGATCATGCTCAGCGTCAACATGCTCCTGCAGAACGTGCGCAGCTTCCTGCACATCGCCGCTTGATGCTGTCCCCTTGAGAACTGCCATGACCCTGCGTGTCCTGACCTTCGCGCTCCTCACCACACTGCTCGCCGGCTGCGCCGACAAGGGCCTGCAGATTGATCGCGAGCACGTGTCGAAGAACCAGGACAGCCGCATCCAGTACGTCATCGTCCACTACACCTCGGCCGACCTGCCGCGTTCGCTGGCGCTGCTGACCCACGGCGAGGTGAGTGCGCACTACCTGATCGGCGACAACCCGGCGACCATCTACCAGCTGGTGGACGAGAACCGCCGCGCCTGGCACGCCGGCGCCAGCGAATGGCAGGGCCGGACCTGGCTGAATTCCACGTCCATCGGCATCGAACTGGTGAACCCCGGCTACCGCGACACCCCCAGTGGCAAGATCTGGTATCCCTATCCGGATGCGCAGATCGACGCGCTGATCGCCTTGCTCAAGGACATCACCAAGCGCCAGGGCATCACCCCGGAACACATCCTCGGGCACAGCGACATCGCCCCGCAGCGCAAGGTCGACCCGGGCCCGCTGTTCCCCTGGAAGAAGCTGGCCGACGCCGGGCTGATTCCCTGGCCGAAACCGGGCGAGCTGTCGCGCAGGCTGGCCGAGCTGAATGGGCAGCTGCCGGCGCCGGTCTGGTTCCAGCAGCAGCTGGCGCGCCACGGTTACGCGGTGCCGCTCGATGGCGTGATGGATGAGGAAACCCGCAACGTGATCGCCGCGTTCCAGATGCGCTTCCGCCCGGCGCGCTTCGACGGCGAGCCGGACCTGGAAACCGCCGCGCTGCTGCTGGCCGTACCGACTTCTTAAACCGGCAACAGCAGGTAGAAGCGCGAGCCCTTGCCCTGTTGCGAGCGCAGGGCAATGCGTCCGCCATGCAATTGCACGATTTCCCGGCACAGCGCCAGGCCGAGTCCGACGCCGCCTTTCTTGCGGCCCACCTGCACGAAGGGTTCGAAGATACGCCCCTGCTGGCTGAGCGGGATGCCGTCGCCGCTGTCTTCCACGGCAATCGCCACGCGCTCGTCCTGGCAACGCGCCTGCAGGCGGATAGTGCCGCCCTCAGGGGTGTGGCGCAGGGCATTGCCGATGAGGTTGTCCAGCACCCGTTCGATCTGCGTGCGGTCGATGTTGATGGGCGGCAGGCCCTCCGCGATCTCCAGGTCCAGTTCGATGCGCTTCTCCGCTGCGAGCCCGGTGAAGCGGTGGTTCGCCTGACGAAGCAGGTCGGCAACGTCGCACGGCTGCAGTTCCAGCTTCTGGGTACCGCTCTGGTAGCGAGAGAAATTCAGCAGATCGTTGATCAGCCGTACCAGACGGTGCATTTCCTCGTCGACGGTGCGGACCAGGTCTCGCTCGCGGGATTCCGCGGGGAATTTCAGGCGCTCGGCGAGCAGGCCGAAGGCCATGTGCATGCCGGTCATGGGGGTGCGCAGCTCGTGTGAAGCGCGTAGCACGAAGTCGTTGCGCACGCGCTCGAAGGCGCGCTGCTCGGTGACATCGCGCACCACCATCACCGCGCCGATGTTGCGGCCGTCGTCATGGCTGACCGGCGAAATGCCCCAGGTCAGCAGCCGGCTTTCGCCGCTCACTTCCACCACCAGGTCCTGTGGGGTCTCCTCCAGCAGGTTGCCACTCAGCACGCGCTGTACTGCCTGGGTCAGCGCCGGGTTGTTCAGCATCTTGCCGAGGTCCTGGCCCTGGGGGTCGCCATGGGAGAACAACTGGCGCGTGGCGACCGGGTTGGCGTGCTCGATGCGGCCATGCCGATCGAGGATCACCAGGCCGTCATCGATGCTGTCCAGCACTGCCAGCAGGCGCTTGCGCCCTGAGCCCAGGGCTTCGGTGTTGCTCGCCCGATAGAGGCGCAGCGCTTCGGCCATCAGGCCGAAGCGGCGGCTCAGGGAAGACATCTCGGCGACGCCGGAAACCGGCAAGGTCACGTCGAAATCTCCCTGGCCTATCTTGTCCGCCGCCTTGGCCAGCGTCTCGATCGGGGCGCCGAAGCGCCGGGCGATGCTATGGGCGGTGATGAAGCCGACGACCAGGATGGCGATGCCGATCAGTCCGAGGAGGCCGCTGATCAGCAAGGTTCGGTCACGGGCCGAGCGTTCGTCGTTGCTGATGTTTTCCATCGCCACCTGGTGCAGCGCCAGCAAACGGTTGCGCAGGACGTCCAGGGTGCGGCTGAGGTCGCTGTCTTCGAGCAACTCCGGGCGGCCCGGCCCAGGCGTCTCGGTAGCCGCGACGAACAGCCGGTGGGCGTCGGCGATTTCCACCATCGCCTGGCGTTCGCCGCTGGTACGCACCATCGCGCGCCCGCGCTCTAGCGCCTGGGAGAAATGCGTGCGGGCCAGTTCCAGGTGTTCAGTGCTCGGCCGCGCACTGAGAACCTGCACCAGTTCGTCGCCCAGCGCCTGGCGCAGGTGCTGGCTGACCTCGATGGCTTCGAAGTTGCGCTGGATCAGCTGGGCCTGCTGACGGCCGGTCAGCACCACGCTGAACAGGCCCAGCAGCAGGCCCAGCAGGGCTACCGTGATGAGTGCGGAGATGCTGAGAAACAGCCTCGTGCGCAGCGTCATCGGGATAGGCAGGTTCACAGGCTGTACTGCTTGCGCTTGCGATAAAGGGTGGAAGCGTCGATCCCCAAAGTCTTGGCCGCCTGGTCGAGGGTGGCGCTGGAGGCCATCACGGCGGCGATGTGGGCTTTCTCCAGTTCCTCGAGGCTCATTGCCTCGCCGATGCGCGGTGCGGAGTTGGAAGTCTGTTCCCCGATGGCCAGCTGTTCCACGCCAATGAGATCAAGATTGCAGATGATGCTTGCCCGTTCGATCACGTTGCGCAGCTCCCGGACGTTCCCCGGCCAGTTGTAGCGGCGCAGCAGCGCGCGGGCCTCGTCGGTAAAGCCGCGGGCGGGGCGGCCGTAGTCCTTCACGAAGCGCGCCAGGAAGCGTTCGGCCAGGCCGATGATGTCCTCGGCGCGTTCGCGCAGTGGCGGCAGGTTCAGCACGATGACGTTCAGACGGTAGAGCAGGTCTTCGCGGAAAGCGCCCTGGGCGACCATACCGGCCAGATCCCGGTTGGTGGCTGCGAGGATGCGCACGTCGGCGTTGCGGGTCACCGGGTCACCGACGCGCTCGTATTCCTTGTCCTGGATGAATCGCAACAACTTTGGCTGCAAAGTTAGGGGAAAATCGCCGATCTCATCGAGAAAAAGTGTTCCTCCGTCAGCTTGGCTGATACGCCCGAGGGTGTTTTCGGTGGCGCCGGTGAAGGCGCCGCGGCTGTGGCCGAAAAGCTCGCTTTCCATCAGTTCGGCGGTCAGGGAAGGGCAGTTGATCGTCACACAGGATTTCTTCGCGCGTTTGCTCCAGTTGTGGATCGCCCGCGCCAATTCGCCCTTGCCCGAGCCGGACTCGCCGAGGATGAGGATGTTGGCGTCGGTGGCGGCGACCTGGCGGGCGGTTTCCAGCACGGCTGCCATGGCCGGGCTGTGGGATTCCAGCACGTCGCCCTGTTTGCGCATCTCGCCTTCGAGCGCTTCGATGCGCGCGGTCAGCTGGCGCACCTCCAGTTGCTTGGCGGCGGCCAGGCGCAGCTGGTCGGGGCTGCAGGGTTTCACCAGATAGTCGGCGGCGCCGGCCTGCATGGCGTCCACGGCGGTGTCCACTGCCGAATGCGCGGTGACTATCACCACCCGCATCCAGGGCGCCTGCACCCGCATCTGCGCCAGAACGTCCAGGCCGTTGTCATCGCCCAGACGCAGGTCGAGGAAGCAGAGATCGAATACCTGACGTTGCAGCAGGTTCTCGGCCTGCTGTGCGCTGCTGGCGGTCGCCACGCTATAGCCTTCGTCCTCCAGGCAATAGCGGAACGAGCGCAGGATGGCGGACTCGTCATCGACCAGAAGGATGCGGCCCTGCTGTTCAGGCGTTGCGTCCATTCAGCGTTTTCCTCGTGTGAATCGTTGTTGTTAAGTGTGGGATTTTGCTTAGTCCAAGGATTTTCGTGCAAGTTGCAAGAATCTTTCGCTCCCCTCGGGCAGGGTGCACAGTCAGGGGGGCTGTATGAAATCCACAACACATTGAATTACAAGATTTTTATTCTAAAAAACGCACTGGCATGGGGCTTGCGAATCCAATAGCGAAACATCGTTGGACGGAGACCGCCATGCCTAACCCGAAGATCCTTGCCCTGGCCCTGGGTACCGCGCTGCTGGCCCTGCAGCCGCTCGCCAGCCACGCTGCCGAAGCCGGAATCACTGCCCAGTTGGCCGAAGCCCGCCAGGAGGGCTCGATCTGGACGGCCATCAATCTCAATCGCGAACTCAAGCCTTACGCCATCAAGGTGGACGTCGAGAACGGACGCGCACAACTGACCGGCGCTGTCGCCAGTGAGGAGCAGAAGGCACTGGCCGGGCAGATTGCCGGCAGTGTCGAAGGCATCAGCGCTGTGGATAACCATCTGGCCGTCGATGCCTCCCTGGCGGATGCGCAGAAAGGCGATGCCGCCAAGGACGATGGCGTCGTCCAGCGCTGGGACGACGCGACCCTCGCTGCCAAGGTGAAATCCAGGCTGTTGCTGGAAAAACGCGCCGATGGCCTGGATATCAAGGTCACCAGTCGCTCCGGCGCCATCACCCTGGAGGGCACGGCCGCCAGCGAGGAGACCAGCCAGCAGGCTGCCCACCTCGCCGCGCAGACCGAAGGCGTCACCTCTGTGGATAACCGCCTCAAGGTCGACCCGGATGCCGCTTCGACGCAGAAGCTGGAGAAATCCGTTGGCGATGCCCAGGCCGCCGTCAGCGATGCCTGGATAACCAGCCAGATCAAGGCCGGCATCCTTTCTGCCCACGCGCTGGATGGCCTGTCCATCGGTGTGTCCACCCGCGATGGCGTGGTGACCCTCAGTGGCCAGGTACCCAGCGCCGACGAGCGCCAGCAATTGATCGATTCCGCGCGCAAGACCCGCGGTGTGCGTGAGGTGGACGCCACCGCGCTGAAGGTGGCCGGCCAGGCCGCCTGACGCTTCCACCCTTCCCTGCAGGAGTAACTCCCATGTCCCGCATGACCAGTCAGCTCAACGAACTTATCGAGATCACCCGCGACGGCCAGCGCTTCTACCAGCACGCCATCCAGGAAGTGAAGGATGCTCGTCTGCAGAGGCTGTTCCAGTCCATGGCGCAGGCCAAGACCGACGTCATTAATGCCCTCGCCGGCAAGGTTGCCGCCAACCATGAGGACCCCGCCACCGGCGGCACCCTGCTGGGCAAGCTGCGCCAGGTCTACGCCGACACGCGCGCCACGCTGGCGAGCGACGAAGGCGCCACCTACGTCGCCCAGCTGGAGGAAACCGAGGATCGCATCCTCCATGCCTTCGAGGACGCCATGGAGAAAGGCACGCCGGAAACCCAGGCGTTGCTGCGTGCCGAGCTGCCCAAGGTGCGGGCCTGCCATGACCAGATGAGCCAGCTCAAGCATTCGCTGAAGTGACGTGGTTCACAGGGCGCAGGGACGCGCCCTGGACGCGGGGTTGCAAAACGCACGACCAATCCTCCCCCATCGTGCAGGATGCAGCTCAAAGGGACTTTAGTACTAGATTCAACTTATTGATTTATAAGGTAAAAATAGAAAATCCAAGACTGGCACGCGGCGTGCAATTTCTCTGATAAGCCAGTCAACAAACCACCCGCGGCGGCGAGAGCGAATAGTCCGAGAGAAAACGGACCGAAGCTCGAACAAGAAGACCGGAGGCGGGCAGGAGAAACGGGATGAACAGTGGAATGAACAGCCAGGTGCAAGTCGCACGAATCGATGTCTGGAGCCGGATCTTCTTCGCCGGTGCCCTTGTGCTGCTGCTGATCAATCAGGTTCAGCTGCAGATGCAGGTCTCCCGCACCCAGGCTGCCAGCACTACGGCCGCTTACGTCCCGACCACCTCCAGCACGCCTGGCCTGTACCGCGAAGCTTCGCGTTATCCACAGGCCGCCCCAGCTCGCAACCAGGCTCAGGTGCTGCCAGCCCCGCAGGCGCAGACCCAGGCACAGGTCCAGCCGATGGCGCGACCGCAGGGCGGCTGGGTGTTCTGACCGAATTCATGAATCGCCGGCGGGCCGAGGGCCTGCCCGATATGTCCGCAGTGCCCGGAAGTGCCCGGGCGGACAAAGCCTCCCGGAGGCTGCCTTGCGAATACTCCGCGGGCTTTCACTGGAGCAGGCACCCGGAGCGGGTGCCGAACCGACAACGAGAAGAGGAGAGACCCCATGCTTAGCTGGGCACTGACATTCCTGATCATCGCCATCATCGCCGCCGTACTGGGCTTTGGTGGTATCGCAGGCGCAGCCACCAGTATCGCCAAGATCCTGTTCGTGATTTTCCTGGTGCTGTTCATCGTGTCGTTCTTCATGGGTCGTCGTCGAGGTTGATGCCCACGGACCAGGCTGAAGACGAGCAAGGAGCTTACCGATGAGTTTTACCCGCAGCCTCCTGCTGTCCCTTCTGCTTGCCGGCGCCGGGGCGAATGCCCTGGCCGCCGAGGCGGACAAGGACGCGCAGTACCGCCTCAACGAGCTGATCGCCACTGACGAGCAGTACCGTGAAACCTGGCAATCGGTGGTCAAGGACGAGAGCCGCCTGCCGGACTGGGTGATGAACCTCAGCGGCACCGCCACGCCGATGCAGGCGGTGGACGAGCAGGGTGACAAGTATCTGGTGGGGCAGCTGTGCGAGCAGCACAACTGCGCCGCCGAACGGTTGTACGTGGCCTTCACCTGGGACAAGGACAAGGCCTACGCGCTGTACGTGAAGGTTCCCGAGAACCTTCCGGCGGACAAGTCGCCGAGCAAGCACGCCAGTTTCCGCTGGCTCGGCGAGCCGGACGACTCGGTGAAACGGATCCTCGACGACCAGCTCAAGAGCGATCCCAACTGGTATTGATGCACCGATTTCGAATACCGCGTCGCCATTAAGGCGTACGCATGGCCAGGGGGCCGGGACGTTCGGGATGCGCCATGTCTTGAGCGACCCAGGGGTACAGGGAGTACCTCCGCGTCAGCGGGCTGGGTCAGGCAAGGCGTACGGAACCGGGGCGACGCGCTCGCACCGGTTCCGGGGCGCCATCACAGGTCAGGGCTTGAAGTTGGCCGCGTCGCGCGCCCAGCCATCGAGCACCGGCTTCAGGTCGTCGAGGGTGAGGTGGGTGCTGGAGTTCTCCAGCGTCTTGCCTGCACCCTTGCGCACTACCTTGGCGACCGGCTTGCTGGTCGCGCCATCCAATGCCTCGAATTCCACGAAAACCTCGGTGTCCTGGTCACGCGTGCCGATGGCGGTCGAAGTAGCCGCTACCACCAGAGCGATCGGGATGACTTCATAGGCGTGCAGGCCTTCGTTCGATACGTCCACACCGCTGATCGCGGTGCGCAGCACCAGCGTGTCGCGGTCAGCCTGCTGGACGATGCGGTAGCGGCTGCCCAACTGCAGTTCGACCTGCTTCTTCAGGTAGTCGGGAATTTGGTTGAGGGTTGTCTGATCGAGGTTTTCGGTCGGCTTGGGCGGCGGGTAGTAGACCGGCCGCTCGACCAGCACCGAGCTGTAGTTCGCGAGCTTCAGGTTCGGGTCGACCCAGCGCAACACCGGCTGGCCACTGGGCGAAGTGGCGGGCTTGAGTTGCGAGTAGTCGCCGAGGAAGCCCGAGTACTGCGAGGCGTCCGGTTTCTGGCTGGAACAGCCGGCCAGCGCAAGGGCGCCGGCGAAAAGCAGGGTGGGTACTACAGAGCGTCGCGTCATGGAGCGTCCTTATTCAGAGTGTCACCGCGTTGTGTTTTCACCACATCGAACAACCCATTGCTTATCCGGCTGTCGCGGCGGCAGGGTATCCGCACCCTTGCTCGAACCCGCTCGAACTTCACTGATGTCGGTCAATTCGGACTCAGGCAGATTCGTCCTACAATGCCTCGCCGATTCCCGTCGGCCGAATCGACGGCCCTCCGGCATCTCAATAATGAAGAGCGGAATCCGACACTTATCCACAGTGCCTGCTTTCCCGCCAGCCTCGCAGTCGAAGGGCCCTTTTCCTCGCCCTCGGCCATCCATGACGGTCCCCTGGCGGCGACCGTACATCCGGTAACAAGAATCCGCCCGTGAGCGCGCGCGGACTTCTCATCCGAACAATCCGGGCCATTGATGGCCAATCAGCAGCAAGCCTAGACGGCTTTGCAGAGCGCTGCGTGACAGGCATCGAGGAACCTGGGTCATGCAGAAAATCAAGGGTCTTACGACCTGGAACCAAGGTTTCAGATGCCTTTTCCTATGCCGATTGTGCATGGGGTAGGCGTTTCCGGCATTAGACGGGAAAGGGGTGGGTCGGAATCATGCGCCCCTTTTTTCGCTGGCCGTCGGCATCCCGATGGTTCGGCGACCCCGACTTCCACAAGAATCAAGGGTGACTCACTATGGGCAAAGCCAAGCTCAGCCTCGCCTGGCAGATCCTCATCGGCCTGGTACTCGGAATTGCACTGGGCGCCGCGCTCAACCATTTCAGCGCGGAAAAGGCCTGGTGGATCAGCAACATCCTCCAGCCGGCGGGCGATATCTTCATCCGCCTGATCAAGATGATCGTCGTTCCGATCGTCATCTCCTCGCTCATCGTCGGCATCGCCGGCATGGGTGATGCGAAGAAACTCGGCCGCATCGGCCTGAAGACCATCATCTACTTCGAGATCATCACCACGGTCGCCATCGTGGTCGGCCTGCTGCTGGCGAACATCTTCCAGCCCGGCGCCGGCATCGACATGAGCACCCTGGGTACTGTGGATATCTCCCAGTACGCGCAGACCGCCAAGGAAGTCGAGCACCCCCACGCGTTCATCGAGACCATCCTCAACCTGATCCCGTCGAACATCTTCGCGGCCATGGCCCGCGGCGAGATGCTGCCGATCATCTTCTTCTCGGTGATGTTCGGCCTGGGCCTGTCTTCGCTGCCGGCGCCGACCCGCGAGCCCCTGGTGAAGATGTTCCAGGGCGTGGCCGAGGCCATGTTCCGCGTCACCCACATGATCATGCGCTACGCCCCCATCGGCGTGTTCGCGCTGATCGCCGTGACGGTGGCCAACTTCGGCTTCGCCTCGCTGCTGCCGCTGGCCAAGCTGGTGGTGCTGGTGTACTTCGCCATCGCCTTCTTCGCCTTCATGGTGCTGGGCCTGGCCGCACGCCTGTTCGGCTTCTCCATCATCAAGCTGATGCGCATCTTCAAGGATGAACTGGTCCTGGCCTACTCCACCGCCAGCTCCGAGACCGTGCTGCCGCGCATCATCGAGAAGATGGAAGCCTACGGCGCGCCGAAAGCGGTCAGCAGCTTCGTGGTGCCCACCGGCTACTCGTTCAACCTCGATGGCTCGACCCTGTACCAGAGCATCGCGGCGATCTTCATCGCCCAGCTCTACGGCATCGACCTGTCCATCGGCCAGCAGTTGATGCTGGTGCTGACCCTGATGGTCACCTCAAAGGGCATCGCCGGCGTGCCGGGCGTTTCCTTTGTGGTGCTGCTGGCGACCCTGGGCAGCGTGGGCATTCCGCTGGAAGGTCTGGCCTTCATCGCCGGCGTCGACCGCATCATGGACATGGCGCGCACCGCGCTGAACGTGATCGGCAACGCCCTGGCCGTGCTGGTCATCTCCAAGTGGGAAGGCGTGTACGACGCGCAGAAAGGCGCCCGTTACTGGCAGGCCATGCAGAACGGTCGCGTTGAAGCCTTCCTCGAAGGCGAGAGCGCGGACGGCAAGGAAAGCCCCGCCGCTCACTGACCCGCAAGGGTTATCCACAAGGCCCCGGCAGCGTCCGGGGCCTTGTCGTTTCTGGCGTCGGTGGGGTCCGTGCCGCTATCATCCGGGCCATTCCAAGGGGGACGATCCATGCTCAACGGCCTGTGGCTGAGCTTTTTCATTGTGGCGGCTGTCACCGCGCTTTCCCGCTGGCTGCTGGGCGGCGAAGCCACCGTCTTCGCCGCCATGGTGGAAAGCCTGTTCGCCATGGCCAAGTTGTCGGTGGAAGTCATGGTGCTGCTGTTCGGCACCCTGACCCTGTGGCTGGGCTTCCTGCGCATCGCCGAAAAGGCCGGGCTGGTGGAAAAGCTCGCGGTCGTCCTTGGCCCCCTGTTCCGCCGCCTGATGCCGGAAGTGCCTGCCGGTCACCCGGCCATCGGCCTGATCACCCTGAACTTCGCCGCCAACGGCCTGGGCCTGGACAACGCCGCCACGCCGATCGGCCTGAAGGCCATGAAGGCGCTGCAGGAACTCAACCCCAGCAGCACCACTGCGAGTAATGCGCAGATCCTCTTCCTGGTGCTCAACGCTTCCTCCCTGACGTTGCTGCCGGTGACCATCTTCATGTACCGCGCCCAGCAGGGCGCGGTGGATCCGACCCTGGTGTTCCTGCCGATCCTCCTGGCGACCAGCGCCTCCACGCTGGTTGGTCTGCTCAGCGTCGCCGTGATGCAGCGCCTGCGTCTGTGGGATCCGGTCGTGCTGGCCTACCTGATTCCCGGTGCGCTGGCGCTGGGTGCCTTCATGGCCTTGCTCGCCGGGCTGTCCGCCACAACGCTGGCGCAACTGTCCTCGCTGCTGGGCAACCTGACGCTGTTCGGCATCATCATGTTGTTCCTCGTCGTCGGCTGGCTGAAGAAGGTGCCGGTGTACGAAACCTTCGTCGAAGGCGCGAAGGAAGGCTTCGATGTCGCCAAGAGCCTGCTGCCGTACCTGGTGGCGATGCTCTGCGCCGTTGGCGTGTTGCGCGCCTCAGGTGCGCTGGAGATGGCACTGGACGGCATTCGCTGGGTGGTCGAAGGCGTGGGCTGGGACACCCGCTTCGTCGATGCGCTGCCTACCGCGCTGGTCAAGCCGTTCTCCGGCAGCGCCGCGCGGGCGATGCTGCTGGAGACCATGCAATCCCACGGCGTGGACAGCTTCCCGGCCCTGGTAGCCGCCACCGTGCAGGGCAGCACCGAGACCACCTTCTATGTGCTGGCCGTGTACTTCGGTGCCGTTGGCATTCAGCGTGCGCGCCATGCCGTGGGTTGCGCGCTGCTGGCAGACCTCGCCGGCGTGCTGGCGTCCATCAGCGTCTGCTACTGGTTCTTCGCCTGAAGCTGGCGGGTCGCCCCGCGCTTCGTCTGCTCCTGAAACAGCAGCCATTCGCGCTGGATCACCTGGTAGGGGACGAAGACACTGAGCCGCTCCATTCCGGCCAGTTCCGGTCGGTTCGCCGGCGGCGTCCAGCCGGCACGGAAGCCGATGTTGATCCCGAGCACGCTGCCATCTCCGGCCAGCAGCGGGCCGCCGGACATGCCCTTGGCCATCGCGGCATCGTGCACGCCGTAGCGCTCGGTACTTCGCGAACCGGAGTTGACGAATGGAACCGGCCAGACCCGACCCTGGGAGCTCACAGGGATCATCAGCGTGCTGCTGCCGATGGCGGTCACCCTTTCACCCGGGCGGAAATCCCGCCAGTGCGGAACTTCACCCACTGCCTTGTGGGCGATGAACAGCAGGTCGCAACCTGTGCTGCAGCGGTACGCCTGATTCATCAGATAAGGGGTGTGGGCCGCGGTTACCGCGTAGTCGGCGTTCCACTGCACCGCGGAAGCAACCAGCAGGCCGGGCAGTGGCGGGCCTGACAGGACCTGGAAGTAGCGCTCGGTCAGGCGACTGTCGGTTTCCGGCGATACCCAGCCATTGCATCCTGTCAATGTCAGGATAAGTAGGAAACTCCATTTCATATCACTAGCCTTTTCCGTTTAATTTGTGGGAAAAGTTAATGATTATTGAAGGAAAGTTCCTATATAAAATTAGGATTTATTACTCAGTAAAATAGCTTGTTAATAATCTTATATGGCGAAAGTTTCCTAGGAAGTTTCTGAAGGAAGTTGATGGGAAGTTTCAGGTAGCAACTTGGGCGTCGAAGAAACCCGGATAGTTGATTTTCCTTATCAAGACCATGATGGTTTTTGCCGACGAACAGCATCGAAGCTTTCGCGAAGCTTTCAAACCCATGTAATTCACACCTTTCAGCCATTTTTCGATTGTCTGATGTCGGTCATTACACATAGGGTTACAAATACGTCGACCCTCCACTGCCCCGATCCACCCGGATGGCGACTGTCGATTTCCTTCGTGGAAATTCCCGTGTGTCAGCCTGAGTGATGTCCCCATGGCCTCGAACAATTCCAAAGCCAAAGCCGTCTTCCGCGTGGTGAGTGGCAACTTCCTCGAGATGTACGACTTCATGGTGTATGGCTTCTATGCCACCGCCATTGCCAAGACCTTCTTCCCCGGCGACGACCCCTTCGCCTCCCTGATGCTGTCGCTGGCGACCTTCGGCGCCGGCTTCCTGATGCGTCCGCTCGGCGCCATCTTCCTTGGCGCGTACATCGACCGTCACGGCCGTCGCCAGGGCCTGATCATCACCCTGGGCCTGATGGCCATGGGCACCCTGCTGATCGCCTTCGTTCCGGGCTACGCCACCCTGGGTGTCGCGGCACCCTTGCTGGTGCTGTTCGGCCGGTTGCTGCAGGGCTTCTCCGCCGGCGTGGAGCTGGGCGGCGTGTCGGTCTACCTCGCGGAAATCGCCACCCCGGGCAAGCGCGGCTTCTTCGTCAGTTGGCAATCGGCCAGCCAACAGGTCGCCGTGGTGTTTGCCGGCCTGCTGGGCGTGATCCTCAACCACTGGCTGAGCCCGCAGGACATGGGCGAGTGGGGCTGGCGCGTGCCCTTCTTCATCGGCTGCCTGATCGTCCCGGCGCTGTTCATCATCCGTCGCTCGCTGGAGGAAACCCCGGAGTTCCAGCAGCGCAAGCATCGCCCGACCCTGGGCCAGGTGCTGCGCTCCATCGGCCAGAACTTCGGCCTGGTGCTGGCCGGCACCGCCATGGTGGTGATGACCACGGTGTCCTTCTACCTGATCACCGCGTACACCCCGACCTTCGGCAGGAACGAGCTGCACCTGTCGGACTTCGACAGCCTGCTGGTGACCATGTGCGTGGGCCTGTCCAACTTCATCTGGCTGCCGGTGATGGGGGCGGTGTCCGATCGCATCGGTCGCAAGCCGCTGCTGCTGGCCGCCACTGTGCTGGCGCTGGTGACCGCCTACCCGATGTTGTCCTGGCTGGTGGCCGAGCCCAGCTTCGCTCGCCTGCTGGAGGTGGAGCTGTGGCTGTCCTTCCTCTATGGCAGCTACAACGGTGCGATGGTCGTCGCACTCACCGAGATCATGCCGGCGGACGTGCGCACCACCGGCTTCTCCCTGGCCTACAGCCTGGCGACCGCGACCTTCGGCGGCTTCACCCCGGCGGTCTGCACCTGGCTTATCCACACCCTCGACAACAAGGCTGCTCCGGGAATCTGGCTCAGTGGCGCGGCGGCCCTGGGCCTGCTCGCCACCCTGGTGCTGTTCCGCAAGGGCGCCCGTGCGCGGGAAGGGGCGCTGGCCGCTGGGGCCTGAGACGCTCTGCGACGTTCTGCCCCAGCGCGGTTTCGGGCGGCATTGACTCAGGTCAGGCTTGCCCGGACCGCGCAGGAGAAGGATAGGGTCAACCCAATCCCTCTTCTCCAGCGGAGAACGCGTCATGATCACCCACCCCACCGCCGAGCTCGCAGCCCTCGGGGCTGTTGGCGCCGATCATTGGATAGAAACCCTCGAAGACGGCAGCCATGTGCTGATCCGCCCGTTGCGCGCGGAAGATCGCGAGCGCGAGCGCCTGTTCCTCGAGCGCCTGTCCCCCATGACCCGCAAATTCCGCTTCCACGGCGAAGTGAAGATCGACGACAGACTGCTCGATCGCCTGATGGACGTGGACTACCAGACCACCATGGCTTTCATCGCCCTGACCCATGTGGACGGTGAACTGCGCGAAGTCGGCATCAGCCGTTACGCGGCTGTGGATAACCAGCAGTGCGAATGCGCGGTGACCATCGCCGACGAGTTCAAGCAACTGGGTCTTGGCCTTGCACTGATGCGCCACCTGATCGACGTGGCCAAGCGCAATGGCTTCCACCAGATGTACTCGATCGACTCGTCCATGGACCGCGACATGCGTGACATGGCCCGCGAGCTGGGCTTCCGCGCTCAGGTCGACCCGGACGATTCCTGCCAGGTCATCCGCCGCCTCGCCCTCTGAGGCTCATCCGGCCCGGCGGGCAATCAGCCCCGCCGGCGCCAGAGCGCCAGCCCGACCAGGACCGCCAACAGCAGCGCGCCCAGCGCTGAAAGTGGATAGACCATATCGTCGTCCAGCAGCGGTTTCTCGATACGCAGATAACCCTCGTCCTTGAACAGCTGCTGCGCCACGTCGTTGGCTTGCTTGAGGCTGACCCTTGCCAGGCGCTTGTCCTCGTCGGGGAACTTGCCGTCGTCGAAATCCGCCAGGGCACCCCAGTAGTAATCCGCCAGCGTCGAGTTGCCCGGTGTGCTCCAGGCCAGTTGCGCGCGCGCCACGCGCTGGATGCGGGCAAAGCGCTGCGGGTCGAGGCCGTCATGGCGGATCTTGTCCACCAGGTCCTTCAGGGCCTGCTGGGTCACCTTCTCCTGGTCGCGCTCGACATCGGCGTTCAGGCTCATGAAGCCCTGGTTGGCCCAGGCGGTGCGTTCGCTCCAGGGGCCATAGGAGAGCTCCCGGCGTACACGCAGCTCGGTGTAGAGCGCATCGTTGAGGTAGGCCTGCAGCAGGTCCAGCGTGGCGCCGTCGGCTTCCGCCGGCTCGGGGAATATCCAGTGCAGTACGGCGCTTTCGCCGAACAGCCCGGTGGTCAGGCTGCGCTGGCGCTCGGCCCCCTTCTTCATCTGCGGCAGGTCGCGGCGCTCCGGGGTGTCGTGATCGACCAGGGCGCCGTAGGTGCGGCCCAGGTAGACCGGCAGGCGCGGGTCGAGGTCGCCGACGATGATCAGGGTCATGTTGCTGGGGACGTACCAGTCCTTGCGCAGCTGCTCCAGCTGGGCCTGGGTCAGGTTATCCACAGGCGCGCGCTCGTCGCACGACAGCCCCAGTTCCACGGCCAGCTGTTCCTGGCCGGCGCGGCTGACGTTCTGGTGGTCCAGCCAGCGCTGCAGATGCGAATAATGGCCGCCGTCCTCGCGCACCAGCACCTGTTTGGCGGAGTCGATCCTGCGCTGGTCGAGCTGGGTGCGGGTGATGATTTCCAGCAGCAGGTCCAGCACCTGGCGCTGGGTGGCGGCGGGGGATTCGACGACGAAAGCGGTGTCGCCCTCGCTGGTGTAGGCGTTCCACTGGCCGCCCAGGGCCTGCATGCGCGCTTCCAGGTCGGCCTCGTCGCCGCCATCCAGGCCACTGAAGAACAGGTGCTCCATCAGGTGCGGTAGCTGCCGGTCGCGGCAACTGAAATCACTGAAGCCGACGCCGACGATCAGGCGGATCGACACGTGGCCCTTCTCGCGGGTGGGCTTGAACAGCACGCCCATGCCGTTCTCCAGCTGATAGGCCTCGACCGTCTGTCGCTGGTCGGCAAGGGACCAAGTGTTGAGCAGCAGGGACAGCAGGGGGACGAACAACCAACGCATGAGCGGTGAGCCTGGACGCAAAGCCGTGAGGATAGCGGATTGACCGGCTCGAACCCACCGCGTTCAACCTTTGTCGGGTGGCATCTTTGGTCATGGGGCTGGCTTGTGCGGTCACTGTCGGTGCTGGCGCAGTGGAACTACGCTGCAAGCACGCACCCCTTCAATAGCCCAAAGTTCGCCGCGTACCCGAGCGATCTGGAGGTTTCATGCGCGTATTGATCACCGGCGCCGCTGGCTTTCTGGGGCAGAGCCTGCTCAATGAGCTGGCCGTGCAGCACCTGGATTGGACGCTGATCGCCGGAGACGTCAGGCGCATCAATACCCAGGGCCTGCGCCCCAACATCGAGCCGGTTGCACTGGACCTGGGGGTGGCTGCGCAGGTGAATGCCTGCATAGAACAATGGCGGCCGGACGCCATCGTCCATCTCGCCGCCGTGGTCAACCCGCCGCGGGAAATGACCTCGCAGAAGCTGCATGCCATCGAAGTCGGCGGTACTCGCGCGCTGATCGAGGCGGCGCGGCAGAACGGCGTGCAGCAGCTGATAGTCACCAGCTCCGGCGTCGCTTATGGCTTTCACCGCGACAACGCCGAGTGGATCGACGAATCCCATCCGCTGCGCGGACACCCGCACCTGCTCCATGCGCGCTGCAAGCAGGAGATCGAACAGCTGCTGGCCGACGCGCGGAAACGTTATCCACAGCTCAAGCAGTTGATCCTGCGTCCCGGCACCATCCTCGGCCGACGTGTGCATAACCCGCTGAGCGAACTCTTTGCCCGGCCCACCATGGTGGGAGTGCTGGGGCACCGCAGCCGCTTCGTGTTCATCTGGGACCAGGATGTCGTCAACGTGATCCGCCAGGGACTGGAACGCGGCAGCGAGGGCATCTACAACCTCGCCGGCGATGGCGCGTTGTCCTTGCGCGAAATCGCCGGCCTGCTCAACAAACCCTATCGGTCCATGCCTGCAGGCCTGATGCGCATGGGGCTGGGGCTGCTCAAGCCGCTGGGTTTGTCGCGCTTCGGTCCGGAACAGGTGGACTACCTGCGCTATCGGCCAGTGCTGGACAATCGCCGGTTGAAGGAAGAGTTCGGCTACGAGCCGCGCTATTCCAGCCGCGAGGCCTTCCTGGCCTATCTCGCCGCGCGGGGACCGAACGGCTGAATCTCAGGCTGTGGATATCCTGTAGGCAAGTCTGTTGAAAAGCTTCCTGGTCGTTACTTGCCGAGGCCGGCTAACTGCCTGACTGCCGCCTGCGCTGGCGGTACTCGCCCGGTGTCAGTCCCGTCCAGTGACGGAAGGCACGGAAGAACACGCTGGGTTCGGAATAGCCGAGCAGGGCGGCGATATCCGTGGCCGGCAGGTTGCCTTCGCCCAGGTAGCGTTCCGCCAGCTGCCGGCGGGTGTCGGCGAGAAGCTGTTGATAACTGCTGCCTTCCTCCGCCAGCCGGCGCTGCAGCGTGCGCTCGCTCAGGCCCAGCTCGCTGGCAACCGAAGCGCGGCCTGGCTCGCCGCGGGCCAGTTGCTCACCCAGCAGGGCGACGACACGGCCGCTGATGCTGGCGCTGGGCAGCCGGGCGAGCAGGCCTTCGGCGTGCTGGCGAAGCAGATCGCGCAGCGGCGGATTGGCCTGGGGCAGCGGAGCGTCGATGAGTGCCCTGGGCAGTCCCATGGCGTAGTCAGGGGCATCAAACTGCAGAGGGCAGCCGAAGGCCTTCTCATATTCTTCGAGATTCTCCGGCTGGCTGTGCATGAAGCGGCAGCCGGCCAGTTGCAGGCCGCTGAGCAGGGCGCGCAGCTGGCGCGCCCAGAACCCCAGCAGCGCCAGGGCGCGGGCTCGGGTCGCTGGCGGCTCGGGGCGCAGCGGGCGATAGGTCACCCAGATGATCTCGGCTTGCGCCTCAATGGCTACCTGGCCGCCTTCGCCTACCAGGCGCTGGTAGCGCATGGCCGACTCGAGGGCGTCACCCAGCGTGGTGCTCGACTGCAGCAGATAGCCCAGCGCGCTGAAGGAGGCCGGCGACAGGGCGCGGCCCATCGCCAGGCCTGGCTCGTCGTGCTTCAAGTCGGTCTGGATCACCTGCCACATGCGCTCCTGCAGCGCGAAGTCGATGCGCGCATCCGGATCGCTGAGCTGGGATTCCTGAATGCCGCTGGCAGCGAGCAGCACATCGCGGTTCATACCGAGACGCACGGCCGCCAGCAGAATGGCCTGGGTCAGGCTGGCGCTGACCGAGGGAGGGCGTTGGGATTGAGTGCATGCTTCCATGGCGGCGGATTCTGCCCGAACCCTGGGCGTCGTGATATCAGGACTTTGTAGGGGCTGGCGAACGTTCCGACGAAGCGCTCGCCCTGTCCCTGGCCGTCAACCCGTCGCGCTGGAGCCGGGCGGAGCCGGCCGCTGCTGATCCTGTACCGCTTCGACTTCGCGTTCAACGAAGTCATCGTCTTCCCCAAGTTCAGTGATTGCCGAACTGCTGGCATCCGGGTTGTCCAGAACAGCATAGGCGATGGCGCAGAACAGCGAGTTCAAGCGCTTCATGTCGCTGATCAGGTCCAGGTGCAGCGAGCTGGTCTCGATGCTCTGTACCACCTGCTGGCGCAGGCGATCGACATGCGAGTGGGCGAAGCGCCGTTCCTGCAGGCGGAAGCGCTGCTTGGCGCGACGCAGGCGCTTGGCGCCTTCCTGGTCACCATTGAGGAACACCGACAGGGACAGGCGCAGGTTGGCCACCAACTGACCGTGCAGCACGGTGATCTCCTCCAGGCCGTTGTCGGAGAAGGAGCGGCTGCGCGAGGTCTTCTTGTCCTGCACGGCGCCGAGCATGTGCTCGATGATGTCGCCCGCCTGCTCGAGGTTGATCGCCAGTTCGATGATCTCCGCCCAGCGACGGCTGTCGGCTTCGCTCAGGTCTTCGCGGGGCATGCGCGCCAGGTACAGCTTGATCGCGGTGTAGAGGGCGTCGACGTCGTCATCCTGCTTGCGGATCTCCTTGCCCAGCAGCGGGTCGCCGCTGTGGATAACCTGCATCAGGTTGTTCAGCATCTGCTCGACGATATCGCCCATGCGCAGGGTTTCGCGCACCGCATTGACCAGCGCCAGGCTCGGTGTGTCCAGTGCGCCGGGGTCGAGGTGGCGCGGGCGCACGATATCTTCCGGCGAATGGCGGTCGGGCATGATGCGCGTACAGAAGGCTGCCATCTGCCCGGTCAGCGGCAGGCAGGCGAGGCAGCGGGTGGTGTTGTAGAGCACGTGGAAGGCGATCACCAGTTCGGCGGTGCTGAACTGCCAGTGGTCGATCCAGTCGGCCAGCGGGCCTACCAGCGGCAGCACCAGGGCGCAGCCGACGACCTTGAACAGCAGGCTGCCCAGTGCCACGCGGCGGCCGGCGGCGTTCTGCGAGGAGGCACTGATCATCGCCAGGATTCCGCTGCCCAGGTTGGCGCCGATCACCAGGCACAGCGCCACTTTCAGCGAGATCACCTTGGAGGCGGCCAGCGTCGCGGTAAGCAGCACGGCCGCCAGGCTGGAATAGGAAATCATCGCGAACAGCGCGCCAGTGAGCGCATCCAGCATCACGTCGCCGGTGAGGCTGGAGAACAGCACCTTGACACCCTTGGCCTGGGTCATGGGTTCTGCCGCGGCGACAATCAGTTGCAGCGCCAGGACGATCAGCCCGAGGCCGATGAATACCCGGCCCAGTTGGCCGAGGCGCGACTTCTGGCGGCCGAGGAAGAAGATCACCCCGAAGAAGATCAGCAGCGGCGACAGCCACGACAGATCGAGGGTCAGTACCCGCGCCATCAGCGCCGTGCCGACGTCGGCGCCGAGCATGATCGCCAGCGCTGGCGCCAGGGCCATCAGCCCGGTGGCGACGAAGGAGGTCGCCAGCAGCGCCGTGGCGTTGCTGCTCTGCACCAGCGCGGTGACACCGATGCCGGCGGCGAAGGCCAGCGGGCGCTTTTCTACGCTGCGGCTGAGGATTTTTCGCAGATTACTGCCGTAGACCCTGAGGATGCCGGTGCGGACTATGTGAGTGCCCCACACCAACAGGGCGACGGCAGAGAGCAGATCGAGCAGTTTGAGCATGTCGGGCCCCCTTGCACGCAAATGGGCCCGCGGGCGGAGCGTCCGTCGACGGACCCTGTAACGACCTCGCCCGCGGCTCCGTACAGACAGCGCGGAGGGCCGAGAAGGACACGGCAGCATTCAGGCGATTGTCACAAGACTGTCATGGTAGACCCTCGTTCTTCCCTGAGGGTTCGCCAAATCTCTGATTTGCCGGGATTCCTGTCTGTCAGTAAAGCCGATCAAACACGGGTGCGAGAGGCTTTGCATCGGTTATTTCGCACGGATCGGCGGGCGGATATGTCTAGACTGCCTAACCATTTGCTGACAGAAGTGCTCATCGACATGGATGCGCCACAGGCCGAGGAGAAGTTGCATGCGTAGGTCGTTCCCCCTCCTGATCGCACTGGCGGTGGCCGGTTGCGGCGACAAGTCGGCGCTGCCGTTCAACGCCGGCACCGGACCTCAACCGCAATTGCCCGAACCCCAGAGCAGCGTGCTGCCCACCGTCAATATCGCCACCGCCACCGGCTGGCCCGCCGGGCAGATGCCCCGTGCTGCCGAAGGCCTGGAGGTGCAGCGCTTCGCCGACAAGCTCGAACACCCGCGTTGGCTTTACGTGCTGCCCAACGGCGATGTGCTGGTGGCGGAAAGCTCGGCACCGCCCAAGGAAGAATCCGGCGGATTGAAGGACTGGGTCGCCGGCAAGGTCATGGCCAAGGCCGGGGCCTCGGTACCCAGCGCCAACCGCATCACCCTGCTGCGCGACGCCGATGGCGACGGTGTGCCGGAACAGCGCAGCGTGCTGCTGGAAGGCCTGTTCTCGCCCTTCGGCATGGCGCTTGTGGATAACTGGTTGTATGTCGCCAACGCCGACGCCGTTGTGCGCTTCCCGTACAAGACCGGTGAGACGACGATCAGCGCACCGGCGGAAAAGGTCGTCGACCTGCCGGGCGGGCCGATCAACCACCACTGGACCAAGAATATCCTCGCCAGCCCCGACGGCCGCTACCTGTACGCCACTGTGGGTTCCAACAGCAACGTCGGCGAGAACGGGCTGGACGCGGAGAGGAACCGCGCGGCGATCCTGCAGATCGACCTCTCCAACCGTAACGTGCGGGTATTCGCCTCCGGCCTGCGCAACCCCAACGGGCTGGGCTGGGAGCCCAACACCGGCGCCCTGTGGACAGCCGTGAACGAGCGCGACGAACTGGGCAACGACCTGGTGCCCGACTACATGACCTCGGTGAAGGAAGGCGGCTTCTACGGCTGGCCCTGGAGCTATTTCGGCCAGCATGTGGATAAACGCGTCGAACCGCCGCGCCCGGACATGGTGCAGAAGGCCCTGGTGCCCGACTACGCCCTGGGTTCGCACACCGCATCCCTCGGCCTTGCCTTCTATCAGGGCAGCCTGCTGCCGGAGCGCTATCGTGGCGGCGTGTTCATCGGCCAGCACGGCTCGTGGAACCGCAAGCCGCGCAGCGGTTACCAGGTGGTGTTCATCCCCTTCGGCAGCGGCAAGCCCAACGGCCAGCCGGTGACGGTGCTGGACGGTTTCGTCAACGACAAGGAAGAAGCCATGGGCCGTCCTGTCGGTGTCGCTGTGGATAAGTTTGGCGGCGTGCTGGTGGCCGATGATGTGGGCAACACCGTGTGGCGGCTGCGCCCGGCTACCCTGAAGTGAATCGACGAGGAGAGAGCATGGCGATTGCCCGGCGTATTGCCCTGATGACCTTGCTGCTGGCGCTGGGCGCCTGCAGCAGCCTGTTTGGCACGCGCGACCCGCTGAACATCGATCTGGTTGGCCTGGAGCCGGCGACCGGGCAGGGCATGGAGGCGCGTTTCACGGTCAAGCTGCGGGTACAGAACCCCAACGACCAGGCCATCGACTACAACGGCATCGCCCTGGACCTGTCGGTGAATGGCCAGCCGCTGGCCAGTGGGGTGAGCGACGCCAGCGGGCAGGTGCCGCGCTTTGGCGAAGCAGTGATCAGCGTGCCGGTGAGCATCTCGGCCTTCTCCGCCTTCCGCCAGGCCTGGGGCCTGTCCGGCGGGCCACCGCGCCAGGGCATGCCCTACGAGATCAACGGCAAGCTGGCGGGTGGTCTGTTCGGCACGGTGCGCTTCAACGACAAGGGCGTGCTGAACTGGCCGGAGCCGGTCGCACGTCCGTGAAATCGATCTGCTGTGAATAAAAAGCCGGGCTGTGGAAAGCCCGGCTTTTGGTTTTCCACAGTGCGCCTGTGGATAGCTTTTGTGGGCTATTGGCCGGGAATATCCTTGCGCAGCTTCACCGGGTCCGCGTCCTTCTTTCCGCGCGCGGTGCGCATGCGGATGTTCAGCGCTTCCACCGCCAGCGAGAAGGCCATGGCGAAGTAGACGTAGCCCTTGGGCACGTGGACTTCGAAGGCTTCGGCGATCAGCACGGTGCCGACCACGATGAGGAAGGACAGCGCGAGCATCTTCAGCGACGGGTGCTTGTCGATGAAGTCGCTGATGGCGCCCGCCGCCAGCATCATTACCAGCACCGCGACCACAATGGCGGCGACCATCACCGGCACGTTGGAAACCATGCCCACGGCGGTGATCACCGAGTCCAGCGAGAACACGATGTCGATGATGGCGATCTGGATGATGGTGCCGATGAAGCCGCCCATCACGCTCTTGGGTTCGCCCTCGATTTCATCCTCACCCTCCAGGCCGTGGAAGATTTCGCTGCTGCTTTTCCACAGCAGGAACAGGCCGCCGAAGAACAGGATCAGGTCGCGCCCGGAAATGCCCTGGCCGAACACGTGGAACAGGTCGGCGGTCAGGCGCATCACCCAGGTGATCGAGAGCAGCAGCAGGATGCGCGTGACCATCGCCAGCGCCAGCCCGAAGAAGCGCGTGCGCGGCTGCATGTGCTTGGGCATGCGGCCGACCAGGATGGAGATCATGATGATGTTGTCGATGCCCAGGACGATCTCCAGGGCAGTCAGGGTGAAGAACGCAATCCAGATTTCAGGGCTGGTCAGCCATTCCATTGTCGCGGTACTCGAAGTCGGTCGTTGATCGGTCAGTCATTGAAGAGCGGGAACAGGCCCAGCAGCAGCGCGGCGGCGAGGATCGCCAGGCACACCAGCACGGCCCATTTGAGGGTGAAGCGCTGATGGTCGCCGAAGTCGATCTTGGCCAGCCCGACCAGCAGGTAGGTCGAGGGCACCAGCGGGCTGAGCAGGTGCACCGGCTGGCCCACGATGGAGGCGCGGGCCATTTCCACCGGCGTGATGCCGTACTGCGCGGCGGCCTGGGAGAGTACCGGGAGCACGCCGTAGTAGAAAGCGTCATTGGACATGAAGAAGGTGAACGGCATGCTCACCAGCGCCGTGATGGTCGCCAGGTACGGCCCCAGCGCCGGCGGGATCACCGCCAGCAGGCTCTTGGACATGGCTTCGACCATGCCCGTTCCGGAAAGGATCCCGGTGAATACGCCCGCGGCGAAAATCAGCGAGACCACCGCGAGGACGTTCTCGGCGTGGGCGCCGATGCGCTTCTTCTGCTCCAGGATGCAGGGGTAGTTGACGATCATCGCGATCCCGAAGGCGATCATGAACAGCACCGGCATCGGCAGCAGGCCGGCGATCAGGGTGCCCATCAGCACGACGGTGAGCACGGCGTTGAACCACAGCAGCTTCGGCCGACGCGCCTCGGGGTACTGCGACACGCTCACGTCCGCCATCGCTTCGTGGTCGGTCGGCAGGTGCAACTCGCCCAGGCGGGCGCGCTCGCGTTTGCCGTAGACCCAGGCGAGGGCGAAGATCGCCGCGATGCCGGCGAGCATGGCCGGGATCATCGGCACGAAGATGTCCGCCGGATCGACATGTAGCGCGCTGGCCGCGCGGGCAGTGGGCCCGCCCCAGGGCGTCATGTTCAGCACGCCGCTGGAGAGCATGATCAGGCAGGCCATCAGCAGCGGGCTCATGCCCAGGCGGCTGTACAGCGGCAGCACGGCGGCCACGCAGATCATGTAGGTGGTCGAGCCGTCGCCATCCAGCGAGACGATCATCGCCAGCGCGGCGGTGCCCATCGACACCTTCAACGGGTCGCCTTTCACCAGCTTGAGGATGCGCCTTACCGCCGGGTCGAACAGGCCGGAGTCGATCATGATGGCGAAGTAGAGGATGGCGAACATCAGCATCACGCCGGTTGGCGCCAGCGTACGGATGCCGTCCAGCATCATCGGCCCCAGGCCCTTGGCGAAGCCGCCGAGCAGGGCGAAGGCGATCGGGACCAGGATCAGCGCGATCAGCGCCGAGAGCCGCTTGGTCATGATCAGGAACATAAAGGTCGCCACCATGGCGAAGGCGAGGAAAGTCAGCATGGGGATAACTCCGTCTCGGCGCTGGGGGTCAGCAGCGGCTGTGGATAAGCACGAGTGGCACGGACGGAGTGGTAGCGGGGACGGACAGGAAACGGGGCATGAGCGATCACCGATTGTTGTTTTTGTACGCTGCGCGAACGCAGGTCCGGCCGGGACGACCGAGGCGGCGATGCTAGGGGGTCAAGCTTTCAGCAGGCTTTCGCAGGAATTTCCACTGATCTGACGATTCTTGCAGGAGGGCCATGCCCGCGAGCGCGCCTGTGGGGCGCTCCTCAGGACGCTACAGCGTCTTGCCGTACGTAGGAGCGGACTTTGTCCGCGATAGGTCCGCAACGCGCCGGAAGCCATGGCGGACGGAGTCCGCTCCTACGCGTAGCCTTTCTTCGGACTTATGCCTGGATCGCTCCCATGACCAGCAGCAGGCTGGCGCCCGCCAGCAACGTCTGCAGGGTAATGATCCCCGCCATCAGCCCGCTTTCGCCGCCCAACTGGCGGGTCAGTACGTACGCTGTCGGGGCTGTGGGTAAGGCGAAGAACATCACCAGCAGCGCGCTCTCCAGCGGCGGCAGCGCCAGCAGGCGAGCGATGGCGAAGGCCAGCAAGGGCATGGCCAGCAGGCGGATCGCGCAGTTCCAGCCCAGCGCCGATACTTCCGCACGCAGCTCCTGGGGCTGCAGCGCTGCCCCCACGCAGAGCAGGCCCAGCGGCAGGCTTGCTACGGCCAGCAGGTTGAACAGCCGGTCCGTGCCGCCCGGCAGGCCGATGCCGCTCACATTCAGCAACGCGCCCAGCACGCAGGCGAGGATCAGCGGATTCCTGACGATCGGCAGCAGTAGCGAACGCAGGCTGATGCCGCGTTCGGCGGTCAGCGCCCAGACCGACATCACGTTCACCGTCGGCACCATCAAAGCCAGCATCAGCGCGGCCAGGGTCAGGCCCGGTTTGCCATAAAGACTGCCCACTGCGGCGAGCCCCAGGTAGGTGTTGAAGCGCAGCACGCCTTGGGCGATGGCGCCGAAGCGCGCGGCGTTCCAGCCGCGCAGGCGCTTGGCGATCAACAGGGCGATCCAGGCGATGCCCAGGCCCAGCACCACCGCCAGCGCCTGGCGGGCAAGGCCGGGGTCGTCCAGCGGCGCGCTGGCCAGGCTGCTGGCCAGCAATGCGGGGAACAGGATGAAGTAGTTGAGCCGCTCCGCCGCCGGCCAGAAAGCTTCGCCGGGGAAACCTTTGCGGCGCAGCACGAAGCCGCCGACGATCAGCGCGAACAATGGCCACAGGGCCTGGAACAGAGCGGTCACGGCAACCCCGCGATGGTGGTGGGAGCGGGCATCTTGCCGAGGGCGAGTGGGCAAGGGCAAGGCGTGTGGATAAGTTCCGAGCCTCGCCCGAAGCGGTTTTCCACAGGCTCAAGCGGTGTGGAAAACCTTGCCCACAACCTCAGCGGCGGAAACCGCCGCCGCCAATGTGGCCGCCGCCGAAATGCCCGCCACCGCCCCATTGCCGCTGCGTCTGGTTGAAGCGCTGCTGGCCGATCTGCCGCGACTGGTATTGCTGCTCCAGTTGCCCGCGCATGTTGGCCTGGTTCGGCTGTACAGGCTGCCAGCCGTTGCTGGTGTGTTGCTGCCAGCCGTTGTCGGTGTGCTGGTAGACGTTGCCATCGTGGCCGGCGTAGACGTCGCCATTCTTCCAGGCCACGGCGTTGCCGGTGCGACGGTTGTAGGTCACGCCGCGGTTGTCGTGGTCGTAGCTGCCGCGACCGTCATCCACATCGCCGGATACCCCGCGCTCGGCGATGGTGGTGCGACCGGTCTGGGCGTTGTGCTTCACGCCCTGCTGGCCGGCCTTGAAGTCGCCGCTATCGGCATCGTAGGCCACGCCACTGCGCCCTGCGGCGGAGGTACCGGTGGAAGCATTGGAATAGGCCCCGCGCCGCCCGGCCACTCCCTGGTCGGTATAGGGGTTGAACGCCGCGCCCTGGCTGCTGGCGAAGCGGGTGCCGGTGCGCGGGTTGTAGCCGGCCGCCGAGCTGCCCTGCCAGTGGGTGCCGGTCCAGGCGTTGTAGCCATAGGCGTGGGTGACGGTGCCCTGGCCCCAGCGCCCGTAGAAGTTGGCCTGGTTGATGTTGGTATAACTCCAGCCGCCCTGTGGATAAGGTCCCCAGTACGGTCCCCAGTAGGGCTCCGGCGAACCCCAGTACGCACCGGCGGCATAGCCGAAGGCGAAGCCGGTCAGCGCGCCGACGGCAAAGCCCGCGCCATAGCCGTAGGTCGGTGGATAACCGTAGTACACAGTGCTGCTGACATAGGCGGGATAGGTGTAGCCCGTGCCGTACACCACTGTGCCGTCGCTGTTGATCACCACGCCCAGGTAGCCCGGCGTGTAGCCGACAACCACGGTTTGCGGGGTCACCGAGTAGATGTGCACATAAGTCACGTAGTACACCGGCGAACTGGGCGGGATACCGTAGATCGCCGCAGGCACTTCGGCGGCCACCTGCCACGGGCCGGTCGGGCTGGGCGCGGTGAACCAGACGCCGTTGCTCACGGCGAAGAACTGGTTGGCCGCCACTTCGATCACCGGCGTCGGCGTGTTCACTGCGTAATTCAGGCTGGTGCCGGTGATCGGCTGGAAGCTCGGCGCGCCGTCGTAGGTGACCTTCAACGTGGCCTTGCTGCGCGAGACGCTGGCGGTCTGCGGGATGCTCGCGGCGATGGCGGCCTCCTTGGCCTGGGGCGTACCGGGAACCGACACGAGGACGTTGGCTTTCGGATCCTTGGCGGAGATCTTCGCGAAGTCGGCGGGCAGGTCCTTGCCGGGCACATAGGTCCACGGGCCTTTCTCACCGGGGCCGCTGAACCAGCGCCCGGACACCAGCACGTACCAGGTGTTGTGGGTCGGATCGACGAACACCGCGTGATCGGCATTGTTCAGGCTCAGCAGACTGACGCCGTCCACCGGCGCCATCTGCGCGGTGCCGTCGCTGACGATCAGTTCGGTGGGCTGCGTGGCCACCAGGACGGCCGGCGCCTTGCCCGGCTTCTTGCCGTTCTTGGGCAACAGCGCGTCAACCGGGCCGGCCTTCTCCGCGGCCTGCTGGGCGCTGACCAGCGCCTTGGGCGGTTGGCTGAGCACCAGCCAGGTGCCGTCCAGCGCCTGCGCCGTGTACCAGTTACCGGCGGCGTTCAGGTAGTTGTTGCCCTGGGCGTCGCGCAGGAGCAGCACGCGGCTGTTGATAACCCGCTCGAAGTCGCTGCCCGCCAGGGCTTGCCACTTCGGCTGGCCGTCGATCATCGCCAGCACGGTCGGGGTGCTGGCGAAAATGATCTGCGGCGCGTCGTTCTTCACTTCCACGTGGCGCAGCTTGTCCAGTTGCTGGTTCACCGCGTAGCTGGCCTGCAACTGGTCGAGGGAGACCGTCAGGCCTTCTTTGGGCAGCCGCGCCACCAGGGCATCGCGCACCTTGTCGGCGCTGTCTGGTGCGGTGGGGACTTCGACCTTTTCGATGCGCAGGTCGGTGAGTTGCACCAGGCCGCTGGCCTTGTCGATGGCCGCGGCAGTGGAGAACTGCGCCACTCCGTAGGTGGGCGCGGCATTGGCGGCGCCGATGGCGATGGCCGCTCGGCCGCCCATGCGGGTGCCGTCCCAGTCTTCGATCTGCGGCTGGAATATCTGCACGTGCTGGTCGCCCAGGGCGAAATCCCGGGGCCATTTCAGTTCTTCGGCGACTGCCGGCGAAGCGGGCGCACTGGCCTGTGGTTGGCCCTGGGCGGCAACGGCGGCAGCGGGATGCAACGACAGCCCGGCGACGAGCGCCAGGGCCGAGAGAATGGGGCGGGGGGCCATGCTGGAAACCTTCCTTGAGGAGAGCTGCGTTCAACCATAGTGCAGCGCGGAACAACCCGCGCGCGGCCGAGCTCTCCCCTGCGCCATGCTGGTGCAATTTCGCCGGCAAGGCAGCTTTTTCTTATGGCGCAACGACATATTTAATAATTTTCCGAGCCTCCCGCTTCGGCCACCATCGGCCTGTCAGACATGTCGCGAGACAAAGCCTTCAGACGCTGGGCCATAGAGCCCGATGCCGCCCATGTCCCGGTTCTACCGGCCTCCTGGCCACTGCCGCAGTAAATCAACAACAAAGCCAAACGGCTGTGGGAGTGCTTCATGATCAAGTCCTTGCTCGTGCGTTCCATCGCGTGTTCCGCCCTGGCTCTCGCCGCCGCTTCTGGCGCGCAGGCCGGCACCCTGTCCATCGGCCACACCACCTGGGTCGGCTACGGCACCCTCTATCTCGCCCGCGACCTGGGCTACTTCAAGGAGCAGGGCCTCGACTTGCAGCTGACCACCATCGAGGAAGCCTCGATGTACATGGCGGCCCAGGCCTCCGGCCAGCTCTCCGGCTCCGCTTCCACCATCGACGAAATCCTCAAGTACCGGCCGAAGTTCTGCTTCAAGGCCGTGGCTGCGCTGGACGACAGCCATGGCGGCGACGGCGTGCTGGTGGGCAAGGACGTCACCTCCCTGGCCCAGCTCAAGGGCCAGGAAGTGGCGGTCAACGAAGGCTCCGTCTCGCAGTTCTGGCTGGCCTACCTGCTCAAGCACGCCGGCATGAACATGAGCGACATCAAGGTGCAGAACATGACTGCCGACGATGCCGCCAGCGCCTTCATCGCCGGCCGCGTGCCCGCCGCCGTGACCTGGGAACCGCACCTCTCCCTGGTGCGCGAGAAGCAGCAGGGCAAGGTGCTGGTGGACAGCTCCACTACCCCCGGCGTGATCGTCGACGTGGTCGCGCTCAACTGCGACGTGATCGAGAAGCAGCCCGAGGACGTCAAGGCCCTGGTGAAAGGCCTGTACAAGGCCGTGCAGTACACCAAGGAGCATCCGGACGAGGCCTACGCCATCATGGCCAAGGGCGTTGGCGGCTACCTCTCCGATCCCAAGGCCCTGGCCGATGCCGCCAAGGGTGTGCGCTTCTACGACAAGGCCATGAGCGAGCAACTCATTGGCACTCCCGGCAAGCCCGGCGACATCAAGGGCTTGATCCGCCTCGCCAACGAAACCTGGAGCGGCCTGCAGGGCAAGCGCCTGGAAGTCAGCTACGACGACCTGGTCGACCCGCGCTTCGTCTCCGAGTAACCGTCTCACTCTTGTCCCCGCGGGCGGCGCCGTGCCGCTCGCCTGGAGGAATCCGCGATGCCTCGTCGTTCGCAATCCTGGCTCAGCCGTTGCCTGACGCCCAAGGTCGACCTGCCGCTGAAGCTGGTCTGGTCTGCCGGCACCCTGTGCTGGCTGCTCGTGTTCGGCCTGTGGGCCGGGCTCTCCTATGGCGGCGTGGTGCCGGCGATGTTCCTGCCCACCCCGGACGCGGTGCTCGCGGCCGGCGTGCGCCTGGCCAGTGACGGCACCCTCGCCACCCACGTGATGGCCAGCGTCAAGGTGGTGATGATCGGCTTCATCATCTCCTCGCTGGTGGCGGTACCGCTGGGCCTGTTGATGGGCAGCTTCCGCATCGTCCAGGCCTTCCTCGAGCCGCTGGTGAACTTCATTCGCTACCTGCCGGTGACCTCCTTCGTGCCGCTGTTCATCCTGTGGATCGGCATCGGCCTGGAACAGCGCGTCACCGTGATCATCTTCGGCGTGTTCTTCCAGCAACTGGTGATGATCGCCGACGTTTCCCGCGGCGTCGCCAAGGACCTGGTCAACGCTTCCTACACCCTGGGCTGCAACCGTCGCGACGTAGTCCTCCACGTGCTCGGCCCGGCGTCGCTGCCGGGCGTGCTCGACACCCTGCGCGTGACCATGGGCTGGGCCTGGACCTACCTGGTCGTGGCCGAACTGGTCGCCGCCTCCAGCGGCCTGGGCTACATCAGCCTCAAGGCCATGCGCGGCTTCCAGGTCGACGTGATCTTCCTGGCCATCGCCATCATCGGCCTGCTGGGCCTGATCACTGACCAACTCTTCCGATTCATCCGACTGAAGGTGGCGTCATGGGCGCAGTAGCGATCAAGCAGGAAGAAGCGGCCGTGACCGGTCAGGAACAAGCCAGGCCGCCGCGCCTGCGGGTGGAGAACGTCAGCCTGCGCTACCGCACACCCGAGGGCGGCACCTTCAGCGCGCTGGAGAGCGTCTCCTTCGAAGTGCCGGACCAGCAGTTCGCGGTCATCGTCGGCCCGTCGGGCTGCGGCAAGTCGAGCCTGCTCTACCTCACCGCCGGCCTGGCCGAACCCACCGAAGGCGACATCTACGTCGGCGGCCAACTGGTCGACGGCCCCGGCGCCGACCGCGGCATGGTGTTCCAGAGCTACACCCTGTTCCCCTGGCTTACCGTGCGGCAGAACGTCGAGTTCGGCCTCAAGCGTCGCGGCATGCCGGCGGCCGAGCGCCGTGAGATCGTCGACTACTACCTCGACGAAGTCGGCCTGCGCCGCTTCGAGAACAACTATCCCAAGCAGCTCTCCGGCGGAATGATGCAGCGCGTGGCGATCGCCCGCGCGCTGGCCAACGACCCGCAGATCCTGCTGATGGACGAGCCCTTCGGCGCCCTCGACAGCCAGACCCGCATGCAGATGCAGCAACTGCTGCTGCGCGTGTGGGACCACAGCAAGAAGACCGTGGTGTTCGTCACCCACGACATCGACGAGGCCATCCTGCTGGGCGACCGCGTCTACGTCATGGGCGCACGCCCCGGCCGCATCAAGCGCATCCTCGACGTGCCCATCGAGCGCCCGCGCTCGCTGGACATGGTCATGGACCGCCAGTTCATCGAGATGAAGCGCGAGATCCTCGGGCTGCTGCACGACGATCTGGAAGAAGCTCATTGAGACCCGGTGCCGCCCACCTTCACCCCAGCCCTCTCCTAGGGGGAGAGGGAGCTATTGCGGTGCTCGCGACAAGCGCCGCGCTGGCCGGCTGATTCGGTTTGCTCCCTCTCCCTCCGGGAGAGGGTTGGGGTGAGGGCGCTCCACCATTCACGCAACACTCCAAAGGGAGCCCCCATGTCCTCCACCCACGACTCCACCTACGACTACCTCATCGTCGGCGCCGGTTCCGCCGGCTGTGTGCTGGCCAACCGCCTGAGCGCCGACCCATCCGTGCGCGTCTGCCTGCTGGAAGCCGGCGGCAGCGATGCCAGCCTGCGCGTGCAGACCCCGGCCGGCACCATCACCTTGTACAAGAGCAAGATCTTCAGCTGGAACTTCTATTCCGCGCCGCAGAAGCGCCTGAACAACCGCTCGCTGCACTGCCCGCGTGGCAAGGCCCTGGGCGGCTCCAGCTCGATGAACAGCATGATCTACATCCGTGGCCACGCCTCCGACTACGACCGCTGGGAGCAGGACGGCTGCCCCGGATGGGGCTGGAAGGACGTGCTGCCGTTCTTCAAGAAGTCCGAGCGCAACCTGCTCGGCCAGGACCCGGCGCTGCACGGCACCCTCGGTGAGCTGGTGGTGGACAAGCCGCGTGATCCCAACCCGCTGTCGAGCCTGTTCATCAAGGCTGGCGAACGCATCGGCCTGCGCCGCAACGATGACTTCAACGGCCGCGAGTTCGAGGGCGTGGGCATCTACAACGTGACCCAGAAGGACGCCAAGCGCCTGAGCAGCTACCGTGCCTTCGTCGCGCCGTTGCAGCGGCCGAACCTCACCGTGCTGACCGACCGCCAGGTGGGCCGCCTGCTGCTGGAAGGCGAGCGCGTCACCGGCCTCGAACTGCGCAGCGGCGAGCGCCTGCTGGCGCGCCGCGAGGTCATCCTGTCCGCTGGTTCCCTCGGCTCGCCGCAGATTCTCCTGGCTTCGGGCATCGGTCCGGGCGAAGAACTGAAAGCCGCCGGTATCGCGGTGAAACACGACCTGCCGGGCGTGGGCAAGAACCTCCAGGATCACCTCGACGGCCTGGTCACCGTGCGCTCGCCCAGCCCGCTGAGCCTGGGCTTCTCCCTCGGCTCGTTGCCGCAGATCCTGCTGTCGCCGTTCAAGTACCTGCTGGCGAAGAAGGGCTGGCTGACCACCAACTACGTCGAGGCCGGTGGCTTCGCCCGCACGCCATTGGCCGATTCGCTGGCCGACGTGCAGTTCCACTTCGTGCCCGGTTACCGCAGCCACCGTGGCCGCCTGTTCGAGTGGGGCCATGGCTACGCCGTGCATACCTGCGTATTGCGCCCGAAGAGCATCGGCGAGCTGCGCGTGAAGCCCGGCGGCGACATCGAGATCGACTACAACTTCCTCGCCAACGAGGAAGACGGCCGCGTGCTGGTGGAAGGCGTGAAGCTGGCGCGCAAGATCCTCGCCCAGCCGGAGTTCGACAAGATTCGCGGCGCCGAAATGCTGCCCGGCCCGCAGGTGCAGACCGACGAGCAATTGCTCGAGCACCTGCGCGAATACGCCGCCACCGTGTTCCACCCGGTGGGCACCTGCAAGATGGGTGAGGACGCGATGGCGGTGGTTGACCTGCGCCTGCGCGTGCATGGCCTGAGGGGGCTGCGCGTGGTGGACGCGTCGATCATGCCGACACTCATCAGTGGCAACACCAACGCGCCCTGCATCATGCTCGGCGAGCGGGCGGCGGCGATGATCCTGGAAGACAGCCGCATCTCCTCCACCGTTCCCGCCCGCGCCGTTCCGGCCTGAGGGGCTTCATGTAGGAGCGAGCTTGCTCGCGAACCAGCCCGGCCGATGGAGTCGTCGGCTGAATCTGTTCGCGAGCAAGCTCGCTCCTACAGGGCTGACTCCGGGATTTCCCTTTGCGTAGGAGCGGACTCTGTCCGCGATTGGCTCCCGGCGCGATACGGACCACTCCGATGCTGTGAATAACCCTCTACAGCCCCAGCTCGCTCAGCGACGGATGCTCATCCGGCCGGCGCCCTTGCGGCCAATGGAACAGGCGTTCGTCCTCGCTGATCGGCAGGTCGTTGATGCAGGCGTGGCGCTCGAACATCAGGCCGTTCTCGTCGAAGGCCCAGTTCTCGTTGCCATAGGAGCGGAACCAGTTGCCCGAATCGTCATGCCATTCGTAGGCGAAGCGCACGGCGATGCGGTTCTCGGTAAACGCCCAGAGTTCCTTGATCAGCCGGTACTGCTGCTCGCGCACCCACTTGGCGGTGAGGAACTGGACAATCTGCTCGCGGCCCTGGACGAAGGTCGCGCGGTTACGCCAGCGGCTGTCCGGTGTGTAGGCCAGCGACACGCGGTGGGGATCGCGGCTGTTCCAGCCGTCCTCGGCGAGGCGGACTTTCTGGATCGCGGTTTCGCGGGTGAACGGCGGGAGGGGGGGACGGGCTTCGCTCATGATGGCCTCCGAAGGCAGTGGGTGAGGAACCTGGTGCCCATCCTCCGCCTGGTCTGTGGATGGGTAAATGACGGTAGTCCCACAGATATTGCCAATCGCAGCAGATGCTTTTGCTTTCTGTAGGACCGAGGGGGGCGCCTAGCCCTTGCTCGCGAACCCACCCAGCTCCGACGCTGCCGGTTGATTCCGTTCGCGAGCAAGCTCGCTCCTACAGGGTGTGCGGGATGACGGCCTTGGCGACAACCTTGCGCAACCCCACCCGATCCTGGCTCGGGCACACGCCGAACTTCGTCCGGTAACTGCGCGACAGGTAGGAAGGCGTTTCGAACCCGCAGGCCACGCCGATCTCCAGCACGCTCATGTCGGTCTGGCGCAGCAGCTGGCGCGCCTTGTCCAGGCGTAGGCCGAGATAGAAGTTCGACGGCGTGTCGTTCAGGTGGAGGCGGAACAGGCGCTCCAGCTGGCGCCGGGTAACCTGGATGCGTTCGGCCAGCTCCAGCGTGGTCAGCGGGGGCTCGGTGTGGCGCTCCATCTCGCCGATCACCTGCACCAGCTTGCGGTTGCTCACCCCGTAGCGGCTGGCGACCTGCAGGCGCTGGTGATCCTGGCGAGGGCGGATGCGCCCGACCACGAACTGCTCCGACACCTGCACGGCCAGCTCGGGCCCATGGTCCTGGGCAATCAGGTCGAGCATCAGGTCGATGGACGCAGTGCCGCCGGGGGAGGTGATGCGCGGACCGTCGATCTCGAACAGCTCCTGGGTCGCCTGCACCTGTGGATAAGTCTCCCGGAAGGCGTCCAGCGCCTCCCAGTGCACCGTGCAGCGCTGGCGTTGCAGCAGGCCGGCCTCGGCCAGCACGAAGCTGCCGGTGTCGATGCCGCCCAGCGTCACGCCATCACGATCCAGGCGCTTGAGCCAGTGCAGCAGCGCCGGCGTGCAGGCGCGCAGCGGCTCGAAACCTGCCACCACCAGCAGCGTGTCGCCTTCGCGCAGCGCTTGCAGGCCGCTGTCGGCGTTCATCGACATGCCGTTGCTGGCCAGCACCGGCCCGCCGTCCAGGCTCATCAGGTGCCAGCGGTACAACTCGCCGCGGAAGCGGTTGGCCACCCGCAGCGGCTCGACGGCGGAAACGAAACCCATCACCGAAAAACCGGGCAACAGCAGGAACCAGAAGTCTTGGGACATGGCGGGTACCGTGCGATTGGAGGGCGGCATAGTGGCAGCCTGCCCCTGCTTATGGACCATGGACGTCACCCTGGCAATCGGGGAGGTCGCTGCTGTGCAAGAGCTGGTCGCCACTGTGCGACTCAACGGGGCGGCGCCTGCGTAATTTGTTCTCCAGCCCCCGTGAGGGCCGCATGACGTACAACAACGATAACCAACGCCGCAAAGGCATTGAGGGAGAAGTCATGAAGCTATCGATCCGAGCGTTCGGCTGTGCCGCGCTCATGCTCGCCGCCAGCACCACCTGGGCCGCCGAGCCCGCCCAGTGCCAGAACGTGCGCATGGGCACGGTGAACTGGACCGACGTGGTAGCCAGCAGCGCCGTGGCCGAAGCCGTGCTCGACGGCCTGGGCTACAAGGTCAAGCAGACCAGCGCCTCGCAGCAGATCATCCTGGCCGGTATGGCCGACAAGCAGCTCGACGTCTTCCTCGGTTACTGGCAGCCGACCATGCAGCCGGTGGCCAAGCCCTACCTCGACAAGCAGCAACTCGACGTGATCACCCCGCCGACGCTGCCCGATGCGCAGTCCACCTACGCCGTGCCGACCTACGTCTACGACGGCGGTCTGAAGACCTTCGCCGACATCGCCAAGTTCAAGGACAAGCTGGGCAACAAGATCTACCTGATCGAGCCCGGCAGCGGTTCCAACCGCATCACCGCGAAGATGATCGCCGACGACAAGTTCGGCCTGAAGGGTTTCCAGATCGTCGAATCCAGCGAGGCCGGCATGCTCACCGCGGTCAAGCGCGCCATCAAGCGCAAGCAGTGGGTGGTGTTCTTCGGCTGGAAGCCGCACCCGATGAACCTGCAGATCGACATGAAATACCTCACCGGCAGCGACGACGTATTCGGCCCGAACGAAGGCTCCGCCACCGTCTCGATCATGACCGCCGGCGGCTACCAGGCGCAGTGCGGCAACGTCGCCAAGCTGCTGCACAACCTCAAGTTCAGCAGCCAGCAGGTGAGCCAGGTGATGGTGCCGATCCTCGACCGCAGCCAGCCGGTGGATGCCGCCAAGGCCTGGCTGAAGCAGAACCCCGAGCCGCTCAAGGCCTGGCTCGACGGCGTGACAACCTTCGACGGCAAGGACGGCCTCGCCGCCGTGCAGGCCTCGCTCAAGTAACCACCTACCAGCAACTCCCTGCGCGTCGCCTGGCGCGCAGTGGGTTCGTTCGACCTCAAGAAGGACAGCCACCGTGAACTACGAAGTAATCGTCACCTGCGCGGTGACCGGCGCCGGCGACACCGTCGGCAAGCACCCGGCCATTCCCGTCACCCCGAAGGAAATCGCCGCCGCCGCCATCGAGGCTGCCAAGGCCGGCGCCACCGTTGCCCACTGCCACGTCCGCGACCCGCAGACCGGCAAGCCCAGCCGCGACGTAAATCTCTACCGCGAAGTGGTCGAGCGCATCCGCGAGAGCGACACCGACGTCATCATCAACCTCACCGCCGGCATGGGCGGCGACCTGCAGATTGGCCAGGGCGAACAGCCGCTGGAGTTCGGCGCCGGCACCGACCTGGTCGGCCCGCTGGAGCGCCTGAAGCACGTCGAGGAACTGCTGCCGGAAATCTGCACCCTGGACTGCGGCACCCTGAACTTCGGCGATGGTGACTTCATCTACGTCTCCACCCCGGCCCAGCTGCGCGCTGGCGCCAAGCGCATCACCGAACTGGGCGTGAAGGCCGAGCTGGAAATCTTCGACACCGGCCACCTCTGGTTCGCCAGGCAGATGCTCAAGGAAGGCCTGCTGGAAGACCCGCTGATCCAGATCTGCCTCGGCATCCCGTGGGGCGCCCCGGCCGACACCACCACCATGAAGGCCATGGCCGACAACATCCCCGACGGCCTGACCTGGGCCGGCTTCGGCATCGGCCGCTCGCAGATGCCGATGGTCGCCCAGGCGATGCTGCTGGGCGGCAACGTGCGGGTCGGCCTGGAAGACAACATCTGGCTCGACCGCGGCGTGCACGCCACGAACGGCCAACTGGTCGAACGCGCCATCGAGATCATCGAGCGCCTGGGCGGCCGCGCCCTGACCCCGGCTGAGGGGCGCAGGAAGATGAACCTCAAGCCGCGCTGATCCAATCACCCTGCGTACGAACTGCTCTTCGTAGGAGCGAGGGGGACGCCCTCGTTATTGCTCGCGAACCAGCCCCGCTGCGGACTTTGTTCGCGAGCAAGCTCGCTCCTACAGGTAATCCCTCATTCCTGCTGGAGCTACCATGCCCTTCATCACCGACATCAAAACCTTCGCCGCCCTCGGCAGCGGCGTCATCGGCAGCGGCTGGGTCGCCCGCGCCCTGGCCCACGGCCTCGACGTCATCGCGTGGGACCCGGCCCCTGGCGCCGAAGCCGCCCTGCGTGCGCGCATCGCCAATGCCTGGCCGGCGCTGGAAAAGGCCGGCCTCGCCCCCGGCGCTTCGCAGGATCGCCTGCGCTTCGTCGCCACCATCGAAGAGTGCGTGCGCGACGCCGACTTCATCCAGGAAAGCGCCCCCGAGCGCCTCGACCTTAAATGCGAACTGCACGCCAAGATCAGCGCCGCCGCCAAGCCCGACGCCCTGATCGGCTCCAGCACCTCGGGCCTGCTGCCCAGCGAGTTCTACGCCGACGCCACACATCCCGAACGCTGCGTGGTCGGCCACCCGTTCAATCCGGTGTATCTGCTGCCGCTGGTGGAAGTGGTGGGCGGCGCGAAGACCGCGCCCGAGGCCGTGCAGGCCGCGATCAAGGTCTACGAATCCCTCGGCATGCGGCCGCTGCATGTGAGAAAGGAAGTACCGGGCTTTATCGCCGACCGCCTGCTCGAAGCCCTCTGGCGCGAGGCGCTGCACCTGGTCAACGATGGCGTGGCCAGCACCGGCGAAATCGACGACGCCATCCGCTTCGGCGCCGGCCTGCGCTGGTCGTTCATGGGCACCTTCCTGACTTACACCCTGGCCGGCGGTAACGCCGGGATGCGCCACTTCATGGCCCAGTTCGGCCCGGCGCTGCAACTGCCCTGGACCTACCTGCCCGCTCCGGAGCTGACCGACACCCTGATCGACCGCGTGGTGGAGGGCACCAGCGAACAGCAAGGCTCGCGCAGCATCGCCGAGCTGGAACGCTACCGCGACGACTGCCTGCTGGCGGTGCTCGGCGCCATCAAGGACACCAAGTCCAAACACGGCTTCGCCTTTGCCGACTAACCTCTCTGATCACCGCCCACTCGGAACGGCTTCCTCTCTCTTCAGGGGGGGACGCCTAGTTAGAGGGATGGGGAGAGGGGACCTAAATAGAGAGCCGAAAATGCATGCCCTGAAAACCTGGGAAACCCCCATCCTCGCCGAGTGGACCGACTACAACGGCCACCTGCGCGACGCCTTCTACCTGCTGCTGTTCAGCTACGCCACCGACGCCCTGATGGACCACCTGGGCCTCGACGCGGAACACCGCGCCGCTACCAACGATTCCCTGTTCACCCTCGAAGTGCACCTCAACTATCTGCACGAGGTGAAGGAGGGCGAAAAGGTGGAAGTGCGCACCCAGCTGATCGCCCACGACCGCAAGCGCCTGCACGTTTTCCACAGCCTGCACCGCGCCGGCGAAGACCTTGCCCTCGCCGCCAGTGAACAGATGCTGCTGCACGTGAACCTCGAAGGCGGCGCACGCTCGGCAGCCTTCGAAGGCGTGGTGCTGGAGCGCGTGCTGGCGCTGGCCGAAGCGCACCGCCCGCTACCGCGCCCGGACTACGTCGGCCGCGTCATCGGCCTGCCGGGCTGAACTGGTATGACGCGGCGCTATCCGCTGTCCGCTGCCATGCAGGCGTTCATCGTGCGCACGCAATCGATGGCCGTCGATGAGCCCTCGCTCGTCGCCCAGCGCGAAGGCTATGAGCGCATGGCAGAAGCCTTCTGCCCGCCGCGCCCGCCGGGGCTGTGCATCAGCGAGGTGCTGTTGGAGGGCCTGCCCGAAATCCGCCTGTACCGGCCCGCTTCGCTGCCGCCGCCAAGCGGCTGGCCCACGGTGCTCTATCTGCACGGCGGCGGCTGGATGCTCGGTAATGCCGGCAGCCATGACGTCATCTGTGCGGAATTGGCCGCACAGCTACAGGCGCTGGTGGTTGCCGTCAGCTACCGACTGGCACCGGAGCATCCCTATCCTGCCGCTCTTCAGGATTGCCTGGCGGTCTGGCGTCGCCTGCGTTCCGGCAGGCTGGGCGAGCCAGTGGACAGCTCGCGCCTGGTGGTGGCCGGCGACAGTGCCGGCGGCAACCTGAGCGCCGCGCTCTGCATCGCCCTGCGCGATGCGGGTGAGCCGCTGCCGGGCGCCCAGGCGCTGATCTACCCCGCACTCGGCGATCAGCCGACGCCATCGCGCACGCAATGCGCCGACGCGCCCCTGCTGACCAGCGAGGATGTGGATAACTGTTTGAACGCCTACCTGTCGCGCCCTTCCGACCGCCGCGATCCCCTTGCGCTGCCATTGCTGGCCGACGACCTGTGCGGCCTGCCGCCGGCCTTCATCGCCGTTGCCGAGTTCGACCCGTTGCGCGACGACGGCGCGCTCTACCGCGATCGCCTGCGGGCCGATGGCGTGGAAGTGGAGTACTTCGCCGGGGCGGGACTGGTACACGGTTGCCTGCGCGCCCACGACGTTGCGGAAGTGGTGCAGCTGCGCACCGCCTTGCTGGGGGCATTGCGGCGGCACCTGCGCTGAGCGCAAAAAAAATCCCCTGCGGCGCCCGACGCGCGGCAGGGGACAAATCGAGCCGAAACAGGCTCTTTCGTGTGCGAGGCCCCGCCAGCGATGCCGGTGCCGGCCAGCGAGGTATGCAGCCAGTCTGCGCGACGCGTCGCCGCCCCGGTTAGCCGAAAACGACCTGTGCTTGCCCGCCGCGGACATTCCGTCGGACAGGTGCTTGCCGCGCCCCGCCGGGCTTACCAGAATCGAGGCAGACCCTGCCGCTCCCAAGGAGACCCGCGATGATGCACGCCGACCTGATCGACCAGGACGATTTCCGCGAACGCCTGCAAGCGCTGGGCTTCGCCGTGCCGCCGGACGTCACCGCGGAGCAGGCCTGCGAATACGCCGTGCGCGGCCTGACGCCGGAACGCTCGCTGGCGCTGCGCCGCCTGGTGGAGGAAATGCTCGCCGGCAACGCCACCCTGCTGCCGGCCGTGCGCGAGGCCATCTCCCGCCAGTTGCTGCCGGCGCTGGTACCCAAGGCGTTGTGATCGCCGCTGGCGCCGGCCCTGCCTTCAGGGCAGGTCGGCGGCCACTTCCAGCGGTGACAGCGGAAAGGCGTCGCCAATGGGATCGCCCAGCAGGGCCAGGTAGCGTCGGCCCTGGTCTTCCACCGTGACCTTGCGCCCGGCATCCAGCGGCAGCGTCGGGCAGAGCACGCGCAACCCATTCTCTTCAGGCAACAGCAGGCCGTGGCGTGGCGCGCTTTCCTGCAGTTTGCTGCGCAGGCTGAGGCGGCAGGGGCGTGGCTGTGAGGACAGCCAGGCGCCGCGCAACTCGTAGCGTTCGCCGCCGAGCAGGCGGAGGCTTTCCACCTGTGCCAGGTGCCAGGAGCCGCTGGCAGACTGTCGGATGCCAAGCAGCTCGCCGACGGCGGGCGGCGGCGAGCTCTCCCAGTGGCCACTGAAGTGCCGTTCGCTGCTACGCGGCTGCGTCAGCGGCCAGGCAGGCGGAAGGCTGGCCTTGAGCTCCTGGCGGCTGAATTCGATGTCGTGCGGGTGCGCGACCACTTCGTCCAGTCCGCCACGGCTGCCGGTTTGCTGGGACCAGACATCGCTCACCTGCTGCTGGCGCTCGAAGTGATGCGCATCGAGGCGGGTGTCGTCAGCGACGCCCAGGTGCGCGAGCAGCGCCGGGAAGCCCCGGCACACTTGCCAGGGCTCGGCACCGGGCTCGTTCCAGCAGGCGAGCAGGTGGGCATTCAGGTCAAAGGTCGCGTCGCCTGCACTCGCGGCGGTGAAGCGCTTGAGCATGTCCAGCAGTTCGTCGAGCTCCAGGGCGAGGCCGTGTTCGTGGCTGGCAGCGTCAGGGTCGCGGAAGGGGCGGTCGACCTCGCGTTCGAGCCGCCAGTGGCTGCCAGGTTGCTCCGGCCGGATGTGCACGATGGAGGAGAAGACCTGGGTCGATTCGATCAATGCCGGCAGGTATTGCGCTGGGATCTCCTGCGGCCGGGAGCCAACCACGAGCAGGCAGTGCAGATAGCCAGCAGCGACGGTCTGGCTGCGAGGCTCGTAGGCTTCGCCGTCGTCGATCGGCAGGTGCTGGACTTCGATTCGCAGGGCGCGCCCGTACACCTGGTGCAGCAGGCTCCACAGCCCTGGCGGAGCGGGGTGGTGGTTCTGCAGGCAGTTGAAGTGGATTTCCTGCAGGCTGCGGACCATGCGTTGCATCAGCAGGGCGGCGGTCTTGCGCTCGGCGCGGCGGGTGCGCAGCAGGTGCCAGTAGCCACCGAGCAGCCGGCGGTGCAGGGCGAGGATGAGCTTTTCCGCCTTGTCGGCCCTGGCCTGTTCGAGCGCGCCAGTGTGCTCGCCGAAAAGGTCGGTGAGATGGCGGCTGACGTCGAAGATTTCCGGGCGCAGGCGTTCGAGTTGGCGCAGCAACTGAATGCCGGTCAGGCTCGCGTGGTCCTGTTCGATGGCCTTGCGATAGAGCTCCCGCGTTCGCTGGGCCAGGTATTCGAGGGCGGTGTCCATGTGTCCCGAGGTTCCGAAGGATGCTGGCGAACCCTTCGGAGACTGCGAGATTCAGCGCGGTATGAGATTCAGACGAATCTGAATGATGGGGACCAATGCGTCACAGGAATGAAAAAGGGAGGCCATCGGCCTCCCTTTTCGTTTCCCGATTCCCTGGACTCAGAGCACCCGCACGCTGGCAAAGGTGGATTCGCCCTGGGCCTGGCTGAGGGCCGAGATGGCCGAGGAGTTGGGCATGAGGGCGAGATCCTGCGGGATCGGCATGACCATGACCGGTTGGCCGATCGGCTGGCCCTGGCGCTCGTCGCGCGGCGGGATGCCGAAGTACTCGCGATAGCACTTGGAGAAGTGCGGGGTGGAGACGAAGCCGCAGACCGAGGCGACTTCGATGATCGACATCGACGTCTGCTTGAGCAGCTGGCGCGCGCGGATCAGGCGCAGCTTGAGGTAGTAGCGCGACGGCGAGCAGTGCAGGTACTTCTGGAACAGGCGCTCGAGCTGGCGGCGCGAGACGTTGACGTAGACAGCCAGCTCGTCGAGGTCGATGGGCTCCTCGAGGTTGGCTTCCATCAGCGCGACGATTTCCTGCAGCTTGGGCTGGTTGGTGCCGAGCATGTGCTTGAGCGGCACGCGCTGGTGGTCCTGCTCGTTGCGGATGCGCTCGTAGATGAACATCTCGGAGATCGCCGCCGACAGCTCGCGGCCGTGCTCGCGGCCGATCAGGTGCAGCATCATGTCCATCGGCGCGGTGCCGCCGGAGGAGGTGAAGCGGTTGCGATCGATGGAGAACAGGCGGGTGCTCATGGCCACGCGGGGGAAGGCTTCCTGCATGGCGGCCAGGCATTCCCAGTGCACCGAGCAGTCGTAGCCGTCGAGCAGGCCGGCGCGGGCCAGGGCCCAGCTGCCGGTGCACACGGCGCCGAGCTTGCGCCCCAGGCGCGCCTGGGCCTGGAGGAAGGTGGTGTGTTCGCGGGTGACGCTGCGCTGGATGCCGACGCCGCCGACCACGATCAGCGTATCCATCTGCGGGGCGCTGTCGCAGGCCGCGTCAGGGGTGATCTGCAGGCCATCGCTGGCCCAGACCTGGCGGCCGTCGAGGCTCAGGGTGTGCCAGCGGTAGAGTTCGCGTCCGGACAGCTGGTTGGCCATGCGCAGCGGTTCCACCGCCGAGGCCAGGGAGATCAGGGTGAAGTTGTCCAGCAGCAGGAAGCCGATGGACTGCGGAGCTCGGTTTTGCGGCGGAACTCCGGGGTTGAACGCGTTCATTCAGTCACCTCACGCTAGTCACAGTCGCCTCACGGGAGGCGTTTCTTATGCTTGTTCTTCTGTTGGGAACTGCTCCGTGGGTTGGCCCCGGCTGTTCCTCTGATTGCTCGCTTCTACCAATAGCAAGGCAAATGCCGTGCCTAGGTTGAATGGGCGTTCAATTAAAAAAGAAAACGGCATGGGAATGCCGCTTTTGCAGGCCCGGATTGCGACGCCTCGAAGGTCGCAAATACGCATGGATCTTGGGCTGGGGTTTTTGGTAGCACTCAGCGGTCACGCGACCGGCGGTGCTGTGCCCGGAACGGTAACGCCCTTTGCTTGTCGGGACGGGCGTTCCGCTTGCGCCATCAGGGGGCGCGCCGGGCCGGGCGTGGTCGATTCGGGGTCAGCACTCGATGATGCTGACGGCCAATCCGCCGCGGGAGGTTTCCTTGTACTTGTCGTGCATGTCGGCGCCGGTGTTGCGCATGGTGCGGATCACCTGGTCGAGGCTGATGAAGTGCTGGCCGTCGCCACGCAGCGCCATCTGCGCGGCGTTGATGGCCTTCACCGCGGCGATGGCGTTGCGTTCGATGCAGGGCACCTGGACGAGGCCGCCGACCGGGTCGCAGGTCAGGCCGAGGTTGTGTTCCAGGCCGATCTCGGCGGCGTTCTCCACCTGTTCGGGAGAGGCGCCGAGCACTTCGGCGAGGCCCGCGGCAGCCATGGCACAGGCGGAGCCGACTTCGCCCTGGCAGCCGACTTCGGCGCCGGAGATGGAGGCGTTCTTCTTGCACAGAATGCCGACGGCGGCGGCGGCCAGGAAGTAGCGGGTAACGTCGTCGTCGCTGGCGTCGGGGTTGAAGCGCATGTAGTAGTGCAGCACCGCCGGGATGATGCCGGCCGCGCCGTTGGTGGGCGCGGTGACCATGCGCCCGCCGGCGGCGTTTTCCTCGTTCACCGCGAGGGCGAAGAGGTTGACCCATTCCATGGCCGAGAGCGTCGAGCCGATGACGTTGGGCTTGCCGATGTCCTGCAGGCTACGGTGCAGGCGCGCGGCGCGGCGCTGTACGTTGAGGCCGCCGGGGAGGATGCCTTCCTGGCTCAGGCCGTTGTTCACGCAGTCGCGCATGGCCTGCCAGATGACCTTGAGGCCTTCGCGGATGTCGGTTTCGCTGCGCCACATGCGTTCGTTGGCCATCATCAGCTCGGACACGCGCAGGTTGTGGCGGCGACAGAGCATGAGCAGTTCGGCGGCGCTGGCGAAGTCGTAGGGCAGCACGGTGCTGTCGGTGTCGAGGCTGCCGGAGGCGGCCTGTTCCTCGTCGACCACGAAGCCGCCGCCGATGGAGTAGTAGGTGTCGCTGTGCAGCACCTGGTCCCCTTCGATGGCGGTCAGGCGCATGGCGTTGGGGTGGTAGGGCAGGTTCTCTTCGAGCAGGCGCATGTCGCGGATCCAGTCGAAGGGGATTGTTCTTTCGCCGGCCAGCAACAATCCGCCGCTCTTTCGAAGCTCAGCCATGCGCGGTTCGATCTGGCGCGGGTCGATGCGGTCCGGCCATTCGCCCATCAGGCCCATGATCACTGCGCGGTCGGTGCCGTGGCCGACGCCGGTGGCGGACAGCGAGCCGTACAGGCGAACTTCCACGCGGCTGGTGCGTTCGAGCATCTGCCGCTCGCGCAGGGCGCCGACGAACAGCGCGGCGGCGCGCATGGGGCCGACCGTGTGCGAACTGGAAGGGCCGATACCGATCTTGAACAGGTCGAACACACTGATTGCCATGCCGGACTCCGGGCGAGCTGCGCATCCTTGAAGGAGCATCTCTTGAAGGGATGAGGAGGCACGTCCCTGTGCCCGCGATGCCCGGCCATGATCGGCCCAAGTCCCGCACCGGCTGCGTCCATCGGCGACGCGGCCGTATCCATTAACGCCGCTTGCGCACCCCGTCGGTGCAGGGCTCGGGAGCGCGTGTTCCGGCGCCGACGAAAGCTTGTCCCATTACGACATGAGCCGCGCGAACCACGACCGGTCGATAGGCGCGCACCGCCGCGCTGTTCCATGATCCGCCACCGACGAACGGCAGCGTTCGCCCGTATCCACCCCCCTTCTCCGCAGTCAGAGGCTGGCCTCATGAAGAGTCTTGTGTCGTCGCTGTTGGCGTTATCCGTGGTACTACCGGGCGCTGCTCGCGCCGCCGAACCCGAATCCTGCGCCGTGGTGCGCTTCGCCGATGTCGGCTGGACCGACATCACCGTGACCACTGCGGTGACCCGCCTGGTGCTCAGCCATCAGGGCTACCGCACGCAGGTAGTGCGGCTGTCGGTGCCGGACACCTACAAGGCGATGTCGGAGAAGAAGATCGACGTGTTCCTCGGCAACTGGATGCCGAGCATGGCGAACGACATCAAGCCTTTCGCCGACAAGGGCCAGGTGGAAACCGTGGGCGCCAACCTCGAAGGCGCCAAGTACACCCTGGCGGTCCCGCATTACGCGTACGAGGCCGGGCTGAAGACTTTTGCCGATATCGCAAAATTCAGGGAGCAGCTGGGCGGGCGCATCTACGGCATCGAGCCGGGCAACGATGGCAACCAGCTGATCCAGAAGATGATCAAGGAAAAGGCCTTCGGCCTGGGCGACTTCAAGCTGGTGGAATCCAGCGAGGCCGACATGCTGGCCTACGTCAAGCGAGCCGGGGCCTTGAAGCAGCCCATCGTGTTCCTGGGCTGGGAACCGCACCCGATGAATACCCGAATCCAAATGAACTATCTGGAGGGAGGGGATTCCTACTTCGGTCCCAACTATGGCGGTGCGACGGTCTTCACCAACGTCAGAGCAGGCTATCTTCAGGAGTGCCCCAATGTCGCGCGGCTGCTGAAGAACCTGAAATTCGACCTGGCGATGGAGAACCAGCTGATGGATGCGGTGCTCAACGAGCGACGCAATCCCCGCCAGGCCGCCAAGAGTTGGTTGAAAGCCAACCCGCAGGTGCTCGACGGCTGGTTGCAGGGTGTCGCTCCCGGCTCATCGGGCGCGGCGCCAGGGGGCCAGAAAACCGCCGCCATGGATTGATCCGGGCCTCTGGAAGTCGCTGGAACCGGGCCTTTCCACTGGATGCGACATGGCTGGTGCTGAATACGACTTCGCCTGCACTGGATGCGACCCACCCGGTAGGCGACGAAATTTTCCTGCTCCATGATCGTTTACGAAATGACAACAAAAGGGCCCTCCCAGGCCCCAACCATAATTCAGACCGCCGCGCCCCGAAGTGGGCAGCGCCGGCGCCCCAACCCCGCAGAGGAGTACGCTCATGAATGGTTTCAAGTCTTTGCTGCTGGCTGTGTCCCTAGGTGCGCCGCTGGCGGTTCAGGCCGCTGAACCTGACTCGTGCGGCACGGTACGTTTCTCCGACGTCGGCTGGACCGACATCACCGTGACCACCGCTACTACCCGACAGGTGCTGGAATCCCTTGGCTACAAGACCAAGGTGACCATGCTCTCCGTGCCGGTGACCTACAAGTCGCTGGCGAACAAGGACCTGGACGTCTTCCTCGGCAACTGGATGCCGAGCATGGCCAACGACATTAAGCCCTACGCCGACAACGGGTCGGTGGAGACGGTGAAAGCCAACCTCGAGGGTGCCAAGTACACCCTGGCCGTCACCCAGGCGGCCTATGACGGCGGCCTGAAGTCCTTCGCCGACATCGCCAAGTTCGCCGACAAGCTCGACAACAAGATCTACGGCATCGAGCCGGGCAACGACGGCAACCGCCTGGTCCAGGGCATGCTCGACAAGAACCAGTTCGGCCTGGGCAAGTTCAAGCTGGTGGAGTCCAGCGAAGCCGGCATGCTCTCGCAGGTCGGGCGCGCGGACCGGCGCAACCAGTGGATCGTGTTCCTGGGCTGGGAACCGCATCCGATGAACACCCGCTTCAAGATGAAGTACCTCGAAGGTGGCGATGACGTGTTCGGCCCCAACTATGGCGGCGCGACCATCTACACCAACGTGCGCAAGGGCTACGCCCAGGAATGTCCGAACGTCGGCAAGCTGCTGACCAACCTGACCTTCACCCTGGACATGGAGAACAAGCTCATGGACGCCGTGCTCAACGGGGGCAAGAAGCCCGAAGAAGCGGCCAAAGCCTGGTTGAAGGACCATCCGGAACTGCTCGACGCCTGGCTCGCCGGCGTGACTACCCGTGACGGCAAACCGGCCTTGGCGGCAGCCAAGGTGGCATTCGCGAAGTAAGTGCCGAGTAATTGCCGTTGGCCGAATCCTCAAGCTTCTGATGGGCCCGCATTATGTTTCTGACTGACCACAAGCTACCGCTGGGCGAGCATATCGCCGCCTTCGTCGACTGGCTCACGCAACATGGCGCGTCGGTGTTCGACAAGATTTCCGACACCCTCGAGTTCCTCATCCACGGCGTCACCAACAGCCTGCTCTGGTTCAACCCGCTGGCGCTGATCGCGCTGATGGTCTTCCTGGTGTTCTACATCCAGCGCAGCTGGGGCCTTGCCGTATTCGCCCTGGCCTCGCTGCTGCTGATCCTCAACCTGGGGTACTGGCAGGAGACCATGGAGACCCTGGCGCAGGTGATCTTCGCCACAGTGGTGTGTATCGCCATCGGCGTGCCGCTGGGCATCCTGGCGGCGCACAAGCCCTGGTTCTACACCGGGCTCAGGCCACTGCTGGACCTGATGCAGACGGTACCCACCTTCGTCTACCTGATCCCCACCCTGACCCTGTTCGGTCTGGGTGTGGTTCCGGGCCTGATCTCCACCGTGATCTTCGCCATCGCCGCGCCCATCCGCCTGACCTGCCTGGGTATCCAGGACGTGCCGGCGGAGCTGATGGACGCCGGCAAGGCCTTCGGCTGCTCGCGTTGGCAACTGCTGACGCGCATCGAGCTGCCGCACGCCATGCCGAGCATCGCCGCGGGGGTCACCCAATGCATCATGTTGTCGCTGTCGATGGTGGTTATCGCCGCGCTGGTGGGTGCTGATGGCCTCGGCAAGCCGGTGGTCAACGCGCTCAACACCGCGGATATTTCCCTCGGCTTCGAGGCCGGTCTGGCCATCGTCCTGCTCGCCATCCTGCTCGACCGGGTGTGCAAGCAACGCTCGCTGCGGGGGAGGTAAGCACTATGTCGGCGATTCGATTCGAACATGTGGATGTGATTTTCGGCACCCACACCAAGGAAGCGCTCAAGCTGCTGGACAAGGGCCTGGGCCGCGAGGAAATCCTCAAGCGCACCGGCCAGGTGCTGGGTGTGGAGGATGCCTGCCTGGACGTCGAGCGCGGCGAAATCTGCGTGATGATGGGCCTGTCGGGCTCGGGCAAGTCCAGCCTGCTGCGCTGCATCAACGGCCTCAACCGGGTCAGCCGCGGCAAGTTGCTGATCGAGCACGAAGGCCAGCAGGTGGACGTCGCCAACTGTTCTCCGGCGACGCTCAAGACCATGCGCACCCAGCGCATCGCCATGGTGTTCCAGAAGTTCGCGCTGATGCCCTGGCTGACCGTGGCCGAGAACATCGGCTTCGGCCTGGAGATGCAGGGCCGCCCGGCCAACGAGCGGAAGAAGGTGATCGACGAGAAGCTCGAACTGGTCGGCCTGTCGCAGTGGCGCGACAAGCGCCCGGACTCGCTCTCCGGCGGCATGCAGCAGCGCGTCGGCCTGGCCCGTGCGCTGGCCATGGATGGCGACATCCTGCTGATGGACGAACCCTTCTCCGCGCTGGACCCGCTGATCCGCCAGCAATTGCAGGACGAACTGCTGGTGCTGCAACGGCAATTGCACAAGACCATCGTCTTCGTCAGTCATGACCTGGACGAGGCGCTGAAGATCGGTACGCGCATCGCGATCATGAAGGACGGCCGCATCATCCAGCACGGCAAGCCCGAGGAAATCGTGCTCAGCCCGGCGGACGACTACGTGCGCACCTTCGTTGCCCACACCAACCCGCTCAACGTGCTCTGTGGCTCCAGCCTGATGCGTGGCCTGGACCAGTGCCGCCGCCAGGCCGACGAGGTGTGTTTCGACCAGGGTCGCGACTGCTGGCTGGGCCTGACCGAGACCAACCAGATCAAGACCGCGCGCCAGGGCAGCAACATCATCGACCTGCAGCAATGGCGCCCGGGCGACCCGGTGGAGAAGCTCAAGCACGAGCCAACCCTGGTGGACGTCAACATCCGCATGCGCGATGCGTTGCAGATTCGATACCAGACCGGCCACAAGCTGGTACTGCAGGAGCAGAGCCGCGTGGTCGGCGTGCTCGGCGACAGCGAGCTGTACCACGCGTTGCTGGGCAAGAACCTGGGCTGATTCTTTCGGCTACATGAAAACGCCGGCTCCCTGCGAGGGGAGCCGGCGTTTTTGTTTGAGCTGGGGGCGACGGTATTTCTTGTAGGAGCGAGCTTGCTCGCGAACGGGTTCCCCGGACGCTCGGTGCTGAGGCGGTTCGCGAGCAAGCTCGCTCCTACAGGGAAACTCCGGTGCCTCGGCTGGCCCTCACCCTAGCCCTCTCCCAAGGGGAGAGGGGACTGTCCTTTGCGTTCGGGAGGCTTGGAGCTTTCCGGCTACCTTCGTTTCCGATCCAGTACTCCGAACGGCTCCCTCTCCCTTCGGGAGAGGGTTGGGGTGAGGGGATAGCCCGCACCGATGTCGCAAGAAGCGTAGGAGCGGACTCCGTCCGCGATGGTATCCGGCGCGAAGCGGAATCGATCGCGGACGGAGTCCGCTCCTACAGGCTTGCCACGTCAGTGCTTCAGATCAGCCAACCCCTTGAGCAGCGCCTCGTGGAAGCGCTTCGGGTCCTGGATCTGCGGCGCGTGGCCCATGTCGTCGAACTCCACCAGGGTGGCGTTGGGGATGGCCTTGGCGGTCGCCTTGCCCAGTTCGGCGTAGTTGCCCAGCTTCGGCTTGAGCTCGGCCGGGGCGATGTCCTTGCCGATGGCGGTGTTGTCCTTGGTGCCGATCAGCAGCAGGGTCGGCATCTTCAACTGGCCGAATTCGTAGACCACCGGCTGGGTGAAAATCATGTCGTAGAGCAGCGCCGAGTTCCACGCCACGCGCTCATGGCCGGCGCCGTTAAACAGGCCGGCGAGCATGTTCACCCACTTGTCGTACTCCGGCTTCCACTGGCCGGCGTAGTAGGTGGCCTGCTCATACTGGCGGATGCTGTCGGCGCTGGTCTTCAGCTCGCGCTCGTACCACTGGTCCGGGGTGCGGTAGGGCACGCCCAGGGCTTTCCAGTCTTCCAGGCCGATGGGGTTGACCATGGCCAGCTGCTCCACCTGCTGCGGGTACATCAGCGCGTAGCGGGCGGCGAGCATGCCGCCGGTGGAATGGCCCAGCAGGGTGATCTTGCCGATCTTCAGGTGATCCAGCAGCGCGTGGGTGTTGGTCGCCAGCTGCTGGAAGCTGTACTGGTAGCGCTCGGGTTTGGTGGATTTGCAGAAGCCGATCTGATCCGGCGCCACCACGCGGTAGCCAGCATCGCTGAGCGCGGCGATGGTGGTCTCCCAGGTACCGGCGCAGAAGTTCTTGCCGTGCAGCAGCACCACGGTGCGGCCATTGGGCTGCTTCTTGGGCTTCACGTCGATATAGGCCATGTGCATGTGGTGGCCCTGGGATGCGAAGCTGTAGTGGCCGACCGGGTAGGAGTAGTTGAAGCGCTCCAGTTCCGGGCCATAGGTGGGTTTGGATTCGGCGGCGTGCAGCGGCAGGGCAGCGGCCAACAGCAAGGCGGGAAGCCAGCGGCGGGGCATCGGGAAGCTCTCCTGGTGGTGGGGCACGGGTCAGACAGCGGGAAAGGCCATAGGTTGGCAGATTTCCGGGCACGTTGCCGCATCGGCGCTGCGGCTTTTTGCAGGAGCGAGGGGGACGTTTGGTTCTTGCTCGCGAACCTCCCAGCCCGGTGCCGACCCTGTTCGCGAGCAAGCTCGCTCCTACAGGCCAGGACCCGCTGCGGTGTCATGACCGTAGGATGGGTGGAGCGCAGCGATACCCATGCTGATGGCATGCGGGGCGATGGGTATCGCTGCGCTCCACACCATCCTACGAAGAGCCTTTCTCAGGCTGCGGTGGCGTCGCCGGTGAGCCAGTCGATGAACAGCGAGAACAGTTCCGCCTGGGAGTTGATTTCCAACTTGGTGTAGAGGTGCTTGCGGTGCATGCGCACGGTTTCCGGCGAGATATCCAGCACCCGCGCGCTGGATTTCACCGAGTGGCCACGCAACAGCAGGTGGGCGATCTCCCGCTCGCGCTCGGTCAGCCGGTCGGCGCCGAAGTTCATGAAGGCGGCGCGGATGTGCCGGTTCAGCGGCGCCTGGGCGTCCGGCGCGCTGACGTTCACACCGCGCCCGGCCAGCAGCAGGTCCAGCCCGCCATTGCGCTCGAACTGGCGGAACAGTTCGCGCACCAGCGGCAGGACGGTGGCCAGCAGGTCCAGCTGGGTTTCGCTGAAGCGCGCGCCGCTCCTGCCCTGGTAAAGGCACAGCGAGACCTTGCGCGCCTCGCCCAGGTCGATGATGAAGTGGCAGTCCTCGGTGCAGCCGAACTTGAGGTAGTAGGTCTTGTAGTACTCGCTGGCGAAGAAATCGTCCGGGGCGATATCGGCCAGTGGGTAGAAGCCTTCGGTGAGGCCGTCTTCCATGGCCAGGCAGAAGGGGTCGAGCAGGTAGCCGCGGGCGTAGTAGCGGTCGATCAGCGCCTCGTGGTGCTCCGGGTCGATGCCGCGCTGGTACAGCGGTTGCGGCGGCTGGCCGCGCTGTTCCAGGCCGAGCATCACCGATTCCAGTGGCACCAGGCAGCCCAGGGCGTCCGCCAGGCGTTCGACGAAGACGACCTCGCCGACACTGGCTATGACGCGCGCCAGCCCCGCATGCCAGGCATGCAGGGCCAGTGCGTCGGACGTTTCGCTCAGTGCCTGAGATTCGCTCATGCCCGGCAGCATAAAGGGCTGCCGGGGTGTAGGCAAAATCCTCGGATCGATCATCAGTGCCCCGCGTAATCACCGCTGCGCTGGAGGTCGGCGGCGGCCTCGAGGATCGACTCGCGCAGGGTGTCGACGATCTCGTCGACCTGTGCACGGGTGATGGTCAGCGGCGGCGACATCACGTTCAGGTGCACGATCGGCCGCACCAGCAACCCCTTGGCCTGGGCGCGCAGGTGGATCTTCTCGCCGATGTTCAACTCCTCGGGGAACAGCACCTTGCTGCGCTTGTCGGCGACGAATTCGACGCAGGCCATCAGCTTCTGGCACCGCACGCTGCCCACCAGCGGCAGGTCGGCCAGTTCCTGCAGACGTTGCTCCAGGTAGCCGCCGACATCCTTCACGTGCTCCAGCAGGTTCTCGCGCTCGATGATCTCGATGTTCTTCAGTGCCGAAACACAGCTCACCGGGTGTCCGCTATAGGTGTAGCCGTGGGCAAAGCAGCGGCCCTTGTCGGCTTCGCCGATCACCTTCCAGATGCGGTCGGAGAAGATGCACGCGCCCAGCGGCAGGTAGCCGGAGGTCAGGCCCTTGGCGGTGGTGATGATGTCCGGCTGCATGCCGAACACGTCCTCGGAGGCGAAGAACGCGCCGAGGCGGCCGAAAGAGGTCACTACCTCATCGGCGACGTAGAGCACATCGTACTTCTGGCACACCTGCCACATGCGCTGGTGGTAGCCCTTGGGCGGGATGATCACGCCGCCCGAGCCCATGATCGGCTCGGCGAAGAAGGCGGCGACCTTGTCTTCGCCCAGTTCGAGAATCTTGTCTTCGAATTCCTTCACCAGGAATTCGAGGAAGTCCCCTTCGGTCATCCCTTCCGGCGCGCGGTAGGGGTTGGGGCAGGAAATGTGGTGGATGACGTCCTTGAGGAAGTCGAACTCGGCCGGGTGGTCGGCGACTTTGCCGCCCAGCGACATGGTGAGGAAGGTCGAGCCGTGGTAGGCGTTGACCCGGCTGATGATGTGCTTCTTCTCATGCTTGCCGCGGCAGTTCTGGTAGTACTGGATCAGCCGGTAGGCGGTGTCCACGGCGGTGGAGCCGCCGGTAGTGAGGAACACGTGGTCCAGGTCGCCAGGGGCGAGCTGCGCGAGTTTTTCGCAGAGCTGGATGGCGGTGACGTTGGCCATGTCGCAGAAGGGGTTGGAGTAGGCCAGCTGGCGCACCTGCTCGGCGATGGCGTCGGCCATTTCCGCGCGGCCCAGGCCGATGTTCGTGCACCACATGCCGCCCACGGCGTCCAGGTAGCGATTGCCCTTGGTGTCGTAGATGTAGGCGCCCTCGCCGGCGGCGATGTTCAGCGCACCGTTGACCCGGTGATCGTCGAACACGTGGTAGCCGTGCATGTAGTGGGCTTTGTCGGCGGCGACCAGCTGCTCGTCGTTGAACTGGGCGAAGAAGGCTGGGGTTGGGGTGGTCATTGTCTGTACCTCGGACTTTCGTTATTCGGTTGGGCGCTTTTGCCCTCTCCCTAACCCTCTCCCTGAAGGGAGAGGGGACTGTTCGGAGTGCATGGAGACTCCGAACCTCATGGTTGATCGCATTGCTCGTTACGTTCAGGAAAATGCCGTGACTGCCGGCAGCTCTGCTTGGCCCCCTCTCCCTTCGGAGCGGGGCGCGCAGCCAGGGCTGGGGAGAGGGGGCTGTGGTCTTGCGCTATCAGGTCCCGGTCTTCACCGCGTTCCAGGTACGGGTGATCAGGCGGGTGGCCTTGGGGTTCTGCACTTTCTGGGTGAACAGGCGGGCGCGGGTCTCGGCGTCGGGGTAGATCGCCGGGTCGTTGCGCACTTCGGCGGCCAGCAGCGGGGTAGCGGCAGCGTTGCTGGAGGCGTAGCGGATGTAGTCGGCGACGCCCGCGGCAACCTTGGGCTGCAGCATGTACTCGATGAACTTGTGGGCGTTTTCCACGTGCGGCGCGTCGGCCGGGATGTAGAAGTCGTCGAACCAGATCAGCGAGCCTTCCTTGGGCACGAAGTAGCCCAGCTTGACCTTGGCGCCGGCTTCGTCGGCGCGGGCCTGGGCGGTGGCGTAGTCGCCGGACCAGGTCATCGCCATGCACTGGTCGCCGTTGGCCAGGCCGTTGAGGTAGCTGGTGGAGTCGAACTTGCGGATGTACGGGCGGATCGATTGCAACAGGTCCTGGGCGGCCTTCAGGTCCTCGGGCAGCGCGCTGTTGGGGTCGCGTTTGAGGTAGGCCAGGGCCAGCGGGATCACGTCGGTGGGGGAATCGATGATGGTCACCCCGCAATCGGCGAATTTCGACACGATCTTCGGATCGAACAGCATCGCCAGCGAGCCGATGGGCGCATCGGGCATGCGCTGCTTGATCTTGTCGATGTTGTAGGTGATGCCGTTGCTGCCCCAGGTGTATGGCGCCGAGTACTTCACGCCCGGATCGTAGTGGTCCAGGTGCTTGAGCACGTCGGGGTCGAGGTTGTTCCAGCTGGGCAGCTTGGACTTGTCCAGCGGCTGGAAGACGCCGGCCTTGAGCAGCGGCGGCACCAGGGCGGCGTTGAGCACCACCAGGTCGTAGCCCGAGCGGCCGGGCAGCAGCTTGCCCTGCACGGTCTCGTAGGAATCGAAGGTGTCGTAGACCACCTTGATCCCGGTTTCCTTCTCGAAGTCGGCGACGGTGTGCTCGCCGATATAGTCGGTCCAGTTGTACAGCCGCAGCGTCTTCGCGCCGGCGGCATCCTCCCCGTGACCCAGTGCCGGCAAGGTCGCCAGCGCCGCGCTGAGTACTGCTGCGAGCGTTTTCTGCATGTCAGTCCCACCTTTGATTTTGTTATGGATTGGAGATATCGCGGATGAAGCCACTCTCGACCAGGGCCGGTTCCCCGGCCATTCCCCGAACGGGTAGGTACTGGCGCCTAATCGAACAATCGTTCAGATTGGCCACCTGACACTTTAGGAGCCAGGCATGAACGAGGAAGTCCGCTTTACCCGACTGGAGCCGGAGCAGCGCAAGGCGCTGCTGATCGAGGCGACCCTCGCGTGCCTGAAGCGCCATGGCTTCCAGGGAGCTTCCATTCGCAAGATCTGCGCCGAAGCCGGCGTCTCGGTGGGGCTGATCAACCACCACTATTCGGGCAAGGACGAACTGGTGGCCGAGGCCTACCTGACCGTCACCGGGCGGGTCATGCAGTTGCTGCGCGAGGCCATCGCCGAGGCAGCGCCGGATGCGCGCGCGCGGCTGTCGGCGTTCTTCCGTGCGTCGTTCTGTGCCGAACTGCTCGACCCGCAACTGCTGGATGCGTGGCTCGCGTTCTGGGGCGCAGTGAAGACCGCCGAAGCGATCAACCAGGCGCATGACCATTCCTACGGTGAGTACCGCACCTTGCTGGCGCAGGCGCTGAAGGATCTGGCGCAGGAACAGGCATGGTCCGATTTCGACGCCGACCTCGCCGCCATTGCCCTCAGCGCCTTGCTCGATGGCTTGTGGCTGGAATCCGGCCTGAACCCCAATACCTTCACCCCGGAACAGGGCGTGCAGATCTGCGAAGCCTGGGTGGATGGCCTCCAGTACGGCGGGCGGCAACGGTTCAGCCGGTCGCCGGCGGCCTGTTGATCGATTGTTCAGCGGGCGGTAACCTGCCGCCATCTGCAGGACAGTTCCTACAGCTCTACCTCCACGCATAACAAGAATGGCCCCGTCACGAGCGGCGGCTTCAGCAGGGTATTGCGATGACTTCCCGTGTACTGATCGTCGACGACGATCCGGTGGTTCGCGAGCTCCTCCAGGCCTACCTGGGCGAGGAGGGCTATGACGTGCTCTGTGCCGGCACCGCCGAACAGGCCGAGGCGAGCCTGGCCGAAGCCGAACAGGGCGGGCAGCCCATCGACCTGGTGATGCTCGACATCCGTTTGCCCGGCAAGGACGGCCTGACCCTGACCCGCGAGCTGCGCGTACGCTCGGAGGTCGGCATCATCCTGATCACCGGCCGCAACGATGACATCGACCGCATCGTCGGCCTGGAGTGCGGCGCCGATGACTACGTGATCAAGCCGCTCAACCCCCGCGAGCTGGTGTCCCGCGCGAAGAACCTGATCCGTCGTGTGCGCCACGCCCGCCAACCCGCCGCCATCTGTGTTCCGGGCGCCCGCCAGCACCACAAGCGCTTCGCCCAGTGGACACTGGACCCCGACCGCCGCCGCCTGATCGACCGCGATGGCAGCGAAACCCCGCTGACCCACGGCGAATTCCAGCTGCTCGGCGTGTTCCTGCGCAACACCGGCCATACCCTCAGCCGCGACCAGTTGATGGACCAGATCCGCAACCGCGAATGGCTGCCCAACGACCGCTCCATCGACGTGCTGGTCGGCCGCCTGCGCCGCAAGCTGCGCGACGACCCGGCCGAGCCGGAGCTGATCATCACCATCCACGGCGCCGGCTACCTGTTCACCGCCACGCCCGCCGACGCCTGAGTCAGCACGGTGATTGTGGGTCGCGCAGGACAGTCCCCTCTCCCTTCGGAGCGGGGTGCGCAGCCAGGGCCAGGGAGAGGGAAACCCCCGCTTCGACTCCTTCTGTCTCTGTTGGTCCTGCTCTTCTGCACCACCACCCAGGCCGCCCAGCCCATCCGCTACTGCGACTACCCCGTCTACCCGCCCATCTCCTGGAGCGACGGCCACGAAGTACGCGGCCTGGCCCCGCAGACCGTGCGCAGCATCCTCGGCGAGCTGGGCTACGAGGTGAAGACCGTGGTGCTGGGCAACTGGAAGCGCTGCCTGCTGGACGCCGCCGAAGGCCGCGTCGACGTGGTGCTCGCCTACCAGACCCCGCAGCGCGACGACGGCCTGCTGTTCTCCCGCGTGCCGGTGCTGCGCGAGGAAGTGGCAATCTTCTACAACCGCCGCAAGCCGGTGCGTTTCGACCAGTTGAGCGATCTGGCGAATTACCGCGGCGGGCTGCTCTTCGGCGAGAGCTACGGGCCTGAGTTCGACCGTTTCGTCGCCGAGCACGGCAACGTCGAATGGGTCTCCGACAGCCGGCAGAACTTCGGCAAGCTGATCCGCCAGCGCATCGACTTCATTGCCCACGAGCGGCGCACCGGGACGTTGTTCGTCGAGCAGCTCGCCGGCGGAGAGGACATCTTCGCGCTGTCGAAACCGCTGACCGTGGACTACCTGCGCATTGCTGTCTCCCGCCATTCACCGCTGGCCGCGCGGATGGACGAGATCGACGCCGCGCTGAAGCGGCGCGTGGACGACGGCAGCATCGCCCGCTGGCTGGACGAGAGCGAGCGCGGTTACCGCGCCATGCTCGCCGGCGACGGGGTGCCGCGTTGAAGCTGCCCGGCGGCCTGGCCCGGCGCCTGCTGCTGCGGGTGCTGCTGTTCAGCCTGTGCTTCACCGTGCTGGCCAGCGCCGTTCAGCTGTACTTCGAGTACCGCCGCGAGATGCGCGACATCGATACACGCCTGGAGCTGATCCGCGTCGGCTACCTCGCCAGCTTCGAGCGCAGCCTGTGGGACCTCAACCAGGAGCAGCTCAACGTGCAGCTGCACGGCCTGGCCGACTTCCCCGACATCGCCCAGGTGCGCCTGCGCAGCGCCGACTTCAACCTGGTGCAGGACGCCGACGACAAGCGCGGGCCGTTCCGTGTCGAGCACTACGCCCTGGCCTTCCAGCCGCCGGACGGCGAGCCCCGCGACCTGGGCGAGCTGGAAATCAGCATCGACCTGGGCGCCGTCTACCTGCGCCTGCTCCACGGCGGTCTCGCCAGCCTGCTGTGGATGGGCGTGTTCCTTTGCGGCCTGGCGGTGGCGCTGAGCTGGCTGTTCCACAGTCTCGTGACTCGCCATCTGCGCGCCATGGCCGACTTCGTTCGGGGGCTCACCGGCGGCGACCTGGGCACCGAGCTGGCGCTGGATAAAAAACGCTCAGGCGAAGAGGACGAAATCGACACCGTGGCCGATGCCCTCGATGGCTTGCGCCGGGCCCTGCGTGCCGAGTTGCGTCGGCGCGAGGCTGACCGCGAAGCGCTGCAGAGCAAGCGTGACGAATTGCAGCGGCGGGTCGAGCGGCGCACCGCCAGCCTGCGCCGCGCCAAGGAGGAAGCCGAAGCTGCCAACCGCGCCAAGAGCCGCTTCCTTGCCACCATGAGCCACGAGATCCGCACGCCGCTCAACGGCATCCTCGGCATGGCCGAACTGCTGCGCGCCGCGCCCCTGGGCGAGCAGGACCGTCGCCGGCTTCAAGCGTTATCCACAGCAGGCGAAGGTCTGCTGGCGATCCTCAACGAGGTGCTGCACTTCGCCAAGCTGGAGGACGGCGCCAGCCAGCCGGAGCCGGTGGACTTTTCCCTGCGGCGCCTGCTCGACGACGTGGTGACCCTGCTGGAGCCACGCGCCGAGGACAACGGCACCTGCCTGCGCCTGCGTGTCGAGCCCCAGGTGCAGGACGGTTGCCGGGGCGCCGAGCAGTTCTTGCGCCAGGTGCTGAGCAACCTGCTGGCCAACGCAGTGAAGTTCACCGAGGAGGGCGAGGTGCTGCTGGAAGTCGCTGTGCTGGAGACCGGCGCTGCCGGTCAGTGCTTGCGCTTCAGCGTGACCGACGACGGCATCGGCATTTCCGCCGAGCAACAGGAAAAGATCTTCCAGCGCTTCACCCAGGCCAGCGACGAGGTGGCGCGGCGCTACGGCGGCACCGGCCTGGGGCTGGCGATCAGCAAGCGGCTGGTGGAAGCCATGGGCGGCGAGATCCGCGTGGAAAGCCTGGAAGGCGAGGGCAGCACCTTCTGGTTCGAGATCGTGCTGGCGCCGGGCGTGGTCCCGCGCTCCACCGTGGCAGTAGAACAGGCGCCAGCGCTGGACGTACTGGTGGTGGAAGACGTCGCCCTCAACCGCGAGGTCGCCCAGGCCCTGCTGGAGCGCGACGGCCACCGCGTGCAGCTCGCCGAGGACGCGGAGCCGGCGCTGGCGCTCACCGCCGCGCGGCGCTTCGATCTGATCTTGCTGGACATGCATCTGCCAGGCATGAACGGCCTCGACCTGTGCCGGGCGATCCGCGCGCAGGTCGGCGGGCTCAACGCGACCACGCCGATCCACGCCTTTACCGCCAGCGTGCAGCCGGGGATGGTCCGGCGCTATTTCGAGGCCGGCATGCAGGGCGTGCTGGGCAAGCCGCTGCGCCTGGATGACCTGCGCCGTGCGCTGTCCGGCGTGGCTTGGGAGCTGTTGCCGGAGGCTGTGGATAACGGCCCGCTGGATCGCCAGGTGCTCGATACCCACCGCCGGTTGCTGGGCGAGCACAAGCTGAACGAACTGCTTGCCAGCCTGTGGAAGTTGCTCGATGAGCAATGGCCGCTGCTGCTGGATGCGCTGCGCCAGGATGATGCCGTCGAGGCCGCGAGCCTTGCGCATCGCTTGGCCGGGAGTTGCCGGTCCATGGGCTTGCGCGGGTTGGGGGATTGCCTGGGTGAGCTGGAAGAGGCGGCGCTGGCGGGGGCTTCGCTTGGTGATTGGCTGGAGCGGCTGGAGCGGGAGAGGGCGGTTGTCATTGAGCTTCTCAAGAATACCCAGTCCTAGCCCTGGTGAAGCGGGCCGGCCCTCACCCCAGCCCTCTCCCAGAGGGAGAGGGGGCCGATTGTGGCGGCTGGCACCACAGCTTCATCCTGCGCCGAACAGTCCCCTAGAGGGTTAGGGTGAGGGGAGAGCCCGAGCACCGAAGTAGCAGGGAGCGCCAAAGCCTGTAGGAGCGAGGGGGCGCCTAGCCCTTGCTCGCGAACCCGCCCAGCTATCTCATAGCCGGCTGAATCTGTTCGCGAGCAAGCTCGCTCCTACAAAATCAAAAGCGCTGAAAGCTAAGCCCCACGCGCCCTGCACAAAATCCTTACATCTTTCTACAACTTCGATCCGTAGGAACAACGGGGTCTTACATCGCCTTCCAATAATCCGGTGGCATCCGTGCCCGAGCCACGGCCTCTGATTGATTGGAGATAACAATAATGATCCAACGTAGAGTTCCGCTCCGTCGCGCCCGCCGTTTCCCGGAGGTGCGCCATGTCTGAGTCCCATCACGCCCGTAGCGGCGAGAAGATCCAGCTCACCCGCGCGCTCAAGAGCCGCCACATCTTCATGCTGTCGCTGGGCGGCGTGATCGGCACCGGCCTGTTCATGGGCTCGGGCGTCACCATCAGCTCCGGCGGCCCGATGGGCGCCATCCTGGCTTACCTGGTCGCCGGCCTGCTGATGTACCTGGTGATGGTCTGCCTGGGCGAGCTGTCGGTGCAGATGCCCGTCTCCGGCTCCTTCCAGGCCCACGCCACGCGCTTCATCGGCCCGGCCACCGGGTTCATGATCGGCTGGGTCTACTGGATGAGCTGGGCCTCCACCGTCGGCCTGGAATTCACCGCCGCCGGCATGTTGATGACCCGCTGGTTCCCCGAAGTGCCGATCTGGCTGTGGTCGGGCTTCTTCGTGGTCGTGCTGTTCTCCCTCAACGCCCTGGCCACTCGCGCATTCGGTGAGGCCGAATACTGGTTCTCCGGGATCAAGGTCGCGGCCATCCTCGGCTTCATCGTGGTCGGCCTGCTGGTGATCTTCGGCGCCATTCCGCTGAACAGCGGCGAGGCCGCGCCGGGGCTGTCCAACCTGGTCGGCGATGGCTTGTTCCCCAACGGCCTGTCCGCCGTGTTCGCGGTGATGATGACGGTGGTCTACGCCTTCCAGGGCTGCGAGATCATGGGCGTCGCCGCCGGCGAGACCGACCAGCCGGAAAAGAGCATCCCGCGCGCCGTGCGCAACGTGGTGTTCCGCGTGCTGATCTTCTATGTGCTGGCGATCGCCGTGCTCTCCTGCATCGTGCCGTGGAAGCAGGCCGGGCTGATGGAAAGCCCCTTCGTGCAGGTGTTCGACATGGTCGGCATTCCCTACGCCGCCGATCTCATGAACTTCGTGATTCTCACCGCGATCCTCTCGGTGGGTAACTCCGGCCTCTACGCGTCGACCCGCATCCTCTGGGCCATGTCCAAGACCGGCATGGCGCCGCGCAAGCTGTCCAAGCTCAGCGCCCGTGGCGTGCCGCTCTACGCGCTGCTGATCAGCCTGGGCTTCGCCCTGCTCTCGCTGCTCACCAGCGTGGTCGCCGCCGATACTCTGTTCATGGTGCTGATGGCGGTAAGCGGGATGGCCGGCACCGTCACCTGGATCGTCATTGCCTACGCCCAGTACCGCTTCCGCCGCGAACACATGGCCAAGGGCGGCACCGTGGCCGACCTGAAGTACGCAGCGCCCTTGTTCCCGCTGATACCGCTGGCGTGCATCGCGATCTGCTGCTCGCTGTTCGTGTTCCTCGCCATGGACCCGACCCAGCGCCCGTCGCTGTACTGGGGCTTCGGCTTCATGGGCGCGTGCTACCTGGCGTACTACCTGCTCAAGCGCAAGCGTGGCCAGGTGCTGAGCGAGGAGGCGCTGCCGAGTATCGGTTGAGTCTTCCTGCATCCGAAAAGCCCCGCCTCGCGGGGCTTTTTCTTTGGCTCTTTGTAGGAGCGAGCTTGCTCGCGAACCCGCCCAGGGCCGGAGCTGCCGGAGGCCAATCGCGGACGGAGTCCGCTCCTACGCTCGCCGGTCAGGGAGCAGCGGACTCTGTCCGCGAAGGCCCGCAGGGCCGTTTGTTCGAAGTTGTAACAAGCTCTCGGGGAAAACCCTGTGGAAACCCCTCAGCCCCCGCGTCGCGCGGCCTTCCCGCCGTTCGGCGGCACGTTACAAGCCACCCATTCGGGTGGATTGCGAGCTTGCTGAACACTTGTTTAGTATTGGCTCCAACGCTTCATCCGCCTCAGCAAACGACTACAAGAACGAGGGCAGCATGACTCAGCCATCCCCACTCAGCCGGGTTCAGGACGGTATCGCCTGGATCACCCTGAACCGCCCCGAGCAGCGCAACGCGCTCGACGTCCCCACGCTCAAGTACCTGCTGGCCCTGTTTGACGCCTATGAGGCCGATGCGGCCGTGCGCGTCATCGTGCTGACCGGCGAAGGCCGCAGCTTCTGCGCCGGCGCCGACCTCGCCGAATGGGCCGAGGCCGAAGCCCGTGGCGAGCTGGAAACCTACGGCTGGACCGAAACCGCCCACGCCCTGATGCGCCGCCTGCACAGCCTGGACAAGCCGACCATCGCCGCTGTCAACGGCACTGCCGTCGGCGCCGGGATGGACCTGACCCTGTGCTGCGACTTCCGCATCGCCGGCGCCTCCGCGCGCTTCAAGGCCGGCTACACCGGCATGGCCTACTGCCCGGACGCTGGCGCCAGCTGGCACCTGCCGCGCCTGATCGGCAGCGAAGCGGCCAAGCGTCTGCTGTTCCTCGACGAACTGTGGAACGCCGAACGCGCGCTGAACGCCGGCCTGGTCGGCGAAGTGGTCGCTGATGATCAATTGCAGGCTCACGTCGGCGAGTTCGCCGCACGCCTGGCCGCTGGCCCGACCTACGCCTTCGGCCACACCAAGCGCCTGATCCGTGAAGGCGCCAGCCGCACCCTGGCCCAGCAGCTGGAAGCCGAACAGGCCGCCGGGCTGCTCTGCGGCCGCAGCGAAGATGCTGCCGAGGCGCTGCATGCCGTGGCCGAGAAACGCTCCCCCCAATTCAAAGGCCGCTGACGGCTGCAGGTGATGTGATGGATTTCCAACTGACCCAAGAACAGGAAATGCTCGTCGAGGCGGTCAAGGCTTTCGTCGAGAAGGAATTGCTGCCCTACGAAGAGGAAGTGGACCGCGCCGACGCGGTGTCCCCGGAGCTGGCCGCGAAGATTCGTGGCAAGGCCCTGGCAGCCGGCTTCTACGCTTTCAACATGCCCGAGGAAGTGGGCGGCGGCGGCCTGGACTACCTGTCCCAGGCGCTGGTCGAGCGCGAGCTGTCCAAGGTCTCCTGGGCGCTGCACGTGTTCGTTGCGCGGCCCTCGAAGATCCTCATGGCCTGCAAGGGTGAGCAGATCCAGAACTACCTGCTGCCGGTGGTACAGGGCGAGAAGATCGACTGCTTCGCCCTCACCGAGCCGGGCGCCGGCTCCGACGCCAACTCGATCAAGACCCGCGCCGTGCGTGACGGCGAGGACTTCGTGATCAACGGCTCCAAGCACTTCATCAGCCATGCCGGCCACGCCGACTTCGCCATTGTCTTTGCGGTAACCGACACCTTCGAGCGCAACGGCAAGAAGCGCAACGCCGTGACCGCCTTTCTGGTGGACAAGGGCACCGCCGGCATGACCGTGCGCCGTGGCCCGAAATGCGTGAGCAACAAGGGCTACCACACCTACGAAATCTTCTTCGACGACTGCCGCGTGCCAGCCTCCCAGGTCCTGGGCGAAGTCGACAAGGGCTGGGAAGTGGCCAACGCCTGGCTCACCGCCGGTCGTGTGATGGTCGCCGCCAACTGCGTCGGCCAGGCCCAGCGCGCGCTGGACCTGGCGCTGCAATGGTCCGCCGACCGCAAGCAGTTCGGTGCGGCCATCGGCAGCTACCAGGGCATCTCCTTCAAGCTCGCCGACATGGCCACGCAGATCCGCGCCGCCGAACTGATGACCCTGCACACCGCCTGGAAGATGGACCGCGGGACCATGACCGACGGCGAAGCCGGCATGGCCAAGCTGTTCGCCAGCGAAGTGCTGGGCAAGGTTGCCGACGAGACCGTGCAGATCTTCGGCGGCATGGGCCTGATGGACGAAGGCCCGGTGGAGCGCATCTGGCGCAACGCGCGGATCGAGCGCATCTGGGAAGGCACCTCGGAAATCCAGCGCCACATCATTTCCCGCGAACTGCTGCGTCCGCTGCTGCGCTGATTCCTTCGCCCCCTCTCCCTCTGGGAGAGGGCTGGGGTGAGGGATAGACAATGCCGAGATAAGACATGAAAAGAGAAAACCTCCAGCGCCTGTTGGCCCCCCGTCACGTCGCCTTCATCGGCGGCCGCAGCATGGCGCGCGCGCTCAAGCGCTGCGCCGAAGGCGGCTTCCCGGGTGCGATGTGGCTGGTCAACCCGCAATACGACGAACTCGAAGGCGTGCCCTGCGTGCGCAGCGTCGCCGACCTGCCCGAAGGCCCGGACGCGGTGTTCGTCGCCACCAACCGCGACCTGACCCTGCAGGCCGTCGCCGAGCTGGCTGCCAAGGATGCTGGCGGCGCCATCTGCTATGCCTCCGGCTTCGCCGAGACCGGCGCCGAAGGCGAAGCGCTGCAGCGCCGCCTGCTCGAATCCGCCGGCGACATGGCCCTGCTCGGCCCCAACTGCTACGGCCTGCTCGACTACCTGCACGGCTCCGCGCTGTGGCCGGTGGCCCATGGTGGGCACATGGTCGAGAAGGGCGTGGCGGTGCTCACCCAGAGCGGCAACTTCGCCTACAACCTGTCCATGAGCGACCGCTCGCTGCCCATCGCCTACATGGCCTCGGTGGGCAACCAGGCGCAGCTGGGCGTGGCCGAACTGATGGACGTGCTGCTCGACGAGCCGCGCGTGACCGCCATCGGCCTGCACCTGGAAGGCCTGAAGAACGTTCCCGGTTTCGCCCGCGCCGCCTTCAAGGCGCTGCAGAAAGGCATCCCGGTGATTGCGCTGAAGACCGGCGTTTCCGAGATCGGCGCCGAGCTCGCGCTCAGCCACACCAGCTCCCTGGCCGGCTCCGATGCGCTTTACGACGCTCTGTTCGACCGCCTCGGGGTCATCCGCGTCAGCGGCCCGGTGAGCTTCATCGAAACCCTGAAAGCCGCCGCCTGCGGCAACCTGCCGGCCGGCCCCAGCCTCGCCGCGCTGGCCTGCTCCGGCGGTGATGCCGGGCTGATCGCCGACTACGCCGAACGCAACGGCCTGAGCCTGCCAAAACTGGTCGACGCACAGCGTACCGAGCTGGCGCAGGTGCTGCCGGACTACGCCAACATCGCCAACCCGCTGGACTTCACCACCGCCATCTGGGGCGACGGCCCGGCGCTGGAGCGCATGCTCGACAGCGCCCTGCAGACTCAAGCCGACGCCGCCCTGCTGGTGCTGGATTACCCCGGCGAAGAGACCGGCGAACGCCCGCAGTGCGATCTGCTGCTGGAGCTGTACTGCGCCGCGCTGGAGCGCCACGGCAAGGTCGGCTTCATCGCCTCCGCGTTGCCGGAACTGCTGCCCAGGCACGCCCGCGAACTGCTGCACTCCCACGGCGTTGCCGCGCTGCAAGGCGTGGAAGACGGACTCGCCGCCTGGGGCCGCATCGCCCATTACCGCCAGCGCCGCGAAGCGCTGCTGGCCCGTGGCGAAGCCGCACTGGTGCCGCTCTGCCCGCAGGCGCTGGAAGGCGAAGGCCGCCTGCTGGACGAGTGGCAATCCAAGCAGGCGCTGAAACCTTTCGGCCTGCCGCTGCCACGCGCCGCGCTGAGCACACCGACTCAGGCCCGTGAAGCGGCCGCCGATGTCGGCTTCCCGCTGGCGTTGAAAGTGGTCAGTGCGCAACTGCCGCACAAGACTGAAGCCGGCGGTGTGGCGCTCAACCTGCGCAACGAGGCGGCGCTGGAAGCAGCACTGTTCGACATGCGCGAGAACATCGCCCGCCACGCACCCAAAGTGCCGTTCGATCAGGTGCTGCTGGAGCGCATGGCCAACCCGCCGCTGGCCGAGCTGATCGTTGGCATCAAGCGCGAGAACGGTTTTGGTCTGGCGCTGGTGCTGGGCGCCGGCGGCATCCTCGTCGAGCTGCTCAAGGACAGCCGCAGCCTGCTGCTGCCGACCACCGACGCGGCGATCCGCGATGCCCTGCTGAGCCTGCGCAGCGCACCGCTGCTCACCGGCTTCCGTGGCCGTGCGGCGGTGAATCTGGAGGCGCTGGTGGAGGCGATCCGCGCGGTGGCCGACTACGCCTGTGAACACGTGGACAACCTGCTGGAACTGGACGTGAACCCGCTGCTGGCAGACGCCGATGGCGCCGTGGCGGTGGATGCGCTGATCCGCGTCGCCGAATGAACACTCCGTGCCCTGTAGGAACGAGGGGGACGCCCAGTCCTTGCTCGCGAACAAACCCCGCTGCGGGGCGTGGTTCGCGAGCAAGCTCGCTCCTACAAAGAGCAGTTCGGTGCTTGAAGGAAGAACACGAACGCTCCCCTCTCCCGCTTGCGGGAGAGGGGGCAAAAAAAGCGGCGCACGCCGGACACTCGGCGTAGGCCCCCACGAGTAGGGCGAATAACCGCTTGCGGTTATCCGCCGAAGAACAGTTCGGGAGATCGTTAATGCAAAACGACAAAACCCTCACCGGCGGCCAGGCTCTGGTACGCCTGCTGGCCAACTATGGCGTCGACACCGTGTTCGGCATTCCCGGTGTGCACACCCTGGAGCTGTACCGCGGCCTGCCCGGCAGCGGCATCCGCCACGTGCTGACCCGCCACGAGCAGGGTGCCGGCTTCATGGCCGACGGCTACGCACGCGTCAGCGGCAAGCCGGGCGTGGCCTTCATCATCACCGGCCCGGGGGTGACCAACGCCGCCACCGCCATCGGCCAGGCCTACGCCGACTCGATCCCGATGCTGGTGATCTCCAGCGTCAACCACACCGCCAGCCTGGGCAAGGGCTGGGGCTGCCTGCACGAGACCCAGGACCAGCGCGCGATGACCGCGCCGATCACCGCATTCTCCGCCGTCGCCCTGAGCGCCGAGGACCTGCCCGAACTGATCGCCCGCGCCTTCGCCGTATTCGACAGTGAGCGCCCGCGCCCGGTGCACATCTCGGTGCCGCTGGACGTACTCGCCAACCCCGTCGCCCGCGACTGGACCCATGAAGTCGTGCGCCGCGCCGGCCGCGGCCAGCCCAGCGTCGAGGCGCTCCAGCAGGCTGTGGATAAACTCAAGACCGCCCAGCGCCCGATGATCATCGCTGGCGGCGGCGCGCTGCATGCCGCCGATGCCCTGGCCGCGCTGAGCGAGCGCCTGGCCGCGCCGCTGTTCACCAGCGTCGCCGGCAAAGGCCTGCTGGCGCCGGAAGCGCCGCTCTCTGCTGGCGCCACCCTGTGCACCCAGGCCGGTTGGGACATGATCGCCGAGGCCGACGTGGTCCTGGCCATCGGTACCGAGATGGCCGACACCGACTTCTGGCGCGACCGCCTGCCGGTCAACGGCGAAGTGATCCGCGTCGATGTCGACTCGCGCAAGTTCAACGACTTCTACCCGAGCGCCGTGGCGCTGCTGGGCGATTCGAAAGCCACCGCCGAAGCCCTGCTCGCTGCGCTGCCGAGCGCAGCCCGTGAGGCGGCGAAAGCGCAGTCGCGGATCGCCGAACTGCGCGCGCAGATCGACGGCGGCCACGCGCCGCTGCAACTTATCCACAAGTCGATTCTGGAGCGCATCGCCAAGGTCCTGCCGGACAACGCCTTCATTGCCAGCGACATGACCCAACTGGCCTACACCGCCAACTACCTGTACCCGAGCAAGGCGCCGCGTGGCTGGCTGCACCCCACCGGCTACGGCACCCTCGGCTACGGCGTGCCCGCCGGCATCGGCGCCAAGTTCGGTGCGCCGGAGCGTCCCGGCCTGGTGCTGGTGGGCGACGGCGGCTTCCTCTACACCGCGCAGGAACTGGCCACCGCCACCGAAGAGCTGGACAGCCCGCTGGTGGTGCTGCTGTGGAACAACGATGCGCTGGGGCAGATCCGCGACGACATGATCGGCCTGGATATCGAGCCCATCGGCGTCCTGCCGCGCAACCCGGACTTCGCCCTGCTCGGCCGCGCCTACGGCTGCGAGATGCGCCAGCCGCAGAGCCTGGACGAACTGGAGCGCGACCTGCGCAGCGGCTTCGCCCATCCGGGTGTGACCCTGATCGAACTGAAGCACGCCTGCGTCCAGTAGGACCTGTTGCACCCGCCGGGGCCCCTGGGCCCTGGCGCCATGAAGGATGAACACCATGCGCTACTCGAACTTCACCCAACGCATCGCCGGCGACGGCGCCGCCGCCTGGGACATCCACTACCGCGCCCTGGCGCGCATGGAGCAGGGCGACGACATCCTGCTGCTGTCGGTGGGCGACCCGGACTTCGATACCCCGGTGCCCATCGTCCAGTCGGCCATCGACAGCCTGCTGGCCGGCAACACCCATTACGCCGATGTGCGCGGCAAGCGCTCGCTGCGCGATGCCATCGCCAGCCGCCATACCCAGCGCAGCGGTCAGGCCGTCACCGCCGACGACGTGGTCGTGCTTGCCGGCGCCCAGTGCGCGCTGTATGCCGTGGCGCAGTGCGTGCTCAACCCCGGCGACGAAGTGATTGTCGCCGAGCCGATGTACGTCACCTACGAAGCGGTGTTCGGCGCCTGTGGCGCCAAGGTCATCCCGGTGTCGGTGCGCTCCGAGCATGGCTTCCGCGTGCAGGCCGAGGACGTTGCCGCGCTGATCACCCCGCGCACCCGCGCCCTGGCCATCAACAGCCCGCACAACCCGTCCGGCGCCAGCCTGCCGCGCGCCACCTGGGAGAAGCTCGCCGAGCTGTGCGTGAAAAATGACCTGTGGATGATCTCCGACGAGGTCTACAGCGAGCTGCTGTTCGACGGCGAACACATCAGCCCCGCGAGCCTGCCGGGCATGGCCGAGCGCACCGCGACCCTCAACAGCCTGTCGAAATCCCACGCCATGACCGGCTGGCGCGTGGGCTGGGTGGTCGGCCCGCGCGAGCTCTGCGCGCACCTGGAAAACCTCGCCCTGTGCATGCTCTACGGCTCGCCGGACTTCATCCAGGACGCCGCCTGCACCGCGCTGGAAGCCAGGCTGCCGGAACTGGAAGCCATGCGTGAAGCCTACCGCCAGCGCCGCGACCTGGTGCTCGACTGCCTGGCTGACTGCGTTGGCGTGCGCGCCCTGCGCCCGGATGGCGGCATGTTCGTGATGGTGGATATCCGCGCCACCGGACTCTCCGCCCAGGACTTCGCCGACGTGCTGCTGGAACGCCACGGCGTCTCCGTGCTGGCCGGCGAAGCCTTCGGCCCCAGCGCCGCCGGGCACATCCGCCTGGGCCTGGTGCTCGGCGCCGAGCCGCTGCGCGAAGCCTGCCGCCGCATCGCCCTGTGCGCCGCCGAACTGCTCAAGGAAAAACGCTATGCATGACCGTACGCAGCTCTACATCGACGGCGCCTGGGTGGCGCCGCAAGGGCAGGGCGTGGCCGAGGTGCAGAACCCGGCCACCGAGGAATGCGTCGGCCGCGTGCCGCTGGGCGGCGAAGGCGACGTGAACCGCGCGGTGGATGCCGCCCGCCGTGCCTTCCCGGCCTGGTCGCAAACGCCGTCCCACGTGCGCGCCGGCTACATCCGCGCCCTCGCCGAACAACTGAAGAACCGCGCCGACGAAATGGCCGCGCTGATCACCGCCGAGCTGGGCATGCCGGTGCAGTGGTGCCGGATGGTGCAGGTCGACGGGCCGATCGAGGGCCTGGAAAGCTACGCCGCGATGGCCGCGCACATGGACGAAGTGCGCGAGGTCGGCAACTCGCTGATCGTCAAGGAAGCGGTGGGCGTCTGCGCCTTCATCAACCCCTGGAACTACCCGCTGCACCAGCTGATCGGCAAGCTCGCCCCGGCCCTGGCCGCCGGCTGCACCGTGGTGGTCAAGCCGAGCCAGGACACCCCGCTGCACGCCTTCCTGCTCGCCGAAATGGTCCACGCCATCGGCCTGCCTGCCGGCGTGTTCAACCTGGTCAGCGGCCCCGGCTCCAAGGTCGGCGAAGCGCTGGCGCGGCACCCGGACGTGGACATGGTCTCCTTTACCGGTTCCACCGGTGCGGGCGTCAAGGTCTCCGAAGCCGCGGCGCCAACGGTCAAGCGCGTGTGCCTGGAGTTGGGCGGCAAGTCGCCGTTCCTGATCACCGCCGATGCTGACCTCGCCGCCGCCGTGCGCCACGGCGTGCAGGACGTGATGATCAACTCCGGGCAGACCTGCACCGCACTCACGCGCATGCTGCTGCCGGCCCATCGCTATGCCGAAGCCGTGGAAATCGCCCGTGCCGAAACCCTCGCGCTGAAGATGGGCGACCCGCTGGACGCCGACAGCTTCCTCGGCCCGATGTGCTCGGGTGGCCAGCGTCGTACCGTGCTCGATTACCTTCGCGTCGGCAAGGAAGAGGGCGCGCAACTGGTCTGCGGCGGCGCCGAACGCCCGGCTCATCTGGAGCGCGGGCACTATGTGCAGCCGACGATCTTTGCCGGGGTGAATAACCAGATGCGCATCGCCCGCGAGGAAATCTTCGGTCCGGTGCTGTGCCTGATTCCCTATGCCGATGAAGCAGAAGCCATCGCTATCGCCAATGACTCGCCGTTCGGCCTGTCCAGCGCTGTCTGGGCGGGCGATCGCGAAGATGGCCTGCGCCTCGCCCGGCAGATGCGCGCCGGCCAATGCTTCGTCAACGGCGGTGCCTTCAACTACCGTGCGCCTTTCGGCGGCTACAAGCAGTCCGGCAACGGCCGCGAATGGGGCGAGCAGGGCTTGCACGAGTTCGTCGAGCTCAAGGCCATTCAACTCTGAGCGCCTGAACAGCACCCTCTCCCCAGCCCTCTCCCGCAAGCGGGAGAGGGAGCCGTCCGGCGTTTCTGGGATGACAGGGAGTCAGCCGGGGAGCACGGGATTCGCTACTTCCGCCGAACAGACTTCTCTCCCAGGCGGGGCAGGAACAACAGCGCTTCGGTGCCATCGGCAGGCGATGGTGCAGAAGGATCAACACGAGTACTCCCTCTCCCTTCAGGGAGAGGGCTGGGGAGAGGGTGCCGAGCAAGCACACCGATCCGCCAAGAATCGCCTTTCTGGCCAGGAATCCATATGAACGTACTGATCGTCCACGCCCACAACGAACCGCAATCCTTCAGCACCGCGCTGTACCAGCTCGCCGAGGAAACCCTCCGCGGCCAGGGCCACGAAGTGCAGGTCTCCGACCTCTACGCGATGAACTGGAACCCGGTGGCCAGCGCCGCCGACTTCGGCGCCCGCGCCAACCCCGAATACCTGGTCTACGCCCTGGAGCAGCGCGAAGGCGCCAAGGCCAAGACCATCGCCGCCGACATCCAGGCCGAGCTGGACAAGCTGCTCTGGGCGGACCTGGTGATCTTCAACTTCCCGATCTACTGGTTCTCCGCACCGGCCATCCTCAAGGGCTGGTTCGACCGCGTGCTGGTTTCCGGCGTCTGCTACGGCGGCAAGCGCTTCTATGACCAGGGCGGCCTGGCCGGTAAGAAGGCGCTGGTCAGCGTGACCCTGGGCGGCCGTGACCACATGTTCGGCGACGGTGCCATCCACGGCCCGCTGGAAGACATGCTGCGGCCGATCCTGCGCGGAACCCTGGCCTACACCGGCATGAGCGTGCTGCCGCCGTTCGTGGCCTGGCATGTGCCCTACATCAGCAACGACGCGCGCCAGGACTTCCTGCGCCAGTACCAGGACCGTCTGCATAACCTGGAGAACGACCAGCCGCTGGAGTTCGTGCGCCTGGAGCAGTTCGACGAGCGCCTCTACCCGCTGCCGCGCTAGGCGCTTTTCTACAAGTTCTGTCCTCTGCCCGGTGTAATGGCTTGCGCCTGGCAATCAGCTGGCCAGAAACGAAAAAGGGCGGCCATCCGAAGAAGGCCGCCCCTGGAGAAAGAGTCAGTCGCTGCAGCCAGGTATGCGCGGGGGAGAGGACCGTCGATTGGTGTATCGGCGGCCGTACGATGAGCCTGGTATGCCCAACGTTGCTGCAGCGACTTGTCCGGCACTATACGTGGTAACAATCGCTAAAAAACGACCCTATACTGCGATTCAGTTTTGCGGCGCGGACAATAATTGTCGTCGTTTCCTACAAGACGGATAAGCAGGGGGAAGGATGGACGTACTTCACGCGATGCGGGCTTTCGTCCGGGTGGTGGATGCTGGCAGTTTCACCGCCGCCGCCAACGCCCTGGGATTGTCCACCGCCCAGGTCTCGCGCGTGGTTTCCGACCTTGAATCGCAACTCGAAGCGCGCCTCCTGCACCGCACGACAAGACGCCTGGCGCTGACCGAAACCGGCGAGCGCTACCTGCTGCGCTGCCGGGAAATCCTCGCCGACGTCGAAGAGGCCGAAGCCGAGGCCAGCGGCGCACACCTCAAACCGCGTGGCCGGCTGCGCGTGCATTCGCTCACCGGCCTCGGCCAGCAGCACCTGATCCCGCTGATCTCGCGCTACTGCGAGTCCTTTCCCGAGGTCTACATCGAGCTGACCCTGGCCCAGCGCCAGCCGGACATCCTCGAGGAAGGCCAGGACGTGGTGATTACCCGCGACCGAGAACTGCCCGACTCCGAATTCGTCGCCCAGACCCTGGGCACCATCTACAGCGTGCTCTGTGCCAGCCCCGAATACCTCAAGCGGCGCGGCACCCCGACCAGCGTCGCCGACCTGCACCAGCACCAGTGCCTGCGCTTGCAGGACCCGACCTTCCCCGAGGGCTGGGCCTTCGAGGAGGGCAATGAGGAGAGCGTGATCCGCCCGCGTGACACCTTCATGGTCAATGTCGCCGAGGCGCTGACCGGCTCGGCCGCCGCCGGCATGGGCATCTGCCTGCTGCCCAGTTACGTCGCCGCGCCTGCGTTGCGTCGCCGCTCGCTGGTGCGCGTGCTGCCCCGGCACAGCCTGCACGTGAGGCACATCTACGCGCTTTACCCGTCGCGGCGCTTCCTCGACGCGAAGATCCGCACCTGGGTCGAATTCCTCAAGATGGAATTGCCGAAGATGTTCGAAGAGGACGAAGCAGCGCTCAACGATCCCGTCAACTGGGCATAAGGCCATCTCGGACTTTGGGCGCTAGCGCGGCGGATCGTCGCAGCCGCTCTATATCAATGTTCTCGGACGATCGGCGCGGATTGTTGCTTTTTAGGCAATGCTTTGTTGGTTAGCTAGCTATTTTTCTACCCACTGTTGCGCCGTAACCTTTCTTCAACCCCGACCAATCGGGTGTTCAGAAAGGATCACCGTCATGTCCCGTTCGCTTTATGTTGCTGCCCTGCTGTCCGTCTGCTCGCTGTCCTTCACCCAGCTGAGCTTCGCCGAAGAATCGCGCCTGATGACCGACAAGATGGTCAAGGCCAACGAAGCAGTGATCGCCCAGCAGCAGGCCCAGTCCGCCGAGCAGACTGCCAAGGCCGCTGCCAGCAGCAACGCCGATTCCTGATCGGCCGCTTCCCCCGGGAAGTCCGGAGCGTGAGCCGGGCTTCTCAACACCTTGCGCCGCATACGATATGCGGCGTTTTTTTTGCCTGCGTTTCCGCCACCGGAAAGGCGACTGTTACAGATGCTGTAACAGTCTTTCGCCGCCAGTGATCTGTATTCCTGTCTTATCGGTCAATATACTTGACCCAACAGCGCGGCTTTCGAGCGGCGCCGTTACCGGCCTCACCGCCGGCAAGCTTCCCGACGCCGATTCTTGATTGCTCCAGATCGACGTCCGTCTCAAGGCCGCTGCTGTCAGCGGCCTTTTTTTATGCCTGTGGAAAAGCGCCGGCGGGCTGGTAGGCTGGGCACACTCCGCGCCGCAGGCCGGATTCGACAAGGATGCCGAGATGACCAGTGACAATCCCTTTGCGACACCCCAGGCACCGCTCACCGCGCCGATAGCCGCTGTGGCATCGGTCGGCCGCGAGCCCCTGCAGTTCGTCGCCGCCATGATCGTGGCCGCGGCCGTGGTGTTCTTCGGCAGCAATGCCGTGCAGTGGATACTCAACCTGGGCAGCTACCGCGAACGCCTGCCACAGTACTTGCCAACCATGCTGGCGAACTGGCTGGGTGGGCTGGTGTTTTATGCCGCGGCAGTCCTGCTGCTGGTGCATTACCAGCGTGAGCGCCACGGTATTGCGCGCTTCCAGCCGCTGGCCGGGCTGCTGGTAGGTTTCGGCGTGGCCTATCTGATCGCCACCATGGTCGTCAGCACGGCGGTCTCCTACCTGAGCGTGTCTTTCTACCAGTGGGCGTTCGAGCAGGGCTCCCGGACCCTCTGGATAGCCCTGTATGGCCAGATCAATTCGCTGATCAACCTGGCCCTGGGTTGCCTCCTGCCGCTCTGGCTGGTGCTGCACCTGGCGCGCTCGCGGTGTGAACCGATGGCGCCGGGCCAAGCCGTCGCGCTGCCGTCCTGGCATGTGGCGCTGGCGATTGCGCTGTGCTTCACCGCAGTGATCTACAAGCTGTTCACGGCACTCGGCTACGGAGCGCTCTACCTTTACAGCGGCGCTGACGGCTGGCAGTCGGTATTCATGCTGTCGAGCTGCGTACTGCCTTTCGTCATCGTAATGACGGCCGTGCGGACTCGCCTGCCCGCCCGGCTCTCGCGCTTCGCCGCCGGCCGCGTGCTGGCCTGCGCGCTGGTGCTGCTGGCGCTGTGGGTGATCGCAATCGTGCTGGCGTCGGTCCTGGTGGCCTTCGCCGCCTACAGCTCGCTCAACTCCAGCAGCCTGCCGCTCTACCTGCTGCCGCCAGCGATCCTGCTGCTCGCACTGCTCTGGCCGCTGGCGCGCTGGTGTACCGGCTGGTTCTTCGCCGAGCAGATGGCTCAGTCCTCGCCCAGGTAATCCCCACGGCTTAGCCCATGGCGCTGCATCTTCTCGTTGAGGGTGCGGCGCGGCAGGCCGAGCAGTTCCATCACCGCCTTGATGTCGCCCTTGCACTGGCCCAGCGCCTGGCGGATGCACTGTGCCTCGTAGGCTTCCATGCGCTCGAACAGGCCGTTGCCGGCGGGCGCTTCCGGCAGCTCGGCGCGGTCCAGGCCGAGCACGTGGCGCTCGGCGGCGTTGGCCAGTTCGCGGACGTTGCCCGGCCAGTCGTGGGCGAGCAGGCGGGCCAGTTGGGTTGCCGAGAGCGGCACGGCTTCGCGGCCGAACTTCTCGCTGGCCAGCAGCGCGTAGTGCTCGAACAGCAGCGGGATGTCCTCGCGGCGTTCTCGCAGGGGCGGCAGGCGCAGCTCGGCGACGTTCAGGCGATAGACGAGGTCCTCGCGGAAGCGCCCGGCGCGGGCCGCTTCCAGCAGGTCCGGTTTGGTGGCGGCGATCACCCGCAGGTCGACCTTGATGCTCTGGTTCGAACCCAGGCGTTCCAGCTGCTGTTCCTGCAGCACGCGCAGCAGCTTCACTTGCTGGGCCAGCGGCATGCTTTCGATCTCGTCGAGGAACAGGCTGCCGCCGTTGGAGTGCTCCAGCTTGCCGATGCGCTTGCCCTGGGCGCCGGTGAAGGCGCCGCTTTCGTGGCCGAACAGTTCGGTCTCGAACAACTGCTCGGGGATCGCCGCGCAGTTCAGCGCGACAAAAGGCTTGCCGGCGCGTGGGCCGAAGTCGTGCAGGCAACGCGCGACCAGTTCCTTGCCGCTGCCAGTGTCGCCACGGATCAGCACGTTCACCGGCGTACCGGCCAGCGCCATGATCTGCCGGCGCAGGGTTTCCATCGGCCGCGAGACACCCAGCAGGCGCGATTCGATCTGGTCCTTGAGCGCCGCCTGTTCGCGCAGCTGACGGTTCTCCTGTACCAGCCGGCGTTTCTCCAGGGCGCGGCGCAGGCTGTCGAGCAGGCGCTCGGGGGTGAAGGGTTTCTCGATGAAGTCGTAGGCGCCCTGGCGCATCGCCTGGACCGCCATGGGCACGTCGCCGTGGCCGGTGACCATGATCACCGGCAGGTCGCGGTCGAGCTGCTGCAGGCGGTCGAGCAGCGCCAGGCCGTCGGTGCCGGGCATGCGCACATCGCTGATGACCACGCCGGGCAGCTCGCGGGCGACGCTTTTCAGGCACTCGTCGGCGCTGCTGCACAGGCGCACTTCGAAGCCGGAGAGTTGCAGCCACTGCTGCACGGCGTCGCGGATGGCGGCTTCGTCGTCGACGAAGAGAATGGTCTCGCTCATGGTCTGGATTCTTCGCTGGCGGCCGGCAGGCTGAGCCGGAATACGGCGCCGCCGGAAGGCTGGTTGGCGGCGCCGAGGCGCCCGCCGAGTTCGTGGACGATGCCGTAGGATACCGCCAGCCCCAGGCCCAGTCCTTCGCCTACCGGCTTGGTGGTGAAGAAGGGGTCGAAGACGCTGGCCAGGTGCGCCTCATCGATGCCCGGCCCGTTGTCGGCGACTTCCAGGCACCAGTGTTCGTCGTCGCGGCGCAGGGTCAGCTCGATGCGCGGCTGGGCGCTGTTGGCCACTGCGTCCAGGGCGTTGCGGATCAGGTTGACCAGCACCTGTTCCAGGCGGATCGCGTCGCCCAGTACCCAGGCCGGGGATTCCAGCGCCTGGCGGATGTCCACGCCTTCGGTACGGATGCGCACGGCCAGCAGTTGCAGCGCCTGCTCGACCACGTGGCCCAGTTCGATGCGCTCGCGCAGGCCGCCGGGGGTCTTGCGGGCGAAGGTCTTCAGGTGGCCAGTGAGCGCAGCCATGCGTTCGAGCAGTTCGTCCACGCGCACCAGCGCGGCGCGGGCGTCGTCCTGGCGGCCGGCGTCCAGCAGCAGGCGCACGCTGGCCAGCTGCATGCGCTGGGCGGTGAGCGGCTGGTTGATCTCGTGGGCCAACGCGGCGGACATCTGCCCCAGCGCGGCCAGCTTGGCGGCCTGTACCAGGCCGTCCTGGGCGGTGCGCAGGGCGGCGGTACGTTGCTCGACCAGACGCTCCAGCTCTTCCTGATTGCGCTGGCGCAGGCGGGCGAGGCGGCGCCGCTGCTGCAGCCAGAGGACGAGGAATACCAGCGCCATCCACGCGCCGGCGGCGGCCAGGCGGGCGCTGGTGACGTCCGACTGCACGCCGCGGGTGTCGCGCAGCAGGTGCAGGGTCCAGTCTTCTTCCGGCAGGCCGACCGATTGCCAGAGGTAGTCGCCGCTGATTTCCTGGCCGTCGACGCGGACCATGCGCGCATGCTCGCCAAGGCTTTCCAGCATCCGGTGCGGCAACGCGCTGAGCGGCTGCCTGTGGTATTGGCGGGTATCGGCCAGCTCCGCGCGGGCCACCGCGTCCAGCGGCATCAGCTCGCGGTAGCGCCAGCGCGGGTGGTTGGCGAGGAACACCACGCCCTTGCTGTCGCTTACCAGCACCACGTCCGGGGTCTGGCTCCACTGTCGTTCGAGGTCGGGAAACTCCAGCTTGACCACGATGGCGCCGAGGAAGTTGCCCGCGTCGTCACTCAGTGCGTTGGACAGGAAGTAGCCGGGAATCCCGGTGGTCACGCCGACCGCGTAGAAGCGCCCGGCGCCCTGGGCGATGGTCTGGCGAAAGTACGGACGAAAGCTGTAGTTGTGGCCGACGTAGCTGGTCGGCAGGTTCCAGTTGCTGGCGGCCACGGCGAGGCCGGTGCGGTCCAGCAGCTCCAGCGTCGACGAGCGTGCCGCGCCGTTGATTTCCTGCAGCTTGAGGTTGAGCCGGTGCTGCACCTCGTCCGTCAGCGGGCCTTGCATGGCCGCGCGCAGTTCCGGGTCCAGCGCCAGCACGGAGGGAATGCTGCGGAAGCGCTCGATCAGGGTATGCAGGGAACTGGCGTAGAGGCCCAACTGCTCATGGGCAGTTTCCGCCTCGGCCAGCAGCGCGCGGTGCCGCGCCTTCTCGCCCGCCCAGAACACCGACAGCACCAGCCCGGCCAGCAGGAACAGGCAGATCAGCAGCAGGCGAAGGGGGCGGGTAGGCGACATGTTCGACGGTGTTCGACCAAGGGTCGGCGACAATAGCATGACCGCGCGCTGGTCCGGCGCCCCGCTGCCTCGCTAAACTGCCGCATCCCGATGGAGAGCTTCGATGCAGTTGTCGTCCTGGACCCACGAAGGGTCCGCCGGTTTCACCCTGCGCGGCTGGCGCAGCGAGCCCAGCGGCAAGCCGCTGCTGCACTTCCTGCATGGCAACGGCTTCTGTGGCCGCGCCTACGAGCCGATGCTGAAAGTCCTGGCGGAGGATTTCGACCTCTGGCTGTGCGACGTCCAGGGCCACGGCGACAGTGACCACGGCGGGCGTTTCCATGGCTGGAACCGCAATGCCGAGATGGCGGTTGAGGCCTTCCAGGCCGGCAACAAAGCCTTTGGCGACGTGCCGCACTACGCCGCCGGGCACAGCTTTGGCGGCGTGCTCACCAGCCTGATCCTCGGCCGTCATCCCGAGCTGTTCCGCCGCGCGGTGCTGCTCGACCCGGTGCTCTTCACCCCGGCGATGATCGGCGTGATGGCGCTCTCCGAAGTACTCGGCCTGCACAAGCGCCGCACCATGGTGCAGAAGGCGCGCTCACGGCGCAGCCAGTGGCCGGACCGCGAGGCGGCCTACGCCGGCCTGCACGGACGCGGCATCTTCAAGGGCTGGACCGACGCTGCGCTCCGGGCCTACGTGGAGAACGCGATGAAGCGCACCGAAGCAGGTGTCGAACTGAAATGCCGGCCCAGCCGCGAGGCGGAAATCTTCAGTTCCTTCCCCAAGCGGCTGTGGCCTTCGCTGGGCAAGGTAGTGACGCCGACCCAGGTACTTTTCGGCGAGCGCACTTATCCGTTCGTGCCCAAGTCCGTGGCGCGCTGGTGTGCTTCGAACACGGTGGTGAGTGGCCAGTGCGTCGACGGCGGCCACTGCTTCATGCAGGAGTTTCCCGAAGACAGCGCCGAGCGCGTGTCGCGCTTCCTGCTGGGCCACGAATGAACGACCCGGCCCGCGAGTCCGTCTGGCTGGCGCTGTCCGAGCTGTGGCTGGACACGGAGCTGGACGAGGCTGATCTCGCTACCATCGCGAGCACCCTGGCGATCAGCGGCTATGCCGTGGAGGAGCTGGAGGCGATCTACCGGCTGGAAGTGGCGCCGGCGGTCTGGGGCAATGCCTGGGTGACGGCTGGCGTGTGGGACGGGTTCGATCCCGACTGGCTGTTCGAAGCCTGCCGGCGCAACCAGCAACGGCGTCGTTCGCCCTGGCATCGGCTGCGCTGTCGTGTGTTACGGCGTGCAATGACCTATGCCACCGAGGAGCACTGGCGGGCGATCCGCGCGCAGCTCTAGTCGCCGACCTTCTTGCCCTGGTGCGCGCGGCGCCATTCGTCCAGGCGCACGACTTCTGCCTTGGCGCGCGGCGGTGCAGGGGTGTCGTCGAAGACCGCGTCGACTATCTCTTCGTCCACCGGCTGCGCGGCGGGATGGAAGGTGGCGACCGGCGAGTCCGGCATGCGCGGCTCGGGCTCCATGCGGAACGGCGCCAGCTCGACGCGGCCCAGGTGCTGGCCGAACATGGCGATAGTGCCGGCGTAGCGTTCCTGGCCGGTGGCGGTGAACTCGAAGGCGTATTCGCGGGCCAGGCGCAGGTTGCCCCGGCCGTCGCGCTGGAAGCGGAAGCGCTGCAGGGCCATGGCGTCATCGAGCAGTTCCACGCCCTCGCGCGCGCAGTGCTGCTTGGCCAGGGCCAGCGCACGCTCGCGGATGCCATGGGCGCGCCACCACCAGGCGGCGCCCGCGACAACCAGCATGAAAATGAAAAGATTGCCCAGGTCCACTTCGGCTTCCTCGGAATCGGCGCATCAGCTTACTCACTCCGCCGCCGGGCGGCGAGAGGCGGATGTTCACAGCGTGTGAATTGCGCCCCATACTGCCCCATTCTGTAGCAGGACACCGTTATGCCGCGCACTCCCCACGTTCTCGCCATCCAGTCCCACGTCGTCTTCGGCCACGCCGGCAACAGCGCCGCCGAGTTCCCCATGCGACGCGTCGGGGTGAACGTCTGGCCGCTGAACACCGTGCAGTTCTCCAACCATACCCAGTATGGCCACTGGACGGGCCAGGTGCTGCCGCCGGAGCAGATTCCGGCGCTGGTGGACGGTATCGCTGCCATTGGCGAACTGGGCAATTGCGACGCGGTGCTGTCGGGCTACCTGGGCAGTGCGGCGCAGGGCCGTTCGATCCTCGAAGTGGTACGCCGCATCCGTGAGGTGAACCCGCGTGCGGTGTACCTGTGCGACCCGGTGATGGGCCATCCGGAAAAGGGCTGCATCGTCGCCCCGGAAGTCGGTGAATTCCTGCTCCACGAAGCCGCCGCCGTGGCCGACTATCTGTGCCCGAACCAGCTGGAGCTGGACAGCTTCTGCGACCGCCAGCCGACCTCCCTGGAAGATTGCGCGGCGATGGCCTGTGGCCTCCTCGTGCGTGGCCCGAAGGCGATCCTGGTGAAGCACCTGAACTACCCCGGCAAGCCGGCGGATGCCTTCGAGATGCTGCTGGTGACCCTCGACGAGACCTGGCACCTGCGCCGCCCGCTGCTGGCCTTCCCGCGCCAGCCGGTAGGCGTGGGTGACCTGACCTCGGGCCTGTTCCTTGCCCGCCTGCTGCTGGGTGACGATCTGCGCAGCGCCTTCGAATTCTGCGCCGCCGCGGTGCATGAAGTGTTGCTGGAGACCCAGGCCTGCGGCAGCTACGAGCTGGAGCTGGTGCGCGCCCAGGACCGCATCGCCCATCCGCGGGTGAAGTTCGAGGCGGTGAAGCTGGGGTGATTCTCCGACTTCCCTTGCCGGAACAACGGTCTTTGCCTGTTACCTGGTGCTGGGGATTTCCCTCTCCCTAACCCTCTCCCTGAAGGGAGAGGGGACTGTCCTGAGCTGCAGAACAGTCAGAAGCTCGCCGGCTGACTCTGTCGAGCTGCCGGACGCCGGACGGCTCCCTCTCCCTTCAGGGAGAGGGCTGGGGAGAGGGCAGGCCACTGCGCCGGAACCTGAGCTGTAGGAGTGAGGGGGACGCCATCGTTATTGCTCGCGAACAGATCTCCCGGCAGCTTTGGCGCTGGGCGGTTCGCGAGCAAGCTCGCTCCTACACAATCCCGCCTGCCGCCTGCCGCCTGCCGCCTGCCGCCTGCCGCCTGCCGCCTCAGAGCATGTACTTGCCCAGCAGCAAGCCGCCCACCACCATCGCGGTGAGCAGGCCGAACGCCAGCCCCAGGCGTTTCTCGATGGCCTCGCGCAGCGCCGGGCCGGCCCAGAACAGCAGGGCGCAGGTCGCTGCGAAGCGCAGGGTACGCGCCACCACGCTCAGGGCGATGAACAGGACGAGATCGAGCTGGGTCACCCCGCTGGTCAGGGTGATCAGCTTGTAGGGCAGCGGGGTGAAGCCGCCGCCCAGCAGCACCATCAGCCAGCCGAGCTCGTTGTAGCGCTCGGCGACCTCGGCGAAGTTCTCCTGCAGGCCATAGAAGGCGAGGATCGCCTGGCCCACCGTCTCGAACAGCAGCAGGCCGATGAAGTAGCCGGCGATGCCGCCCAGCACCGAACTGACGATGCAGATCGCCGCGTAGCGCCAGGCCTTGGCGCGGTTGGCCAGCACCATCGGCACCAGCAGCGCATCCGGCGGGATGGGGAAGAACGAGCTCTCGGCGAAGGTCACTCCGCCCAGCGCCAGCTCCGCCCGCGGATGGCCCGCCAGGCGCATGGTCCAGTCGTACAGCCGGCGCAGCATGGCGTCAGGCCGACTGCGGCAGGTGGTCGTCGCCCGGCGCCGGGGCGGCGTCCTCGCGTTCGACCCGCTCGACCATGCCGCGGGCGATTTCGCGCTCGCCCATGATCACCAGGCTGGCGCCATTCTGCTCCAGGTAATCCACCTCGGCGTCAAAGTGGGCGCGGGCGATGATGTCCAGGTCCGGGTTGATCGCCCGCGCGTGGCTGGCAATGGTCCCGGCCTCGAAGCCGTTGGGAATGGCGATCAGCAGCCAGCGCGCCGAAGTGATGTTGGCCTGGGTCAGCACATCGGGATTGGCGGCATTGCCCACCACCACGCAGAGGCCGTGCTCGCGCAGTTCGGCGGCCTTCTCGCGCTTGTCCTCGATGACCACCACCGGCACCTTGTCCTTGCGCAGCCGTTCGCTCACCAGCGCGCCGACGCGGCCGTGGCCGATGAGGATGGCGTGGTTGTGCTCCAGCACCGGCGGCGGCAGGTCCTGGGGCTCCACCTGGACCACGCCGGGCTCGCTCTCGGCCTTCTGCTCCTGGCGCGCCTGCAGGCGGTCGATGGCGATGAACAGCAGTGGGTTGACCAGGATCGACAGAATCGCGCCGGCCAGTACCAGGTCGCGACCGGCTTCGGGCAGCAGGTTAAGGGTCACGCCCAGGCCGACCAGGATGAAGGAGAACTCGCCAATCTGCGCCAGGCTGGCGGCGATCGTCAGCGCGGTACTGTTGGGATGGCCGAACATGCGCACGATGACATAGGCAGCGACCGACTTGCCGAAGACGATGACCAGGAAGGTCGCCAGCACCGGCAGCGGTTCCTGGACCAGGATCGCCGGGTTGAACAGCATGCCCACCGAGACGAAGAACAGCACGGCGAAGGCGTCGCGCAGCGGCAGCGAGTTCTCGGCGGCCTCGTGGCTCAGCTCGGACTCGTTGAGGATCATCCCGGCGAAGAAGGCGCCGAGGGCGAACGAGACGCCGAAGATCACCGCCGAGCCGTAGGCGATGCCCAGGGCTATGGCCAGCACGGCGAGGGTGAACAGCTCGCGCGAGCCGGTCTTGGCCACGCGCTCCAGCACCCAGGGCACGAAGCGCCGGCCACCGACAATCATCACCGCGACGAAGGCGGCAACCTTGCCCAGGGTCAGCAGGATTGGCATCAGCAGGCCGCCGTCGCCACCGTCGGAGGTGCCGCCCAGGGAGCCGGCCAGCGCCGGCAGCAGGACCAGAGTGAGAACCATCGCCAGGTCCTCGACGATCAGCCAGCCAATGGCGATGCGCCCGCGCTTGGTGTCGATCAGCTGGCGCTGCTCCAGCGCGCGCAGCAGCACGACGGTACTGGCCACCGACAGCGCCAGGCCGAAGACCAGCCCCCCGCCGAAGTTCCAGCCCATCATCCACGCAAGGCCCAGGCCGAGCAGGGTGGCGACGCCGATCTGCACCACCGCACCGGGGATGGCGATGGCTTTCACCGACAGCAGGTCCTTGAGCGAGAAGTGCAGGCCGACGCCGAACATCAGCAGGATCACGCCCAGTTCGGCGATTTCCACGGACAGTGCCTGGTCGGCGACGTAGCCGGGGGTGAACGGCCCGGCCAGCACGCCGGCGAGCAGGTAGCCCACCAGCGGCGAGATACGCAGGCGGTTGGCCAGGGCGCCGAGGACGAAGGCCAGCACGAAGCCGACGGCGAGGGTGGTCAGTAACGGGGTGTGATGCATGGTCTGGGCTCCGGGCACTCAGGGAGCGGCCGGACTGCGTATCAGCACCTGGCCGCTCGACGGTGGGTCACGGGGGCAAACCCGCGTGTGAAAAGTTTAGGCGTAGTAATGATTTCCTACCTTGCTTTCACGCAAGGGTAACCTGTTGACGCATTGGGAAATTTCCACGACACGCGGGATTTCTTTTCAGGAAATGTCGCGAACGTCCGTCATTCGTCGCGAAGCTCCTTGTAGCGCTGTTCCAGCTCCTGGCGAATTTGCCGACGCTGTTGCGCCTGGGCGAAGCGACGTTTCTCGTCCTTGGTCTGCGGATCGAGTTGCGGCACGACGATCGGCTTGCGCTCGTCGTCCAGCGCCACCATTGTGAAGAAGCAGCTGTTGGTGTGGCGCACGGACTTCTCGCGGATGTTCTCGGTCACCACTTTCACGCCGATCTCCATGGAGGTGCGGCCGGTGTAGTTCACCGAGGCGAGGAAGGTGACCAGTTCGCCGACGTGGATCGGCTCGCGGAAAATCACCTGGTCGACCGAGAGCGTCACCACGTAATAGCCGGCGAAACGGCTGGCGCAGGCGTAGGCGACTTCGTCGAGGTACTTGAGCAGGGTGCCACCGTGGACATTGCCGGAGAAGTTGGCCATGTCGGGGGTCATCAGGACGGTCATGCTGAGCTGGTGGTTGCCAGGTTCCATGGAATTCTCTTCGGAATTGTCTGGGGAAAAGGAAAGGGCCTCACTCTGGACAACCCGAGTGCGGCTGGCGACACAGTTTTTTCTATATCCCTGATTGACCAGCAGCGCCAGTGGACCATCCGCCAGCGGTGCATCCGCCGTTCGATCAACGCCCTGAACGAAAACGGGCGACCTCTGGCCGCCCGTTGTTCACGTCGCTGCGCTTCAGCGCCCGGCCGAGAGGCCGAAGTCGATGGCCAGATCCGCACCGGTGATGGCTTCGGATTCCGGCTTGCAGAGGTACCAGACCAGCTCGGCGACTTCCTCCGGACGGATGAAGCGCGCCACCTTGCCCTGTGGATAATCCTTCAGCAGCTCGCGCTTGTAGGCCGCCGGGTTGCCTTGGCCATAGCGTTCGGCCTGGTAGTCGAGCATCGGCGTGGCGATGTCGGCCGGCGAGATGGCGTTGACCCGCACGCCGGATTCGGCGAGTTCCAGGGCCAGCGTGCGGGTGAGCATGGTCAGCGCTGCCTTGCTCGCACAGTAGGCCGCGGAGCCGCGATAGGCCTGGCGGCCGGAGTCGCTGGAGATATTGACGATGCTGCCGTGGTTTTCCTTGAGGTAGGGCGTCGCGGCTTGGCACATGTAGAACGCCGCTTTGAGGTTGACCCCCATGACCAGGTCGAAGTCGTCCTCGTTGAAGTCCTCCACCGGGCCTTCGCGCCAGACGCCGGCAGCGTTCACCAGGGCGTCGAGGCGGCCGGTGCGGGCGAGGATGTCGGACATCAGGCTGTGGCAGTTATCGGCTCGTCGCAAATCGCCGACGGCGGTGGCGTCCAGCGGTACCTGGGCGTTGAGCGCATGCAGGCCGGCTTTGTCCACGTCGGTGGCGGCGATGCGCCAGTGGCTTTGGGCGAAACGTTTGGCGATGGCTTTTCCGAGGCCACCGGCAGCGCCGGTGATCAGTACGACGGGAGTGCTCATTGTCTACGGGTTCTCCCTGCCTGAGAGAGGACGGCGGCCGGCAGGCAGACCGGCGGGCGCCGCATCGATCGCGGAGCGCTCAGGCGCTCCGTGCAACTACAGACCAAGAAAAGACCAGAATCTTCACTCTGGCAGGGTAAATTTTTCGTAAGACTTTCGCGTGTCAGCGGGTGAGCCGATCGGAATCCCCGCGGGTCGTTGCCCTGTAGGAGCGAGCTTGCTCGCGAACAAGCTCCGGCGCGGAGGCGTTCGCGAGCGAGCTCGCTCCTACAAGAGCCGTCTTTTTTCCGCCGATCAGGCGTGGTGCAGGTACCAGCGCCAATCCTGCTCGCCGACTTCGCCCATGAACTGGCGGAACTCTTCCCACTTGATCGCCAGGAACACCTTGAGGAATTCCTCGCCCAGCGCCTCGCGAGCCCAGGTGGAGGATTCCAGCGCGCGCAACGCGGTGAGCCAGTCGGTGGGGAGGAATTCGGTGGCCTGTTCGTAGCCGTTGCCGACGATGGGCGCGCCCGGATCGATCTGCTCGCGGATGCCTTCGTGGATCGCCGCGAGGATCGCCGCCGCCGCGAGGTACGGGTTGGCATCGGCGCCGCAGATGCGGTGCTCGATGTGCCGGCTCTTGGCCGGGCCGCCGGGCACGCGGAACGACACGGTGCGGTTGTTAACGCCCCAGCTCTTGGCCAGCGGTGCATAACTGTTGGCCTGGAAGCGGCGGAAGGAGTTGGCGTTGGGGCAGAAGATCGCCAGGGAATCCAGCAGGCGCGCCATCATGCCGCCGATGGAGTGGCGCAGCAGCGGGGTGCCGTGAATGTCTTCGCTGGCGTAGAGGTTGTTGCCCTCGGCATCCGCCAGGCTGACGTGCAGGTGCATGCCGGAGCCGGCGCGATCGCCGAACGGCTTGGCCATGAAGCAGGCCTGCAGCCCGTGCTTGTTCGCCACGCCCTTCACCAGGCGCTTGTAGCGCACGCCTTCGTCGATGGCCTGCATGACGTCGAAGCGGTGCTCCAGGGTCAGCTCGACCTGGCCCGGCGCGTATTCGGAAATCGCCGTGCGCACGGGCAGGCCCTGCACTTCGCAGGCGGCGTAGAGGTCGTCGAGGAACGGCTGCAGCTGTTCCAGCTCATAGACGCCGTAGACCTGCGGCGCTTCCGGGCGGATGCCGTTCATCTGCAGCGCTGGCTGCGGGCGGCCGTTGGCGTCGCGCTGCTTGTCCAGCAGGTAGAACTCCAGCTCCACCGCCATCACGGGGTGGAAGCCGTCGGCCTTCAGCCGGTCGACCACGCGCGACAGCGCCTGGCGCGGGTCGGCGGGGGTGGCCGGCAGGCCCTGGGTCGGGTGCATGCTCACCTGCAACTGGCCGGTGGGCGAGCTGCGCCAGGGCTGCAGGGTCAGGCTGCCGGGCAGCGGGTAGGTCCAGCAGTCGGCGTCGGCCACTTCCCAGACCAGCCCGGTGCCTTCGACGTCTTCGCCCTGCACGGTCAGCGCGAGGATCGAGCTGGGCAGCGGGCGGCCGTTGTCGTAGATCGCCAGCAGCTCGTCGCGGTGCAGCAGCTTGCCGCGCGGGATGCCGTTGGAGTCGATGATGAAGAGTTCGATGCTGCGCACGTCCGGGTGGGCGGCGAGGAAGGCTTCGGCTTCCTTTCGATCGGCGAATTGCATGGTGGTCCTCGGTGGCGCTCGGCGCGCCGCAGAATGCTTTTCGTAGGAGCGAGCTTGCTCGCGAACGCTCTTTTGCAAATCCGCTGCGGGGCGGGTTCGCGAGCAAGCTCGCTCCTACAGGGGGAGTTTCGATCAGGCCTCACGCGCGCCGGGGATCGCCAGCAGCTCGGTGATGCCGGCATCGAGGGTCTCGATCAGGCGATCCACGTCCGCGGCGGTGGTGTCCGGGCAGCACAGGGTCATGTTGTGGAACGGCGTGATCAGGATGCCGCGGTTGATCAGGTACAGGTGCAGGGCCATTTGCAGCTCGTCGTGGAACGCCGCTTCGGCTTCGGCGCCGGTGCGCGGGGAGACGGGGCAGAACTGGAACTCGCTGCGCGCACCCAGCTCGGTCACCGACCACTTCAGGCCGTGCTTGGCGATCAGGGCGCGGAAGCCGTCGGCCAGGCGCTTGGCCAGCGGCAGCATGTGGTCGTAGGCCGCCTGGGTCATCACCTGTTCCAGGTTGGCGCGCATGCAGTGCATGGCCAGGGCGTTGGCCGAGAGCGTGGTGCCCATGCCGCTGTGGCCGTGGCCATGGCTGTCTTCCTGGGCGCTCTTGCGCGAGGCGGCCATGCGTTCGGCCATCTCCGCGCTGCAGCCGAAGATGCCGCAGGGCACGCCGCCGGCGATCGGCTTGCCGACCACGAAGAAGTCCGGGTCGAGGTTCCACAGCTGGGTGCAGCCGCCGATATTGGTGGAGATGGTGTGGGTTTCGTCGATGATCAGCAGCGAACCGTACTTGCGCGTCAGCTCGCGGCACTTCTGCATGAAGCCCGGATCGGGCAGGACCATGCCGATGTTGGTCATCGCCGGCTCGCACAGCAGGGCGCAGACGTCGCCCTGGGCCAGCGCGGCTTCCAGCGCCTCGACGTCGTTGAAGGGAATGGAACGGCTGTGCTGGGTCAGGTCGTAGGCCTGGCCGACCAGGCCGGAGCGATGCACGGTTTCGCCGTCGCGGTAGCGCACCATCACGTCGTCCACGGTGCCGTGGTAGCAGCCGTCGAATACCAGCAGGGTCTTGCGTTTGGTCACCGCGCGGGCCCAGCGCAGCACATAGCGGTTGGAGTCGGTGGCGGTAGCGGTTACCTGCCAGTAAGGCAGGCCGAAGCGCGCGGCGAGCAGTTCGCCGCAGACCACCGCGTCTTCGCCGGGGAGCATGGTGGTCAGGCCGCGCGCGCCCTGTTCGGCGAGGGCGCGGGCGATCGGTGCCGGCGAGTGGCCGAACATGCTGCCGGTGTCGCCGAGGCAGAAGTCCACGTAGTCATGGCCGTCCACGTCGAAGAAGCGAGCGCCCTGGGCGCGTTCGACGAACAGCGGGCAGGGCGTGGACCAGTCGGCCATCCAGTGCATCGGCACGCCGGCGTACAGCGACTTGTGCGCTCGCTCGGCAAGGGCGACGGACTTGGGATTCTGTTCCAGGAAGCGCTGGCGCTCGCGGGCGGTGAAGAGATCCACGGCCGGTTGGGCGATTCCGCTGGCGGTCATGTTGCACACCTCGTTTGTTATTTCGCACATCTTCCATTTGTGATCACAAAAATGTCAATACAGCGAATCGTCTGCCTGATAATCTGCCCTGTAACGAATTCTGTGATCACAGAATGGATAGTAAGCTATGAATGACATCACGAATGAATCGCCCTGGACAGGCCAGGTAGCCTTGGTCAGCGGCGCCGGCAGTGAATCCGGCATCGGTTTCGCCTGTGCCCGCCGCCTGGCGAGCAACGGGGTGAAGCTGCTGCTCACCGCCAGCAGCGAGCGCGTCCTGCTGCGGGCAGAAGAGCTGTGCGGCGAAGGCTTCGACGTCCGCGCGCTACCGGCCGACCTGACGGACGAAGGCGATGTCCGCCGCCTGGCCGAATGGGCGCAGGCGCAATGGGGAAGGGTAGACGTGCTGGTGAACAACGCCGGCATGGCCATGCAGGGCAGCCCTGAACCCTTCGCCGAACTCGCGGCGATGGACCTGGCGACCTGGAACCTGTCGCTGGCGCGCAACCTGACCAGCGCCTTCCTGCTCACCCGCGCATTGCTGCCGGGCATGCTGGAGCGCGGCTACGGGCGCATCGTCAACGTCAGCTCCACCACCGGCACGCGGGCCAGCAATCCGGGCGAGTCGGCCTACAGCGCGGCCAAGGCCGGGATGCTCGGCATGAGCATGGGGCTGGCGCTGGAAGTGGCGCAGCGCGGGGTGACGGTGAACAGCGTAGCGCCCGGCTGGATCGCCACCGGCTCCAGCAGCGAAGAAGAAATCCAGGCCGGGCGGCGCACGCCGCTGGGTCGTTCCGGGCGACCGGAGGAGGTGGCGGCCGCCATCGCCTTCCTGGCCTCGCCCGAAGCCAGCTACATCACCGGCGAAGTGCTGGTGGTGGATGGCGGCAACTGTCTGATCGAAAACAAGGGATAAGCGAGATGAAGCACGACTGCAGCCTGACCTTCGCCCAACTGCCGGCGCCGCCGGCCGGGCGGGAGTGAAACCATGGCCGACAACCTTCAGGAACAGCTCTACCAGAACCTGCGCCAGGCCCTTCTGAGCGGGCGCTTCCAGCCCGGCGAGCGGCTCAAGATCCGCGACCTGGCCGATGAATGGGGCACCAGCCCGATGCCGGTCCGCGCCGCCCTGCAACGACTGGTGGCCGAGGGCGCGCTGGAAGGTGAGCCGCAGCGCTCGCTACGGGTGCCGGTGATGACCCGCGAGCGCTACCTGCAGATCCTGCAGGTGCGGCAATCCCTGGAGGGGCTGGCGGTAGAGGATGCGGCCCGGCACCTGCGGCCCGCCGACATGGCCGTGCTGCGCGATTGCACCGAGCGCATGGAAAGCGCGCTGAATGCCCGTGACGTCCATGGCTATCTGGAAGCCAACAGCCTGTTCCACCTGACGCTCTACCGCGCCTGTGGCAATCCCACGCTGCTGCGCATGATCGAGGCGCTGTGGCTGCAGGTCGGGCCGTTCTTCAACCGGCTGTTCACCGAGGCCGACCTGTCACTGCGCCTCAACGACTTCCACGAAGACACCCTGCAGGCGCTGGAGCGCGGCGATGGCGCAGGCGCGCGCAAGGCCATCGAACAGGACCTGGGCTACTGCGGCCAGTACCTGCTCAATCTGCTGGAGCTGGAAAGCGGGGGAAGGCTCGGGGCGCGCTAGGGCGCCCTTCAGGGGGTCTTGATGAAGCGGACGTTGTCCTTCTTGATCAGGATCGTCTCGCCGTTCAACTGCTCGAACTCGTAGTAGTCATTGTATTTGTCGTAGTCGGAGTGATCCTTCACCAGGATTTCGCTGCCGTCCTGCAGCGTCACCACAGCCTTGTCGGCACATCCGGCGAGGCCGAGCAGCAACAGGCAGGTGAACAAGGCTTTCAACTTCATAGTTTCTCCACGGGGCATCGTACCCGCCCGGGCAGCAAGGGCTGGAGGTACGCTGGGTTGCCTGTGTGACCATGGAAGTTTCAGGAAATTCCGACATGGGGCTTCAAGTATCGAGCCATACGTCGCGTGCCCAGGTCCAGACGGAGTCCCAGGTTTCCTCGGTGAGCTCGCCGTCGGCCCAGAGAATCACCTCGCCGTCCTCGGCGACCGCGTAGTAGTCGTCACCATCGGCGCAGAGCGGAATCAGCTCGCGCGGCAGGCCATTGGCCCAGGCCACGGCTGCGACTTCCGGCAGGTAGGTGTGGGACTGTGGATCGGTCGCCGTGACGGGTTCCAGGCGGCCATAAACGACGTCGCTGACCAGCAGGAGGAATTCGCGGAATTCCGACGGAATGCCGATCAGCAGCGCTTCCTCGATCTCCACCAGCAGTTCTTCGTCGGGCAGTTCCAGCGGTACCGGAACCGGCTCGTTCGCTTCACGCAGTTTCTCGATCACATCTTCCACAGACGGGGCCTCTCTATATTCGACGAATGGCGCGCTTTATACAGTAGTAGCCGGCCCTCCGCGCAAGACCACTGCGCGGGCGCCGTCCGGACGAGCGGCGGGGGGGAGGGCATGCCCGTGCCCGATGTGCGGAAACGAAAAAGCCCGGCAATCGCCGGGCTTCTTCTTCACGTGCAGGGTCAGTTCTGGCGGATGCCAGCCACCAGCCAGGGCTGGTTGTCGCCCTGGGCACGCTCCATGCGCCAGCTTTCGCTGAAGGGTTCGCCCTGGTCGAAGCGCGAGGACTTCGACACGCCGCTGAAGGTCAGGGTGGCGATGGTCTTCTCGGCCTGGTCGTCCACGCCCTCGAGCTGCACGTCGAGGTTGTCGATGTAGGTGGACTGGTAGCCGTCGCCCAGGTCAGCGCGTTCCTGCTTGAGGAACTGCAGCATCTGCGGGGTGACGAACTCGGCGATCTTGTCCATCTCGTTGGAATCCCAGTGCTGCTGCAGGGACATGAAGTGCTCGCGGGCCGCGCCGATGAAACGGGTTTCATCGAACCAGCTCGGGGCGTTGATCACCGGGCGGCTGTCCATCACCGGACGCGAGGCGCCACCGAAGATCGACGGCGGAGCAGCCGGCATTTCACGCTGCATCGGCGCATGGCCGCCGGCCATGGCGGGCTGCTGGCCCTGCTGCTGGCGGCGACGCGAAGCGATGAAGCGGAACGCGATGAAGGCGATCAGCGCGATGATCAGGATGTCGAGGAACTGCATGCCCTGGAAGCCGTCGCCCATGAACATGGAGGCGAGCAGGCCACCGGCGGCGAGGCCGGCCAGCGGGCCGAGCCAGCGCGAAGCACCGCTCTTGGCAGCGGCGCCGGCAGCGCCTGCGGCGGCACCGGTCGCGGCCGGGCCGGCGGCAGTCGAGGAATTCGGGGCGGCGTTGGGTTGCGCCTGGCGGGTCTGGTGGCTCGGCGCAGAGCCCATGCTCTTGCCGCCACCGAAACGTTTGGCGGCGTTGACGTCGAGGCTGAGCGTCACGGCGACACAGAAGGCCATGGCAAGGCTGAGAAAGCGCTTCATCGTTGTCATTCTCTTGGTTGGTATACGACGCACGTCATGTTGCAGGCCGGGGCCGGTGAGGGCCAGCCGGATTTTGTTTCGTGCTGTTGCCCTGTCCGGGCCCGACCCCTGATATGGGGGCGGTTGAATCCCTTTCCAAATCAGTCTGTTACTGATTCTTTCAGAGCCGCCTGTCGGAAGGCTCGGATGGTAGGCTTCGCTGAGCGAGGCCGTCAGCCGCGCGATCCCCTGACCCCACGCCGCGAGGACCGCCGACCATGCATGCCATCGACTTCATCCAGGACCTCGCGGTGATCATGCTGATCGCCGGTTTCGTCACCATCCTCTGCCACCGCTTCAAGCAGCCGGTGGTGCTGGGCTACATCATCGCCGGGGTGATCATCGGCCCGCACACCCCGCCGTTCGCCCTGGTGCACGACGAGGATACGATCAAGACCCTCGCCGAACTGGGGGTGATCTTCCTGATGTTCTGCCTGGGGCTGGAATTCTCCCTGCGCAAGCTGTTCCAGGTCGGCGCCACGGCGTTCATCGCCGCGTTCCTGGAAATCACCCTGATGATCTGGGCCGGCTTCGAGATCGGCCGCCTGTTCGACTGGAGCACCATGGATTCGCTGTTCCTCGGCGCGATCCTGGCGATGTCTTCCACCACCATCATCATCAAGGTGCTGGGCGACCTGAAGATGAAGAACGAGCGCTTCGCCCAGCTGATCTTCGGCGTGCTGATCATCGAGGACATCCTCGGCATCGGCATCATCGCGCTGTTCTCCGGCATTGCCGTGAGCGGCACGGTGGAGGCCGACCAGGTGTTCTCCACGGTTGGCAAGCTGAGCCTGTTCATGGTCGTCGCGCTGGTCGTCGGAATCCTGCTGGTGCCGCGCCTGCTGGCCTACGTGGCGAAATTCGAAAGCAACGAGATGCTGCTGGTGACGGTGCTCGGCCTGTGCTTCGGCTTCTGCCTGCTGGTGGTGAAGCTGGAATACAGCATGATCCTGGGTGCCTTCCTGATCGGCGCGATCATGGCCGAGTCGCGCCAGCTGATCCAGATCGAGCGTCTGATGGAGCCGGTGCGCGACATGTTCAGCGCGATCTTCTTCGTCGCCATCGGCCTGACCATCGACCCCAAGGTGCTGGTGGACTATGCCGCGCCGATCCTGGTGATCACCCTGGTGGTGGTGGCCGGCAAACTGATCTCCTGCGGCGCCGGCGCCTTCATTGCCGGCAACGACGGGCGCACCTCGATGCGCGTGGGCATGGGCCTTTCGCAGATCGGCGAGTTCTCCTTCATCATCGCCGCGCTGGGCATGAGCCTGGGCGTGACCAGTGACTTCCTCTACCCGGTGGTGGTCGGCGTGTCGGCCATCACCACGCTGCTGACGCCCTACCTGATCCGCTCCGCCGACCCACTGGCGCTGTACCTGGGCCGCAGCCTGCCGTCACCCATGGTGCGGGTGTTCAGCCTCTATGGTGAGTGGCTGCGCAGCATCAAGCCGCGGGGCGACAAGGCTATCCTCGCCAGCCTGATCCGCCGAATCCTGCTGCAGGTCGGGGTCAACCTGACCCTGGTGATCGGCATCTTCTTCGGCCTGGCGTTTTTCGCCGGGCAGATCGGCCAGTGGCTGGCGCAGTTCGTCGAGCCCGAAGCGCTGCACAAGGCGCTGATCTGGGGTGCCGCGCTGCTGCTGTCGCTGCCGTTCCTGATCGCCGCCTATCGCAAGCTCAAGGCGCTGGCCATGCTGCTGGCGGAAATGGGCGTGAAGGCGGAAAGCGCCGGCCGCCATACGGCCCGCGTGCGTCGGGTGATTTCCGAATTGATCCCGTTGCTGTCGCTGGGCGGCATGATGCTGCTGCTGGCGGCGCTCAGTTCGAGCATCCTGCCGCCGGGTGAGCTGCTGGTGGTGGTGGCGCTGATCGCCGCACTGGTGATCGCGGTGTTCTGGCGCTGGTTCATCCGCGTGCATTCGCGGATGCAGGTGGCGCTGATCGAGACCTTCGAGCAGAACGGTGGCGGGCATCCTCATTGATGCCTTAGCTGAACCGGGCGTAGGAGCGGACTTTGTCCGCGATGTTCCGAGCTCGCTGTGAGCTATCGCGGACGGAGTCCGCTCCTACGAAAGCCGTGAATCCGGCGCGGTCCCGTCAGTCGTAGGGCGAGTAACGCGCCAGCGTTATCCGCCGGCGCAGGGCTGCCGAATCGAGTGGCAGTGACCTGTAGGAGCGAGCTTGCTCGCGAACGTTGTGGCACCAGAGCTGCCGGTGAATCCGTTCGCGAGCAAGCTCGCTCCTACAAAAGAGCTGTCAGATCGCTTCCAGCTTCGCGTAACCCATCATCAGCCACTTGCTTCCCTCGCTGCCGAAGTTCACCTGCACCCGTGCCTGGGCGCCGGAGCCTTCGAAGTTGAGGATCACGCCGTCGCCGAACAGCGGGTGGCGCACGGACTGGCCGAGGCTGAACGGGGTGTCCGGCACGCTGGCGCCGCTGAACAGGTTGCCGCTGCGCTGGTTGCCCGAGAGCGGGCGGCTCACCGAGTTGGACAGGCGTACTTCCTGGATCAGGCTCGGCGGAATTTCGCGGACGAAGCGCGAGACCTTGTTGTAGGTCTCGCTGCCGTACAGGCGGCGGGTTTCTGCGTAGGTCATGACCAGGCGGTGCATGGCGCGGGTGATGCCCACATAGGCCAGGCGGCGTTCCTCTTCCAGGCGGCCGGGTTCTTCCAGGCTCATCTTGTGCGGGAACAGCCCTTCTTCCACGCCGGCGAGGAACACCAGCGGGAACTCCAGGCCCTTGGCGCTGTGCAGCGTCATGAGCTGCACACTGTCCTCGAAGGCGTCGGCCTGGGTGTCGCCGGACTCCAGCGCGGTGTGGTCGAGGAAGGCCACCAGCGGCGGGGTGTCCTCGTCGTCCGGGGTCTCGAAGGCGCGGGCGGCGCTGACCAGTTCTTCCAGGTTTTCCACCCGGGCCTGGCCTTTCTCGCCCTTCTCTTCCTTGTGGTAGGTGACCAGGCCGGACTGCTCGATGACGATCTGGGTCATCTGGTGCAGCGGCATGCCTTCCACTTTCACCGCGAGCAGGTCAACGGTTTCCAAGAAACCGTTCAGCGCGCTGGCGGCGCGGCCGGCCACGGCCTTGGCGGCGATCACGTCGTTGATCGCGCGCCACATGGAGGTGCCGTTCAGGCGTGCGGCGTTGCGGATCGCCTCGACAGTCTTCTCGCCGATGCCGCGCGGCGGCACGTTGATCACCCGCTCCAGCGCGGCGTCGTCGTCGCGCAGGCGGATCAGCCGCAGGTAGGCCAGGGCGTTCTTGATCTCGGCGCGTTCGAAGAAGCGCTGGCCGCCGTAGATGCGGTAGGGGATCTTCTCGCGCAGCAGCGCCTCTTCCAGTACGCGGGACTGGGCGTTGGAGCGGTAGAGGATGGCGATTTCGCTTCGCTTCAGACCATCCTTGCGCAGGGCGTCCTCGATGGTCTCGACGATGTAGCGCGCCTCGTCGTGCTCGTTGAAGCCCGAGTACAGGGTGATCGGGTCGCCGTCGACGCCGTCGGTCCACAATTCCTTGCCCAGGCGCCCGCTGTTGTTGGCGATCAGCGCGTTGGCGGCCTTCAGGATGGTGCCGGTGGAGCGGTAGTTCTGCTCCAGGCGGATGTCCTCGGTGCCGGCGAAGTCATCGCCGAACTGCTGGATGTTCTCGATCTTCGCGCCGCGCCAGCCGTAGATCGACTGGTCGTCGTCGCCCACCACCATCAGGCTCTCGCCGCCCTTGCCGAGGAAGCGCAGCCAAGCGTATTGCACGGCGTTGGTGTCCTGGAACTCGTCCACCAGGATGTGGCGGAAGCGTCGCTGGTAGTGCTCCAGCAGGCTCGGGCGGTCGCGCCAGAGGTCCAGCGAGCGCAGCAGCAGTTCGGCGAAGTCGACGACGCCGGCGCGGGCGCAGGCGTCTTCGTAGGCCTGGTAGACGCTGACCATGGTCGACAGGTAGAGGTCGCCGCCGGCCTGGATGTTCTGCGGGCGGTTGCCCTCGTCCTTCTGGCCGTTGATGAACCACTGCGCCTGGCGCGGCGGCCAGCGCTGCTCGTCCAGCCCCATCTCGCGCACCACGCGCTTGACCAGGCGCAGCTGGTCGTCGCTGTCGAGGATCTGGAAGTTCTCCGGCAACCCGGCTTCCTGCCAGTGCGCGCGCAGCAGGCGATGCGCCAGGCCGTGGAAGGTGCCGACCCACATGCCCGCCGGGTTGATCCCCAGCAACTGCTCGATCCGCGCGCGCATCTCGGCGGCGGCCTTGTTGGTGAAGGTCACGGCCAGGATGCTGTGCGGCGAGGCGTTCTCGACCTGGATCAGCCAGGCGATACGGTGCACCAGCACGCGGGTCTTGCCGGATCCGGCGCCGGCGAGCACGCGCTGGCGCCCCAGCGGCGCGGCTACGGCCTGGCGCTGCGGGTCATTGAGGGAGTTGAGCAGGTAGGAGATGTCATCGTTCATGGGGAGGCATTCTACCGACGGGCGGTTTTCCCCGGCAAACCGGGCCGCCGTCCGGCGTCTTCCCGACGAAAGTTGGGAGGGCTTGCAGCCAATTGCCATCATCCTGCTTGGGTGGGGCTACCTCCTCGGGTATGCTCCGCCGACGCCTAGGCCAGAACCTACAAGAAAAACGCCTATGACCGCTTATGTAGAGCCTTCGGCGATCCCGGTGAGCCATGCCGAGATCCGCCAGCAGTACGCTCACGAAATTGCCGTCGAACGCACGCGCCTGCTCTACCAGGGCTCGCGGGTGCCGACCCTGCTCATGCTGCTCAATGGCCTGGCCTGCGCCGGGCTGCTGTGGGACTACGTGCAGCCGGGGCTGCTGGCCGGCTGGCTGGTGTGGCTGGTGCTGCTGGCCGTGCTGCGGCTGATCCAGGTCTCGGCCTTCAATGCCGCTTCCGCCGAGCGCCAGGCCAGCCCGCACTGGCAGCGCACCTTCCTGTTCGGCGCCGGGGCTTCGGGCCTGACCCTGGCCTTCGCCGCTATCGCCCTGGTCCCGCCGGATGCCTTCCTCCAGCAATCCCTGGTGTTCGGCCTGATCGCCGCGGCCATCCTGTCCGCCAGCGTCGCCTACGCGGTCAGCCTGCCGGCCTTTCTCACCTTTGCCTTGCCCTGCCTGTTTCCGTCCATTGCCTATTTATTGATCAGCGATAACCCGTTGCAGCAGGGCTGGGGCGTGCTCGGGGTGATCCTGCTGGCTGCGCTGCTGGTGGTGGCCTGGCAGATTCATCGGGTCGTCCACGTCGGCCTGCTGCGGCGTTTCCAGGCCCAGGCACTGGTGGCACACCTGGAGCGCGCCAAGGCGCAGACCGAAGCGCTGAACCAGGACCTGGAGCACGAAGTCGAGCAGCGCCGCCGCGCCGAGCGCGAACTCTGCCGTGCCCGCGATGCGCTGCAGGAGCGAGTGGAGGCGGGCAGCGCCAAGCTCAGCCACACCGAGGCGCGCCTGGCCCTGGCGCTGGAGGCCAGCGAGTTGGGCCTGTGGGACTGGAACCTGCTGACCGATGAGGTGCACCACTCGCACCTGGAGGAAATCTTCGGCATCACCCAGGAATCGGTGAAGAGCGTGCGCAACGACCTGCGCCCGCGCCTGCACCCCGACGACGTGCCGCTGCTGCGCCGCGCCCTGGTCGAGCACCTCAAGGGGCGCACCGACGGCTACCGCATCGAATACCGCGTGCGCCACGCCGCCGGCCATTGGGTCTGGGTCGAAGACCGAGGCCGGGTGATGGAGCGCGATGGTCGCGGGCAGGTCACGCGGATGGTCGGCACCCGCGCCGACATCTCCCCGCGCAAGCTCCGCGAGGAAGAACAGCGCCTGGCCGCCACGGTGTTCGAGGCCGCCAGCGAAGGCATCATCATCCTCGACCCCGATTACCGCCTGATCGCCATCAACGAGGCCTTCACCTCACTCACCGGCTACCGCCGCGAGGAATTGCTGGGGCATAACGTCGCGCGGCTGATGGGCTCGGCGGAGAGCCTGCGGCGCTACCAGTCGATCCGCACCGAGCTGGAGCGCCAGGGCACCTGGCAGGGCGAGCTGATCGAGACGCGCAAGAACGGCGAGTTGTACCCCCAGTGGCTGCAGCTCAACGTGGTGCGCGACAGCCGGGGAGCGGTGGCCCATGTAGTCGGCTTCTTCGCCGACCTCACTGCCCGCCGCGATGCCGAGGAGCGCCTGCGCTACCTCTCGCACTACGACGAACTCACCGGGCTGGCCAACCGCACGCTGTTCAAGGAGCGCCTGCACGAGGCCAGCCAGCGCGCGCGCCAGGAAGGCCGCACGGCGGCGCTGCTGCTGATCGACCTGGACCGCTTCAAGCTGCTCAACGACAGCCTCGGCCACGAGGTCGCCGACCAGTTGCTGCGGCAGATGTCGCGGCGCATGACCCAGACGGTGCCGGAGGCCGACACCATCGCCCGGCTGTCCGGCGACGAGTTCGCCGTGCTGATCGACTCCTACGCCAGTCTCGCGGCCCTGGCGCGGCTGTCCAGCCGGCTGCTGGCCAAGCTGCGCACGCCGATGACCGTGGGCGGCCATGAGCTGGTGGTCAGCGCCTCGGTGGGCATCAGCCTGCTGCCGGAAAACGCCTGGGAAATCTCCGCGCTGATGAGCCAGGCGAACATGGCCATGCAGCACTCCAAGCACTTGGGCGGCAACACCTTCCAGTTCTTCACCGACAACCTGCAGGCCTGCACCCTGGAGCGCCTGCAGCTGGAGACCCGCCTGCGCAAGGCCATCGAAGTGGGCCAGCTGGACGTGCACTACCAGCCCAAGCTGAACCTCGCCAACGAACGTCTGGACAGCGCCGAGGCATTGGTCCGCTGGCGCCATCCGGAGATGGGCATGGTGCCGCCCAGCGACTTCATCGGCCTGGCCGAGGAAACCGGGCTGATCGGTGCCATTGGCGAATTCGTCCTGCGCCGCGCCTGCCAGCAGGCCCGCGCGTGGCAGCGCCAGGGCCGCGAGCTGCGGGTGTCGGTCAACCTCTCGGTGCACCAGCTGCGCACCGGCAATCTGGTGGACCTGGTGCGCGCTGTACTGGAGGAAACCGGGCTGCCGTCGCATTTATTGGAATTGGAGCTCACCGAAAGCCAGCTGCTGGACAACGTCGAGAGTGTCACCGCGACCTTCCGCCAGCTGCGCGAGATGGGCGTGAAGCTGGCCATCGACGACTTCGGCACCGGCTATTCCTCGCTCAGCTACTTGAAGCGCTTCCCGGTGGACTACGTGAAGATCGACCAGACCTTCATTCGCGACCTGTCGGAGCGCGGCGAGGACGCGGCCATCACCCGTGCGATCATCGCCATGGCGCACAGCCTGGAACTGAAAGTGGTGGCGGAGGGCGTCGAGCACGCCGAGCAACTGCGCTTCCTGCGCGCCCACGGTTGCGACGAGATCCAGGGCTACCTGATCAGCCAGCCGGTGCCGGCCGATGCCTGCCTGGCGTTGCTGGAGAGGAGCGACCGACTCTGAATGTGCCGGTCGCGCAGCAGGGCGCTACTTGAGGGTGACTATCCATTCGGCGAGGGTCTTGGCCTCGTCCGGGCTGACGGCGTTGGCCGGCATCGGGATCGGTCCCCAGACGCCCTTGCTGCCGGTCTTGATGCTGTTGCTGATGTGCGCCACGCCATCGGCGCCGTACTTCGCCGCCACTTCCTTGAAGGCCGGGCCGACAACCGTCTTGTTGACGGCGTGACACGCCACGCAGGCCTTGGCCTTGAACAGTTCCTCGCCGGTGCTGGCCATCGCGGTGGTCTGCACCAGCAGGCCGCCGAACAGCAGGGCAACCAGGGCTTTGTTCATGAATACTCTCCTCACAGGCTGGGCGCTTCGGGGCGCCGTTCGTTTTCGCCGGCTTCCCGCCCGGCGTCTGTGGCGATTCTAGGAGCGGCTCGAGCAGCCTCGGCTTGATGGCAATCAAGAACTCTTCGCGTCGTGCTTGAGGCAGGGGGCCTGGCTGGCTAGCGTGCGAGCCGAAAACTGCCAACCGAGAGTCGCCCGCCATGAACGCCCCCGCGCATAACGATCCGCCGCTCTTCTACCAGCCGACCGGCAACGAGGTGGCGTTGTTCACCCATGCGTCCGCGCAGGGCATGCCGGTGCTGATCAAGGGCCCGACCGGCTGCGGCAAGACCCGCTTCGTCCAGCACATGGCGCAGCGCCTGAACCTGCCGCTGTACACCGTGGCCTGCCACGACGACCTGTCGGCAGCGGACCTGGTCGGCCGCCACCTGATCGGCAGCGACGGCACCTGGTGGCAGGACGGCCCGCTGACCCGCGCGGTGCGCGAAGGGGGCATCTGCTACCTCGACGAAGTGGTGGAGGCGCGGCAGGACACGGTGGTCGTGCTGCACCCGCTGGCAGACGATCGCCGCGAACTGTTCATCGAGCGCACAGGCGAATCTCTGGTGGCGCCGCCGGGTTTCATGCTGGTGGTGTCCTACAACCCCGGTTACCAGAACCTGCTCAAGGGCATGAAACCCAGCACCCGTCAGCGCTTCGTCGCCCTGCGCTTCGACTACCCGGCGCCGGAAGCGGAGGCTGCGATCATCGTCCGCGAGGCCGGGGTCGCGCCTGAGCTGGCGCAACGCCTGACGCAGCTGGGCGTGGCCCTGCGCCGGCTGGGCCGGCAGGAGCTGGAGGAAGTCTGCTCGACACGCCTGCTGGTGCTCACCGCGCGGCTGCTCAACGCCGGCGTGGCGCCCCGCGATGCCTGTCGCGCCGGGCTCGCCGAGCCGCTGTCGGACGATGAGGCCACGGTCGCCGCGCTGATGGACCTGGTCGATGTCCACTTCGCCTGACGCGACACTCGATGCCCGGCACCTGCCGGGTGACCTGGCGATGTGGTTGTTCATCCTCGCCGAGCTGACGGTCTTCGCCATCCTCATCATCGTCTTCGCCGTGGCCCAGCACCTGGACGTCGAAGGTTTCCGCGCCGGCCGCGCGCAACTGGACCTGTCCACGGCCCTGGCGCTGACCCTGACACTGCTTACCGCCGGCTTCTGCGCGGCGCTGGCGGTGGAGCAGGTGCGCCACGGCCGGCAGCGGCGCGCGGCTGCACTGCTGGGGTTTGCCGTGCTGCTGGGGCTGGTCCACGTAGCGCTCAAGTCCGGCGAATACCATCACCTCGCCGTGCAGGGGCTGGACCTGGAATACAGCACCTTCTTCACCCTGTTCTGGCTGATCACCGGCTTTCACTTCCTGCACGTGTTGCTGGGGCTGGTGATCCTCGGCTGGATGACGCTGCGCTGCCTGCGCGGCGCCTACCGCGGCGATGCCCTGGGTGGACTGGAATCCGGCGCGCTCTACTGGCACATGGTCGACCTGGTCTGGGTGGTGCTGTTCCCGCTGGTCTACGTGCTGGCGCCCGGTTCGTGAACACGCTGCTGCTCGCCTGGCTGCTGATGCTGCCGATGTCCATTGCTGCCGTCTGGCTCGGTCACCACGCGCCCGATGCCCTGTTGCCGGTGGCGGTGATCCTGCTGCTGGGCCTGGGCAAGGCATGGCTCATCGTGCTGCGCTTCATGGAGCTCGGCCATGGCCCGCGGCTGTGGCAATCGCTGCTGCTCGGCTGGCCGCTGGTGGTTACCGGGACGATCCTTGTCCTACATGCAACTCCCTGATTTCATGTAGGAAAAATACCCGACTAGAAGCATTGGTCTTTCTTGATTGCCATCAAGCGAGGCGGCCAGGGACGGTTTCTACAATGGCTCCGACCGTGACCTAGGAGGGCCCCATGTCAGAGACATTCACAAAAGGTATGGCGAGGAACATCTACCTGGGAGGAGGCGTTTTCTTCTTTCTGGTGTTCCTCGCCCTGACCTATCACACCGAAACCACCTTCCCCAAGCGCACCAACCAGAGTGAGCTCACCGAGTCGGTGGTGCGCGGCAAGCTGGTGTGGGAGCAGAACAACTGCGTGGGTTGCCACTCGATTCTCGGTGAAGGCGCCTACTTTGCGCCGGAGCTGGGCAACGTCGCGATCCGCCGTGGCGGTGATGCGGCCTTCGGCAGCTTCCTCGCCGCCTGGATGAAGATGCAGCCGCTGGGCGTTCCCGGTCGCCGGCAGATGCCGCAGTTCCACCTCAGCGACCAGGAGGTCACCGACCTCGCGGCGTTCCTGCTGTGGACCTCGAAGATCGATACCAACAAATGGCCGCCGAACAAGGAGGGTTGATCATGAACCCGGGCAATCCCTATCTGAAATTCGCCTCGCAGTCGGTGGCCAAGCCGTACTTCGTGTTCGCCCTGATGCTCTTCGTCGGGCAGATCGTCTTCGGCCTGATCATGGGCATGCAGTACGTGGTCGGTGACTTCCTGTTCCCGGCGATCCCGTTCAACGTCGCGCGGATGGTGCATACCAACCTGCTGATCGTCTGGCTGCTGTTCGCCTTCATGGGCGCGGCCTACTACCTGATCCCCGAGGAGGCCGACCGCGAGCTGTACAGCCCGAAACTGGCCATCGTACTGTTCTGGGTATTCGCCATCGCCGGGGTGCTGACCATCCTCGGCTATCTGCTCGTGCCCTACGCGGGTCTCGCCAGGCTGACCCACAACGAGCTGCTGCCGACCATGGGCCGGGAGTTCCTCGAACAGCCGACGATCACCAAGATGGGCATCGTGGTGGTGGCGCTGGGCTTCCTCTTCAACATCGGCATGACCATGCTCAAAGGCCGCAAGACCGCCGTCAGCGTGGTGATGATGACCGGCCTGGTGGGCCTGGCGGTGTTCTTCCTGTTCTCCTTCTACAACCCGGAGAACCTGTCGCGCGACAAGTACTACTGGTGGTGGGTCGTGCACCTGTGGGTGGAAGGCGTGTGGGAACTGATCATGGGTGCGATGCTGGCCTTCGTGCTGATCAAGATCACCGGCGTCGACCGCGAAGTCGTGGAGAAATGGCTCTACGTGATCATCGCCATGGCCCTTATCACCGGCATCATCGGTACCGGCCACCACTTCTTCTGGATCGGCGCGCCGCAGGTCTGGCTGTGGCTGGGCTCGATCTTCTCCGCGCTGGAACCGCTGCCGTTCTTCGCCATGGTGCTGTTCGCCTTCAACATGGTGAACCGTCGCCGCCGCGAGCACCCGAACAAGGCCGCCGCCCTGTGGGCGCTGGGCACCACCGTGACTGCCTTCCTCGGCGCCGGCGTGTGGGGCTTCCTGCATACCCTGGCCCCGGTGAACTACTACACCCACGGCTCGCAGCTCACCGCCGCACACGGCCACCTGGCCTTCTACGGCGCCTACGCAATGATCGTCATGACCATGATCAGCTACGCCATGCCGCGCCTGCGGGGCATCGGCGAAGCGCCTGACGCTCGTGCGCAGAGCCTGGAAATCTGGGGCTTCTGGCTGATGACCATCTCCATGCTGCTGATCACCCTGATGCTCACCGCCGCCGGCATCGTCCAGGTCTGGCTGCAGCGCATGCCTGCCGATGGCGCTGCCATGCCGTTCATGGCCACGGTCGAGCAACTGAAGATCTTCTTCTGGCTGCGCCTGTACTCCGGTATCGGCTTCTTCATCGGGCTGATCTGCTACCTGCTCAGCTTCCGCCAGCGCGGCCGTGTGGCTGTCGCTTCCGGCGCGGCTCAGGTGAGCTGATCGATACCGTCCACCCGGGCCCGTCCGCTTTGCGGCGGGCCTTTTGACGTATACGGAGTTTGCCGGTGGAGAGTGAGGTAACCGGCAGCGCTTCTAGCTCCCTCTCCCTTCAGGGAGAGGGCGGGGGAGAGGGCATGGCCCAGCGCTGGAGCAGCCGGTGGCACCTTCTCCCTAACCCTGGCTACGCGCCCCACTCCGAAGGGAGAGGGGACTGGTCCGGCGTGACGTTTGGCGCCGTGCCTCCCTGAATCTTCTTCCCCATGGAGTCGCCATGACCATCCACCTCGAAATCGAAGAAGGCTTCGGCCGCGCCTGGCACCGCTTCATCACCCGCCGCGCCAGCCCGGAGTTCGAAGAGGCGGCAGTGGCCCTGGAGGAGGTGCGGCGCAGCCTGCTGCTGCTGTTCCGCGGCACCGGCGGCGAAGCCGGGGTCGGCGTGGAGGCGGCCAGTGCCCGTGAGCTGCTGGTACGCCGCAGCCTTCTGCAACAGGTCGCCGGGACCTGCCAGCAATTGCCGGTGGCCTGGTTCGACGCCGATTCCCTGCGCCTGCCCGCGCAACTGGCGGTGTTCCCCGACGCCGAGTTGAACCGCGAACTCTACCGCTGGCTGGCGCTGCTCGCCGCCCACAGCCAGCCGATGTGCCACTGGGCACGGGACAACCAGGCCTGGACGCGAACGGTGCTGGAGCGTTACCCACTGCTGCGCCCGCGCTATCAGCGTATGGTGAACGCCCTGCTCAGCTTGCGGCCCGACCCCGGCACGCTGCCGCCTGCCGAGGCGGAGCTGGAGTTGGCGCTGCAACAGGCTCTGCGCGATCCGGGCAGCATCGAACGTCTGCCCCGAAGTGAAAAGGCGCCGTGGCCGGTGCCGCTGTGGCTCTACCCGCCGCAGCGCCTGGCCGCGCCGCAGCGCACCGACCTGATCGAAGGCGACGAGCAGGGCCGATCCGCCCACAGCGAAGCCAAGGGCCTGGCGCGCAAGCGTGCCGAGCGCGTCGAACAGGACCCCGGCCGTGGCGGGCTGCTGCTGTTCCGTCTGGAAAACCTCTTCAGCTGGTCCGAGCATATCGAGCTGGACCGCGCCGGCGATGACAGCGAAGACCTCGATGCGGCGAAGGTTGCCGACGATCTCGATCACCTGAGCCTGTCCCGGCAACGGCAAAAGAAGGGCGGCGGGTTGAAGCTCGATCTCGATTTGCCCGCCGCCGACTTCGACGATGTGCCGCTGGGCGAGGGCATCCGCCTGCCGGAATGGGATTACCGCCGCCAGCAACTGATCGAAGACCACGTCTGCCTGCAGCCGATGTTGCCGCGCGACGCCGTGCCGGCGCCGCTGCCGGATGCCCTGGCGCCCATCGCGCGGCGGCTGCGCCGGCAGTTCGAAAGCCTGCGCCAGCAGCCGCAGTGGCTGCGCCGGCAACCCCAGGGCGCCGAACTGGACCTGGAGGCCTGGCTGGATTTCAGCGTCGAACGACGCCTGGGTGCTTGCAGCGAGCCGGGGCTGTTCCTCGAACGCCGGCAGACCCGCCGCGACCTCGCGTGCCTGCTACTGGCGGACTTGTCGATGTCCACCGACGCGCACATCGACAACGACCACCGCGTCATCGACCTGATCAGCGACAGCCTGTTGCTGTTCGGCGAAGCGCTGCAGGCGGTGGGCGATCGTTTCGCGCTGTACGGCTTCTCTTCGTTGCGCCGGCACCAGGTGCGCCTGACCCAGCTGAAGACCTTCGATGAGCGCCACAACGACACCGTGCGCGGGCGCATCCGTGCGCTGCGCCCTGGCTATTACACCCGCATGGGCGCGGCGATCCGCCGGGCCACGCAGTTATTGCTGGAGTGCAAGGAGCGCCAGCGCGTGTTGCTGATCCTCACCGACGGCAAGCCCAACGACCTGGATTTGTATGAGGGACGCTACGGCGTCGAGGACACCCGCCAGGCGGTGCTGGATGCCCGTCGCGCCGGGCTGGTGCCGTTCTGCATCACCATCGACCGCGAGGCCGCGGACTACCTGCCGCACCTGTTCGGCAGCCAGGGCTACCTGCTGATCAACGACCCGGCGCAGTTGCCGGTGCAACTGCCGCAGCTGTATCGGCAGCTCACCCGTCGCCAGGGATGACCAGCAAGGAATGTAGGGCGAATGAAGCGGAACGCTTCATTCGCCGCGGCGCATAACGCCTGGGGCGTTATGCGCCCTACGAAGCTGATGGGGCATTCTGTAGGAGCGAGCTTGCTCGCGAACCTGGCCCCGCTGCGGGATTCGGTTCGCGAGCAAGCTCGCTCCTACAGGGATTCGGGTATTGGGCTCAGCGCGGCAGCCAGACCATCATCACCCCGCAGAACACCGCGAGCATCGCGCAGTACCAGGCGAAGCGCTTCAGCCGGCGCTGCTTTGCCAGTTCCTGATCAAGCGGCAGAGGCATCCCGCACTGCGGGCAATCGGCAGCGTCATCGGGGCTCTCGTGCTGGCAATACAGGCACTGGCGCATGGCCTTACTCGAACTGTTCCAGCCGCGCGACGTCGAGTACCTGCACGTTGCGCCCGTCGAGGTCGATGATCTTCTCGTCGATCAGCCGCCGCAGCACGCGGGAGAACGTCTCCGGCTGAATCGACAGGTGCCCGGCCACCAGTTGCTTGGCCATCGGCAGCTCGAAGCGGTTGCCTTCGCTGCCCTGGCGGTTGAGCTGGGTGATCAGGTAGCGCACCACGCGGTGGGTGGAGTTCTTCAGCGACAGCGTCTCGATCTCGTTGATCCGCCGGTGCAGGCGTACGCAGAGGGTGGCGAGCAGGGAGAAGGGCAGCTGCGGGTTGCTGTGCAGCAACTCCATGTAGGTGCGGTTGGCGAAGCGATAGACCTGCGTGGGTTCCAGCGCCTGGGCCGAGGCCACGTAGTCGGGGGTGTCCATCAGCATCATGGCTTCGGCGAAGGTCTGCCGGCTGCCGACCACTTCCAGCACCTTTTCCTGGCCCTCCGGCGTCAGGCGGTAGATTTTCACCGCCCCGGAAATCACGAAGTAGAAGGCATAGGCCGGCTCGCCCTGGAGGAACAGCTTGTCGCCCTTCTCCAGGTTGAGCAGCGCGCTGGTGGCGAGCAGTTGTTCCAGCTGTTCTTCGTTGAGCACGTTGAACAGGTGGTGGCCGCACAGAATCTGGTGGTGGACGCGATGCGCGTGCATGGCGGGGCGCTCCTGGGCGGGGACAATCCCGCCAGTATGTGCGATGCCGCCGGGCAGCGTGGTGAGACAAGCTGTCACTGGTCGCCCTCCTGGCTCCCGGTCCGGCGCTCAGGCCGGGTGGTTGGCGCCGAGGAACAGCAGGTTGTTCTCCAGGTGGATGTGCTGCATCAGGTCGCGACGCAGTTCTTCCAGGCCGCTGTAGAGACGCCGCCAGCTGTTGCAGCCGTCCGCCGGCACGGTGAGGTCGTCGGTCAGGTCGGCCAGCACGGCGAGGGATTGCGAGTGTTCGTCGTGCTCATGGCGCATCACGCCGATCGGGCCCTGCACGTGGGAAAGCGGGATGCCCTGGCGCAGCCAGGGGAAGAGCACGCTCTCCTCCTTGCACATGTGCCATTCCAGCTCTTCCTGGATGGTCTTCAGGTGCGCCGTCAGCCCGGCCGGGCACTGCGGGTGCGCGGCGTGGGTCTTCTCGACGCGCTCGGCCAGCGGGATCAGCGCCGGCAGCTGCTCGCGGTGGACCTTGTGGTAGCGCTCGAGGATGTGGTCGATGAGCTGGTCGTTGCTGGTCAGGCGCCAGTCGGTCTGGTCATTGGCCGGCGGCAGCGCCTGCAGTTCTTCGGCGATGCGCTGGGCGTCCAGGCCCTGTTCGCTGGCCGCCTCGCCCAGGCTGCGCTGGCCGGCGCAGCAGAAGTCGAGCTTGTAGTCGTGGAACAGCGCACAGCTGCCCGGCAGGCTGAAGGCCAGGTCGCTCAGGGTGCGTTCGGTGAGGGTATCGGTCATGGCGGGCCTCGGGTGGAGTGGGGCACGGCGGCCGCAGTCGTGGTGGCCGTCAATCTTGGCAAGGAGGCGATCAGTCTAGGGAAGGGCGCGCGCCAAGCTCCTTGATTGCAGTCAAGCGTCCTCGACCAGCACTTCCCGCTCGTCGCCGCCGGCCACCCGCATCAGCTGCTGCGGGTTGCACACCAGCAGCTTCTGCCGGCCACCGCGCACCAGACCACGCTCTTCCCAGGCGCTGAGGATGCGCGAGACGGTGTGCAGCGTGGTGCCGGTCATCTCCGCGATGTCCTGGCGGGTGACCGGGAAATCGATGCGGATGCCATCGGCTTCCGCTCGGCCGGACTGTTGCACCAGGCGCAGCACGGTATGGGCGACGCGCCGTTCGACTTCTTCGGTGGCCAGCTCGCAGAAACGTACGTGGGCTTCCTGCAGGCGCTCGCCGATGGCCTGGACGGTGTTCAGGGCGAAACCGGGGTGGCGCGCCAGCAACGGTTCCCACTGGCTGGTGGGCCAGGCCAACACGAGGCTGTCCTGGCGGGCGGTGGCGGTCGCGGGGTAACAGCTAAGGCCCAGGGCGCGCACGAAGCCGAACAGGTCGCCCGGATTGACCACCCGCACCAGCACCCGCTGGCCGTCGCCGGTGAGCTGGGTGGCCTTCAGCCGGCCGTGCACCAGCAGGTAGAAGTTGCTCGCCGGCGCGCCCTGCTCGAACACGGCCGCGCCGCTGATCAGGCGCAGGATGCTGGCCTGGCGGAGGATGTCGTCCTGTTCCTCGCGGCTGCTGTTGGCAAAGGGCGGCAAGCTGCCCAGCCAGGCGCGGTGGAGCGAGAGATTGGCGGTCACGGCGATGATTCCCGTCAGTTCGCCGCAGCATACCGGCTAAGGGCCTTGGCGGAACTTGAGGGGAATCAAGGGATGTCCCTGACCAGACGGAAACCGAGGTTGTCCGGTGGTTGCCCGGCGCTGCAGCCGCCACCGCGGGCATCGCGGACGAAATCGTTGATCGCCGCCCGGTGGCGGCCTTCGGCGATGCGGATCGAGCAGTACTCGGCGCGTTCGGTCTGGGCGCCCCGGGCGTCGAGGTTGACCCGCTGATGGCAGCTCTGGGTCCATTCCCAGACATTGCCGCCCAGGTCGGCCACGCCGTATTCGTTGAGCCCGTGATTGCCGCGCGTCAGGGGGAGCGCGGATTCGCTGGTGCGGGTCTGCGCTTCCAGGCTGTAGCGCGCCAGCCAGCGCCGGGCGGGGTTGCTGCCATCATCGTCCTCGATGCGCAGCGCATCGTCGGCCCAGCGCGAGCCGGCGAAGAAGGCCCACTCGCGGTCGGTCGGCAGCCGCCACTGCTGGCCGGTGCGTTTGGACAGCCAGTCGGCGTAGAACTGCGCATCCAGCAGGCTCGCGCCAGTCAACGGCATGTCGTCGCGGGAGGTGCTGCTATCCAGCGCCAGGCAGGCGCCTTCGGCCACGCAGCGGGCGTACTCGCCCTGGCTGACCTGGAATTTCATGACTTCGAAGCGCGGGGCGAGGTGTTCTCGCCGTGATGGCGCGTCCACGGCGCGCTTCTCCAGCCAGTAGTCGCCCGCCGGACGGAAGTCGAAGTCGCGGGGTTCGAGTCTCACGGTTTGCGGCGCGAGTTCCGGTGCGTACTGCGGCCGCAGCAGGAGGAAGGCCCCGCCCAGCAGCAGTGCGACGGGTACGCCGATCAGGATGGTCTTGCGCATGGTTTGCCCGGTCGCCGGCATCGATTACTGGGAAAGGGCCGGCCCGGATGGGCCGGCCTCGGGGCTTACTTGATCGCGGTTGGTGGCTGGATCTGGCTCATCAGGTCGTTGTTCCATTGGCCTTCAACCTGGATGTGCGCCGCGGCGCCCAGCAGCACAGCCTCGATGAGGTTGTGGTTGAGGTAGGTGTACAGGCCCGGCTGCAGGAAGGTGTACAGCGCAGCGCCGGCTGCACCGCCCGGAATGAACCAGGTTTCCAGGTCTTCCTCCGGCGGGTTGTGGAACTTGCCGGTGGCCCAAACGTGGTCGCCATGGCCGCCGATGAGGTGCGGGCGGGTATCGCGGTTGGCCTGTGAATGGACGATCAGCAGGGTCTCGCCGACATTGGCCTTGAGCGCATTCTTGCCGGTCAGGGCGCCGACCTTGCCGTTGAACACGATGTGGCTGGGAATCAGCCCCTTCATGACCTGCTGCATGTCGTTGTAGCTTTCCATGGGCGTGCCATAGCGCTTGAAGTTGCCGTCCTTGTCGCGCGGGACGTAGAAGTCCTGCTCGCCGATATAGACCACCTTGTCGTACTTCAGCGCCTTGCCGTCGCGGTCCTTCAGGCCGTCGCGCGGCAGCACCATGATCGCGCCGTTCATGCCCGAGACCACGTGCCAGGGGATCATCGCGCCGCCCGGTGCGCAGTGGTAGACGAACACGCCGGGGCGGGTGGCACGGAAGCGCAGTTTCACTTCCTCGCCGGGCTGGATGATGGTCAGCGCGCCGCCGCCCAGGGCACCGGTGGAGGCATGGAAGTCGATGTTGTGGGTCAGGGTGTTGGTCGCCGGGTTGACCAGGGTGAGTTCCAGGTAGTCGTCCTGGTGCACCACCATCATCGGCCCGGGCACCGAGCCATTGAAGGTCATGGCGTGGATCTCGGTGCCGTCGTCGTCGATGACGTGTTTCTTCTCCTCGATCACCATGCGGAACTGGACGACCTTGGGCTTGCCCTTGGCGCGCTGCTCGTGGGCATGGACGAAGGGTGGCGCAACCAGCTCGACCTGGACGTGCTCCAGCTTCGAGAGGTCCACCGACGGCCCCATGTTCTTCGGCGCTGCCTCCCCGTCGGCCATTGCCGTGCCGCTGGCAAGCATGCTGCCGGTGACGCCCAGAACCACGGCGCCGGCCAGCAGGGTGCGGCGGGAAAGCGAAATCTCTTCCTGATCAAGCATGGGTAACTCTCCGTAATCGACGATCTGTCGTTGGGAGAAGAAATACCTTGTCGGCAAATTCCTTCTTTGAGCCGGAACAAAGAAGGAATCAGCTGGACAACGTGTCGCAGGTCCTGCTGTGCGGTAGATCGCGTTTACAGTCTTGTGCCCATGCAGACGGGCAAGACCGGGCGCGGCGAGGTAAGATTCTTCCTGCTCTGAATTCCAGCCCGGCGTGCGGGCTCCAACGGACAAGGATCCTTCATGCGTCTGTACGGACTGACCCTGCTGGCCCTGATCACCGGCTGCCTCGGCATGCAGGAGGCGCACGCGAGCAGCGACGACTCCTGTTATCCGAGCTGGAACCTCAAGCGCGACACGCTGGACGTGTGCAACAGCCTGCCCTTCCTGAGTCCGGGCAACGACAGCCGGGTCAACCTGCAACTGCTGCTGGCCGACGCCGGGCAGGCCAGCATCCCCAACCGTGCGCTGACCGACGACGAGCAGCAACTGGGCTACGGCCAGGTGCCTTTCCCGCTGGCACGCTGGCTCGACGGTGCGACACCGGAAGACGCGACCGACAGCACCAGCACCGCGTCCCTGGCCGATCTTGCCGCGCGCATCGGCCTGCCGGCGGATGCCGTGCAGTCCTCCGCCGACAGCTTCGCCAGCGGCGAAGGCAGCCGCTGCCGCAGCAACAATCCGCTCACCGCCCAGGACTTCCTCAGCCAGCTGTTGCTGGCCGAGAGCCTCACCGCCGGCGAGCGCCAGGGCCTGGCCCGCGCGCGCCTGACCCTGCTGGGTGCCTGCCAGTGGGACGAAACCCAGCTCAGCGTGCTGCTGCCGGGCGACCTGCAGAGCGTCCCGGCCAAGGCCTACCGTACTTACCTCAAGGGTGCGGCGGACTTCTACAGCGGTCGCTTCGCCGACACGCTGAAATCCTTCCGTAGCCTGCAGGACAGCGACCAGGCCTGGCTGAAGGAAACCTCGCGCTACATGGTCGCCCGCGCACTGCTCAACCAGGCGCAGCAGAATGCCTTCGACGAGATGGGCTACCCGGACCTGCGCAAGGTCGACAAGAAGATCCTCGCCCAGGCCGAATCCGCGCTGGGCGACTACCTCAAGGCTTATCCACAAGGCCGCTACGGCGCCTCGGCCAAGGGCCTGACGCGGCGTGTCTACTGGCTGATGAGCGATGAAGGCCGGCTCGCCGGCGAGTACGCCGAGCTGTTCGCCCGCGAGGATGCCGACGATCTCGCCCAGCTGGTGCAGGAAGTCGACAACAAGCTGCTGGTCACCGCGCACCCGGCCGACGTGCGCGATGCGCGCCTGCTGGCGGTGCTCGACCTGATGCAGATGCGTCACCACGAGCCCAGCGAGCCGCGCGCCCTGGACGCTGCGGGACTGGTCGCGCAGAAGGACCTCTTCGCGAAGAACCCTGGCCTGCATGACTACCTGACGGCGGCCTACCAGCTCTACGTCGAGGAAAAGCCCGCCGAGGCGCTGAAGTCGCTGCCCGAAGAACTGCCCTCCAAGCTCGACTACCTCGCCTTCAGCCAGCAGGTCCTGCGCGGTTTCGCCCTCGAGGCCGGCAACGACTGGATCGCCGCCGAGAAACTCTGGCTGCGCCTGTTGCCGCAGGCGGTGCAGCCGTTGCAGCGCGACCAGCTGGAGCTGGCGCTGGCCTTCAACTACGAGCGCAGCGACCGCCTGGTGAAGGTGTTCGCCGAGGGCTCGCCGGTGCACACGCCGATCATCCGCGAAATCCTCCTGCGCCACATCGCGGGGCCCGAACTGCTGCGCCAGCAGGCGAAATCCACCAGCGTCTCGGTGGAAGAGCGCGATACCGCGCTGTTCGCCCTGCTCTACAAGGACTTGCTGCACGGCCAGTACCAGGCCTACATCGATGACCTCGCGCTGTTGCCCACCGATGGCAGCGGCAAGCCGCTGGGCGCCAGCATCGGTTACCTCTACGGCAGCATGCCGCTGTCGCTGTTCCAGTGGCCCGGCGGCAAGAACGACAGCGGCTACGAGTGCCCGGCGATCGTCGACGTCGCGCGCGACCTGCTGCAATCCCCGCCGCCGCCCAAGGCGCTGAACTGCCTGGGCGAGTTCATCCTGCGCAACGGCCTGGACGGCTTCCCGCTCGATACCCAGCCCAGCGAGCGCGAACTGGGTGGTGGCGAGTCGCTGTTCCCCGGCACGCCCTACTCGCGCATGGACGGCTACCTCAAGGTCATCGCCGACAAGCAGGCGGTGGAAGAGGACCGCGCGTACGCGCTGTTCCGCGCCATCAACTGCTTCGCGCCCAGCGGCTTCAATGGCTGCGGCAGTCAGGACATCGCACCGGCGCAGCGCAAGCAGTGGTTCCGCACGCTCAAGGGCCAGTACTCCGCCACACCCTGGGCGAAGTCCCTGAAGTACTACTGGTAATCCTGGTGCGCCGGGCCGTGGCGTTGGCGCTGGCGCTGCTCGCGGGCAACACCAGTGCGGCCGGCGTGGACGCCGCCGAGCACGATGCCTTCTGGCTGTGGAGCGGCGTCGCCGCGCAACCGGTGCTGGCCCAGGCTCGCACGCTCTATGTACTGCAGGGGCAGGTCAGCGCGCCGCGCCAGCGCGAAGGCCAAGCCCGCCTGATCGCCCAGGGCATCGCCATTCCGCGCCTGAAGCAGGGCGAGGTCTGGGTGGTCTACCGCGCCCACACCCTGCGCTGGAACGAGGACATCTACCGCACCCTGCTGTCCCAGCTGCGCCGCTGGCGCGCGGCGGGCAATCCGGTGGTGGGCGTGCAGATCGATTTCGATGCCCGCACGCGTTACCTGCACGAGTACGTCGACTTCCTCCAGGACCTGCGCACGCGCCTGCCCGAGGACTGCAAGCTGAGCATCACCGGGCTGATGGACTGGGGCAGCAATGGCGCGCCGGAGACCATCAACCGCCTGGCCGGCGTAGTGGACGAGGTGGTGGTGCAGACCTACCAGGGCCGCCAGACCATCCCCAACTACCAGGCCTACCTGCCCCGCGTGGCGCGACTGCAATTGCCCTTCCGCATCGGCCTGGCGCAGTACGGGGAATGGCAGGCGCCGGACTACCTGGCCAAGAGCCGGTGGTTCAGGGGGTATGTGGTGTTCCTGCAGAACCCGTGAGTCTGGAGCGGCGGTGAGTCGATCGCGGACGGAGTCCGCTCCTACGCACGCAGGTGGCATCGGTAGGGCGGCGCATTTCCCCGCAGGGTGTTGAACATGGGGTAGGAGCGGACTCCGTCCGCGATAGCTTCCCGCCGACAGAGGACTTAACTGCCGCCACACCCACACTTGCCGCAGTCGTTCCCGCAACCACCCGCCGCAGCCGGCTCGCGCGAATCGCGCGTGGTGCCGCCGTTGAGGTTGCGCATCAGCAGCGCGTACTCCAGGTCCAGCTCCTCGGGCACGGGGATGTAGACCACATGACCATCGCCGGGTGCGACGCCAATGGATTCGCCCCGCGTGTTCTCCAGCGCGTGCAGGCGGAAGGTGCGGTTGCCCGCCGGGGTCATCAGCTCGACGCTGTCGCCCACCTCGAAGCGATTCTTCACCCGCACCTCGGCCAGGCCGTTGCGCCGCTCGCCGGTGAACTCGCCGACGAACTGCTGGCGCTCGGAGCGCGAGTGGCCGTACTGGTAGTTCTGGTACTCGTCGTGCACATGGCGGCGCAGGAAACCCTCGGTGTAGCCGCGGTGGGCGAGGGATTCCAGGGTGTCCATCAGGCCGAGGTCGAAGGCGCGCCCGGCGACGGCATCGTCGATGGCCTTGCGGTAGGCCTGGGCGGTGCGCGCGACGTAGTAGTGGGACTTGGTCCGGCCCTCGATCTTCAGCGAATGCACGCCCATCTGCGTCAAACGTTGCACGTGCTGGATAGCGCGCAGGTCCTTGGAGTTCATGATGTAGGTGCCGTGCTCGTCTTCGAAGGCCTCCATCAGCTCGCCGGGACGATTGCCCTCTTCGAGCAGGACGATCTCCTTGGTCGGCGCGCCGATGCCCAGGGTCGGCTCGACGTTGCCCACGGCGTGGCCCAGTTCGTCCTCATGGGCGGCGTGGGTCTGGTACTCCCAGCGGCAGGCGTTGGTGCAGGTGCCCTGGTTGGGGTCGCGGCGGTTGATGTAGCCCGACAGCAGGCAGCGCCCGGAGTAGGCCATGCACAGCGCGCCGTGGACGAAGACTTCCAGCTCCATGCCGGGCACGCGTTCGCGGATTTCACCGATTTCCTCCAGCGACAGCTCGCGGGACAGGATTACCCGCTTGAGCCCCTGCTGGCGCCAGAATTCGACGCTGGCCCAGTTCACCGCGTTGGCCTGCACCGAGAGGTGGATATCAACCTCGGGGAAATGCTGGCGAACCAGCATGATCAGGCCGGGATCGGACATGATCAGCGCGTCCGGACCCAGGGCGATCACCGATTCGACGTCCTGCAGGAAGGTCTTCAGCTTGGCGTTGTGCGGGGCGATGTTGACCACTACGTACAGGCGCTTGCCCAGGGCATGGGCCTCGTTGATGCCGGTGGCGAGGTTGGCGTGGTCGAATTCGTTGTTGCGCACCCGCAGGCTGTAGCGCGGCTGGCCGGCGTAGACGGCGTCGGCGCCATAGGCGAAGGCATGGCGCAGGCTCTTCAGCGAGCCGGCGGGGCAGAGCAGTTCGGGGGCAAACGGAGTGTGGGACATGGCGGCGCAGCGAGTAGTGGGAAAAAGGCTGCCACTCTAGGAAATTCGCGGGTTGCGCGTGCTGAGCGAGGTCAACGCCGAGACGTTTTTCGTAGGACCGAGGGGGGCGCCCAGTTCTTGTTCGCGAACCGCATGGCACCATGCCTCGCCGGTTCGCGAGCAAGCTCGCTCCTACAGGGAGCTCCCGGCGTGCGTAGGAGCGGACTCCGTCCGCGATCGATTTCCGCTCGCTCCGAGCAGATCGATAACACATCGCGGACAGAGTCCGCTCCTACGCCGGTTCGATCATTCCAGCCAGCGGCGCCCCTGCAGCTCCAGCAGCGTCTGCGCCTGCTCCGGCCCGTTGCTGCCGGCCGGATACGGGCGCGGGCTCTGGTAGTGCTCGTGCCAGCCGGCCAGGATCGGGTCGACCCAGCGCCAGGCCGCTTCCACCTCGTCGCGGCGCATGAACAGCGTCGAGTCGCCCTCGATCACATCCAGCAGCAGGCGTTCGTAGGCGTCCCAGCGGCGCTTGTTGGTGCTGAAGGCCTGGGCGAGGTTGAGGTCCAGCTCCACCGGCTCCAGCTGCATGCCCTTGCCTGGCGCCTTGGCCATCAGCTGCACGCTGATGCGCTCCTCCGGCTGCAACCTTATCCACAGGCGGTTGGCCGCGCCGGCGCTGCTGCCGATCAGGCTGTTGGGCACCGGCTTGAACTGGATGACTATCTCCGAGCACTTTTTCGCCATGCGCTTGCCGGTGCGCAGGTAGAACGGCACGCCGGCCCAGCGCCAGTTGTCGATCTCTGCCTGAACGGCGACGAAAGTCTCCGTATCGCTGTCGTTGTCGACATTTTTCTCGAACCAGTAGGCCGGCACTTCCTGCCCGCCAATATGCCCGGCGGTGTACTGGCCGCGGACGGTCTTGTCCTGCACATCCTGCCCGGTGATTGGCTTGAGCGCCTGGAGGATCTTCACCTTCTCGTTGCGTACCGCCTCGGCATCGAAGCGCACCGGCGCTTCCATGGTCACCAGGCAGAGCAGCTGCAGCAGGTGGTTCTGCACCATGTCGCGCATGGCCCCGGCATGATCGTAGTAGCCGCCGCGGTTTTCCACGCCGAGGGTTTCGCTGACGGTGATCTGCACGTGGTCGATGGGACCGTTACGCCACACCGGCTCGAACAGGGTGTTGGCGAAGCGCAGGGCCATGAGGTTTTGCACCGTCTCCTTGCCCTGGTAGTGGTCGATGCGGAAGACGCGGGATTCGTCGAACACCTCGCCGATGGCCTGGTTGATCGCCAGCGCCGACTCCAGCGAATGCCCCAGCGGCTTCTCCAGCACGATGCGCGCCAGCGGGCCGGCCAGGCCGGCGATCTTCAGGTTCTGCGCAATCGGCGCGAACAGGCTCGGTGCGGTGGCCAGGTAGTGCACCAGCACGCGACCTTCGCTGCGCTTGAGTGCCTTGGCCAAACGACCGAAATCGGCGCTCTGCGAGGCGTCCATCGCCACGTATTGCAGGCGCTGGGCGAAGCTGCGCCAGGCTTCGGCGGAGAAATCGCTGCGCGCCACCTGGACCCGGCAGTTGCGTTCGGCCAGTTCGAGGTAGGCCGCGTTGTCTCGCTGGCTGCGGGCGAGGGCGAAGATCCGCGTATCGGCCGGCAGGCGATTCTCCCGGTGCAGGTGGTAGAGCGCCGGCAGCAGCTTGTGCAGCGCCAGGTCACCGCTGCCGCCGAACACCAGAATGTCGCAGGAGCTGGGAAGACTAAGGCTGGCGGGCGTATTCAAGACTTATTCCCTGGGCGTGGCGGTTAGTTTTGTAGTATAACTACAACAAGACTACATAAATTTCAGACAACTATCACCGAGCCTATCCCTGTGAACCTTTTGCAGCACATTGCCCAGTCGCGTCATCTGCTCCGCAAGTCGGAGCTCAAGGTTGCCGATCACGTGATGCAGGATCCTGCATCGGTCATGCACAGCTCCATGGCGGACCTCGCCCACAGCGTCGGCGTCAGCGAGCCGACTATCGTGCGCTTCTGCCGCGCCATTGGCTGCAGCGGTTTTCAGGACCTCAAGCTCAAGCTGGCGCAGAGCCTCGCCGCTGGCGCGAGTTTCGGTCAGTTTTCGATCAATGAGAGCGACTCGGTGGCGGACTTCAGCCTGAAGATCTTCGACACCACCCTGCACTCGCTGATGGAAGTGCGCGAAAACCTCGACACACACGCGCTGGAGCGTGCCATCGCGGCTATCGCCCATGCCCAGCGTGTGGAGTTCTACGGCTTCGGCGCTTCCGGCGCGGTGGCGGCGGATGCCCAGCACAAGTTCTTCCGCCTGCTGCTGTCGGCAGCGGCCTACTCCGACCCGCACATGCAGGCCATGTCGGCGGTGACGCTGAAGCCTTCGGACGTGGCGATCTGCATCTCCCAGTCCGGCCGCTCCAAGGACCTGCTGGTGACCGCCAACCTGGTGCGCGAAGCCGGCGCTACGCTCATCACCCTGTGCCCCAGCCAGACTCCGCTGGCCGACCTGGCCACGGTGAACCTGGCGGTGGACGTGCACGAAGACACCGACATCTACACCCCGCTGACCTCGCGTATCGCCCACCTGGTGGTGATCGACGTGCTGGCGATGGGCGTGGCCATGGCCCGCGGCCCGGACTTGGTGAATCACCTCAAGAGCGTGAAGCGCAGCCTGCGTAGCCTGCGCCTGTCGCCCAAGGTGGTGAAGAACCACGAGGAGCGCCCGGAAGAGGCGTCCTGAGACCATACCTGTAGGAGCGAGCTTGCTCGCGAACAGAGCTAGCCGGGTGTTCCAGGGCTGAGCGGTTCGCGAGCAAGCTCGCTCCTACAAAAGCCCGCCGCCTGGGTTGGCCGATGTAGCGGCTCGCCGACCGCTCGTCGGCGTCACCGGCGCTTCACCACCACGTCGTCAAACGGTCATCCGTCCCCAGCATTCTGGCGTCTCCAGCCCTTCGGCCTTGGGAGATGCGAGATGCCCCGCCATATCGACGACACCCAGCTCCAAGTGGATAGCAAGACCCGCCGCAAGCTCGAAGACCAGCGACGCATGCAATTCCGTCGCGCCATCGAGGACCGCATGGAGGCCCAGCGCCTCGCCCTCGAAACCTCCGATTACCCTGACCTGATCGCCGCCGCCTACCTCACTTCGGCGAAGTCGGGCCGGCGAAGCGTTCGGCAAGCTGGCTGATCAGCGCCCGCTCTTCACGGATGAAGGCGACGAACGCCTGGGCCACCGGGCTCAGGCGCTTGCCGCGGGCATGCACCAGACACCAGCTGCGGTAGAGCGGCAGCTCTTCCACCGGCAGTTCGTGCAGCAGCCCGGACTGCAGCTCGCGGCTCACCGCGTGGCGCGGCAGCAGCGCCAGTCCCAGTCCCGCCAGTACCCCTTCCCGTGACCCCTCCAGCGAGGCGAACTCCAGCGTCTGCGCGAAGTGCGCGCGCTTCTGCTGGAAGTGTTCCTCACAGGCCTTGCGCGTGCCCGAGCCGGGCTCGCGGATCAGCAGCGGATAGGGTTCCAGGTCCTTCAGCGAAAGCTTGGCGGCGTTGCACAGCGGGTGGTCCGGCGGTGCCACGGCGACGATCGGGTTGTTCAGGAAGGGCAGGAATTCCAGCGCCATGTCCTGCGGCACCAGGGACATGATCACCAGGTCGTCGCGGTTGTCCGACAGGCGCTTGATCACCTGGGCGCGGTTGACCACCGTGAGGTTCAGGCTGACGTCCGGGTGCTGCGCGTGGAACGCGGCGAACAGGTGCGGGGTGATGTACTTGGCGCTGGACTCTACCGCCAGGCGCAACTGGCCCTGCAGCGAGCCCTTGAGGTCGGAGAGGTTCATGTCCAGCACTTCCAGGCGCTGGAAGATGTCGGTGGTGGCGCGCAGCAGGGCGTCGGCGGCATCGGTCTGGTAGAGCTTCTTGCCGATGTACTCGAACAGCGGCTGGCCGACCAGTTCTTCGAGCTGGCGGATCTGCAGGCTGACCGCCGGCTGGGTCAGGGCCATTTCCTCGGCGGCGCGGCTGTAGGAACGGCTTTCGCACACCGCGCGGAAAACCTGCAGCTGGCGAAGGGTCATACGCATCAATGACTTACGCATAGAAGCCTGCTCGATGGCGACATTTTCCAGCGACTATAAAGCATTCTTTATGGCTACCCCAATAATTATTGATTTTGGTTAATCCTCCCTCCCGCGCTAGGGTAAAAACACGCCGGAACCCGCTCCGGCCACGAATATCCACAAGAGAATCCAGCTGCCTGTAACGGGGCTGCCGATTGGTCTTTACGCCGGGGTCCACAAGGCCCGGGCCGAGGGAAAGCCGCAGTGATCAAGAAAATCCTGATCGCCAACCGTGGGGAGATCGCTGTCCGGATCGTGCGCGCCTGCGCCGAGATGGGCATTCGTTCGGTGGCCGTCTATTCCGACGCCGACCGCCACGCCCTGCATGTGAAGCGTGCCGACGAAGCGCACAGCCTGGGCGCCGACCCGCTGGCGGGTTATCTCAACCCGCGTGCGCTGGTGAACCTGGCCGTGGAAACCGGTTGCGACGCCCTGCACCCCGGTTACGGCTTCCTCTCCGAGAACGCCGAACTGGCCGATATCTGCGCTGAGCGCGGGATCAAGTTCATCGGCCCGTCCGCGGAAGTCATCCGCCGCATGGGCGACAAGACCGAGGCGCGCCGCAGCATGATCGCCGCTGGCGTGCCCTGCACCCCCGGTACCGAAGGCAACGTCGCCGACCTGGCCGAAGCCTTGTCCGAAGCCGAGCGCATCGGTTACCCGGTGATGCTCAAGGCCACCTCCGGCGGCGGCGGCCGCGGTATCCGCCGCTGCAACAGCCGCGAAGAGCTGGAGCAGAATTTCCCCCGCGTGATTTCCGAGGCCACCAAGGCCTTCGGCAGTGCGGAAGTCTTCCTCGAGAAGTGCATCGTCAATCCCAAGCACATCGAGGCGCAGATTCTCGCCGACTCCTTCGGCAACACCGTGCACCTGTTCGAGCGCGACTGCTCGATCCAGCGCCGCAACCAGAAGCTCATCGAGATCGCCCCCAGCCCGCAGCTGACCCCCGAGCAGCGCGCGTACATCGGCGACCTGTCCGTGCGCGCGGCCAAGGCCGTGGGTTACGAGAACGCCGGCACCGTGGAGTTCCTGCTCGCCGATGGCGAGGTGTACTTCATGGAGATGAACACCCGCGTGCAGGTGGAACACACCATCACCGAGGAAATCACCGGCATCGACATTGTCCGCGAGCAGATTCGCGTGGCGTCGGGCCTGCCGCTGTCCGTGAAGCAGGAAGACATCATCCACCGCGGCTTCGCGTTGCAGTTCCGCATCAACGCCGAGGACCCGAAGAACAACTTCCTGCCGTCCTTCGGCAAGATCACCCGCTACTACGCGCCCGGCGGCCCCGGCGTGCGCACCGACACGGCGATCTACACCGGCTACACCATCCCGCCGTACTACGACTCGATGTGCCTGAAGCTGGTGGTCTGGGCACTGACCTGGGAAGAGGCGCTGGACCGCGGACTGCGTGCGCTGGACGACATGCGCGTGCAGGGCGTGAAGACCACTGCGGCCTACTACCAGGAAATCCTCAAGAACCCGGAATTCCGTAACGGCCAGTTCAACACCAGCTTCGTCGAAAGCCACCCGGAACTGACCCAGTACTCCATCAAACGCACCCCGTCGCACCTGGCCATCGCCATCGCTACCGCCATTGCCGCCCACGCTGGCCTGTGAGGATCACGTACATGACCGTTGCCAAGAAAGTCACCGTCACCGATACCATCCTGCGCGACGCCCACCAGTCGCTGCTGGCGACCCGGATGCGCACCGAGGACATGCTTCCCATCTGCGACAAGCTCGACAAGGTCGGCTACTGGTCGCTGGAAGTCTGGGGCGGCGCCACCTTCGACGCCTGCGTGCGCTTCCTCAAGGAAGACCCGTGGGAGCGCCTGCGCAAGCTCAAGGCCGCGCTGCCCAACACCCGCCTGCAGATGCTCCTGCGCGGGCAGAACCTGCTGGGCTACCGCCACTACAGCGACGACGTGGTCCGCGCCTTCGTCGCCAAGGCGGCGGTCAACGGCATCGACGTGTTCCGCATCTTCGACGCGATGAACGACGTGCGTAACCTGCGCGTCTCCATCGAAGCGGTGAAGGCCGCCGGCAAGCACGCCCAGGGCACCATTGCCTACACCACCAGCCCGGTGCACACCATCGATGCCTTCGTTGCCCAGGGCAAGGCCATGGCCGACATGGGCGTGGACTCCATCGCCATCAAGGACATGGCCGGCCTGCTGACTCCGTATGCCACCGGCCAACTGGTCAAGGCGCTGAAAGAGGCGCTGCCTCTGGACGTGGTGGTGCACTCCCACGACACCGCCGGCGTGGCCAGCATGTGCCAGCTCAAGGCTGTGGAAAACGGCGCCGACCGCATCGACACCGCGATCTCCAGCATGGCCTGGGGCACCAGCCACCCGGGCACCGAATCCATGGTCGCTGCCCTGCGCGACACGCCGTTCGATACCGGCCTGGACCTGGAGCTGATCCAGGAAATCGGCATGTACTTCCACGCCGTGCGCAAGAAGTACCACCAGTTCGAGAGCGAGTTCACCGGCGTGGATACCCGCGTGCAGGTCAACCAGGTGCCAGGCGGGATGATTTCCAACCTGGCCAACCAGCTCAAGGAACAGGGCGCGCTGAACCGCATGCCCGAAGTGCTCGCGGAAATCCCCCGCGTGCGTGAAGACCTCGGCTTCCCGCCCCTGGTCACCCCGACCTCGCAGATCGTCGGCACCCAGGCGTTCTTCAACGTGCTGGCCGGCGAGCGCTACAAGACCATCACCAACGAGGTGAAGCTGTATCTGCAGGGCCGTTACGGCAAGGCGCCGGGCAAGATCAACGAGCAGCTGCGCCGCCAGGCCATCGGCAACGAGGAAGTCATCGACGTGCGCCCGGCCGACCTGATCAAGCCGGAGCTGAACAAGCTGCGCGAAGAGATCGGCAGCGTCGCCAAGTCCGAAGAGGACGTGCTGACCTACGCCATGTTCCCGGACATCGGCCGCAAGTTCCTCGAGGAGCGCGCCGCCGGCACCCTCAAACCCGAAGAGCTGCTGCCGATTCCCAACGGCAAGGGCGTCGCCGCCGCTGGCGGTGAAGGCGTGCCGACCGAGTTCGTGGTCGACGTGCACGGCGAGAGCTACCGCGTGGACATCACTGGTGTCGGCGTGAAGACCGACGGCAAGCGCCACTTCTACCTGTCGGTGGATGGCATGCCCGAGGAAGTGGTGTTCGAGCCGCTCAACGAGTTCGTCGGCGGTGGTGGCAACAAGCGCAAGCACGCCAGCGAGCCGGGCCATGTCAGCACCACCATGCCGGGCAACATCGTCGACGTGCTGGTGAAGGAAGGCGACAGCGTGAAGGCCGGCCAGGCCGTGCTGATCACCGAAGCGATGAAGATGGAGACCGAAGTGCAGGCGGGCATCGCCGGCACCGTGAAGGCCATCCACGTAGCCAAGGGCGACCGGGTCAACCCCGGTGAGATCCTGGTTGAAATTGAAGGCTGACCAAGGACAGACGGGTCTTTAAGGTTCAGTCCCACGGGGGAGCACGATGCTCCCCCTTTTTTTGTCCGCGGGTTTTTCAGCCGACGGCGCGTTTGCTTGATCTGCGTCGGAAACTTCCTTCAGAAACCCATTAGCGTCGACGCTGGGAAAACTGACCAGGGTGCGGTGATGGGGAGAGTCGTTCTGTGGTGGGTGCTGCTGTGCGCAAGCGCCCAGGCATTGGCGCAGTCATCGGAAATGATGGATCGGCTTGCTGCCCTGGAGAAGGATCCGGCCAAGCGCGAGCAGGCCTACGCGGCCGCCGAGGAGCGCATCCTGCTGTGCAGCAAGTGCCACGGCAAGGACGGCAACAGCAAGCGCGATTACATTCCCAATCTGGCGGGACAGAACCCGCAGTACCTGTTCGATGCCTTCGAGAAGTACGTCGACGGCCAGCGCACCGACTTCGTGATGAACCAGGCGGCCAAGCTGCTGACGCTCAACGAGCGGGTGAACATCGCTTACTACTTCAGCCAGCAGAAGGTCCAGCCTCGCACGGAGGCCGTGCCTGACGCGGCGGAGATCGAGCAGGGCGCCCAGCGTTTCGCCACGGTCTGCGTGACCTGCCACGGCGCCCAGGCGCTGGGACACGACGGCTTCCCGCGCATTGCCGGGCAGCCCAGGCCTTACTTGACCCACGCGTTGCAGCGCTACCGCGACAAGGACCCGAGCCGGGCCGGCTCGCCGATGCTGGCGGTAGCCGGGCTACTCAGCGATGACGACATCAAGGCGCTGGCGGCCTACGTCAGCCAACTGCGCCCCTGAACCAGCCAGCCGCCTTGCGGCGGCTGGCTGGAGTGCGCTGTAACGGTGGGTGAAACCTTACTGCTGCTTGTCTTCGGCCGGCTTGTCGGCGGTCTCGGGTTGCGCTTGTGGTGCGGCCTGTTCGGCGGCTGGCTGCTCTGCCGGGGCTGCTTGTTCCTCGGTAGAAGCCGGTGCGGGCTGCTCTGCCGGCGCGGTTTCAGGTTGCGGCGCAGGCTTGGCTTGCTGCTGGGTGGCGGCAGCGGGCACAGCGGTCTGCGAGGTCGGCTCGGGTTTCTTGTCGCAGGCGGCGAGGACGGCGCAGGCGGCGATCAGGAGGCAAAGCTTTTTCATGAGGGTGCTCACTCATCGAGGGTTGGCGAATGCCGGTCGGTCGACCGGGGCGGCAAGCTTTGCCGTGTCCGGTGTGTGAGGCCATTTACCGTGCTCCGAGATTGATCGGGAAATTTCCGATTCACCCGTGTTAAAGGCTCAAAGGAAAAAGCCCGGCGGATGCCGGGCTTTTTCGTCGCGCGTTGTCCAGGTCAGAACGCCATCTGCCACTGGGCGATCAGCGCGTGGTTCTGCGCGTTGCTGCCCATCTGCCCGCTGTAGCCGATGCCGACGGTATTGCGCGCGGACAGGCCAACGTCGAAGCCGACATCCAGCAGCAGGCTGTTGCGGTCCAGTGCAGTGCCCTGGACGCTGAAGGCATCACCGCCGGCAATGAAGGACTGGCGGGTTTCGCTGTCGATGTCGCCGAAGGTGTGACGCCAGCCCAGGCCCAGACGCGGGGTGAAGCTCATGCCGTTGCTCAGGGTGTCCAGGCGGGCGATGCGCAGGCCCAGGGTGCTGCTCAGGTTGTCCTGGTCCTGGGAGTCGACGTGCAGCGCGGCGGCGCCGCCTTTCTCGTCGTACGAATCGCGCTCGTAGCGCTGGTAGTCCAGGCGCGCGTAAGGCTCGGCGCTCAGGCGGCCGCTGCCCATGGCGTAGCCGGTTTCGGCGAAGGCCTGCCAGCTGTCGGCGTCATAGTCACCTTTGGGGCGATCACTGAAGCCGTCGAACTCGACCCGGCGTTTGCTCTCGCCGTCGTGGCTGCTGTAGGCCGCGCCCAGGCGCACGGCCAGCGGGCCGATCTGGTGCAGCGCGTAGGCGCCCAGGTGCCAGCTGTCGATATCGCCGGAAACACCGCCGCTGCCATCCAGGTCAGTGTGCGAGTAACCGCCGAGCACGCCCAGGCGCCAGTCCGGAGTCAGCGCCCAGTCGGCGCCAAGCAGGGTGCCGCCGGTGTTCTGTTGCAGGTCGCCGTTGTTGTCGTGCTCATCGAGCTTGCCGTGGCTGCCGATGCCCTGCACCCACAGGCGGCCGGCGGCGTCCGGGTCGTTCAGGTTGCGCGCTTCGCTGGGCACGCCAGTGGCGGCAAGCATTGGCGTGTCGCCGCGCTCGGTGGCAGCCAGCAGGCTGCTGCTGCCCAACTGGCGCACGGCGTTGAGCATGGCGCTGCCGACCTGCTGGCTACCGGCGATGGTCGCGGCGGCGAGGCTGGCGTTGCTGGCGCCGGCCAGTTGCTCCAGGGCGGCGGTGGCATTGCCCGCATCGCTGGTGATCAACGCGTTGTACAGCGCGCCGCCGTTCTGGCTCTGCAGCGCGGCGCCGGCGTTGTGGCCGTTGCTGCTGCTGGCCAGGTCGCCGAACTGCACGTCGTTGCGGGTCAGTTGCAGGTCGACGCTGTTGGCGCCGTAGCTGAGTGTCGGGGTGAGGAAGGCGAAGTTGCTCTTCACGTCGGCGAACTGGCCGCTGACGCCGCCGCTAGCGCTGATGACCTGCACACTGCTCTGCCACGGCCAGTTGCCGCTGCCGGCCTGCACGGCGAGGTGCGAGCCAGCGATGCTGGCGGTGCCGTCCACCTGCACGGTGGCGTGGGCGCCGCTGGGCTCCACGCCGAAGGACAGGGTCGAGCCGCTCTGCAGGTTGAGGTTGCCGGTGACGTGGGCAGCGCCCAGGGCCGGCGAGGCGATCAGGGTGCCGGCAACGTTCAGGCCGCCGACACTGCCGCTGCCCGAATAGGTGGCACCCTGGTCGACCTGCAGGGTGCCGAGGATGCTGCCGGTGTTGCTCAGGCTGGCGCCGCTGAAGACTTCGCCGCCTTCGCTGAAGTCGTTCACGCTGGAGAGGGCCCAACTGCCCTGTTTCACGTCCAGCCATTCGAAGTGGGTGCTGTTGCCGAAGCTGCCGCCAGCGGCGTCGTCGAGGGTGACGGTGTCGCGGCCGGTGCCGCCGTCCACCAGGCCTTCGAAGCGGCTGCCGGAGAGCAGGATCAGGCTGTCGTTGCCGCCGCCCATTTCCAGGGCGATGCCATTGCCGCCTTGGATCAGGCCGTCGTTGATCACGGTGTCGTCGAGATCGCCGGAAAGGGTCACGCCGGAGAGTTTTTCGCCGGAGATCGTGCCGTGGTTCTCCAGGTAGGTCTTGCCGAAGCCGCTGTTGCCATTGCCGTCGTCGACCAGGATGCCGCGGTCGACGCTGCGGATGACCGCGCCGGCGTAGTTGATGATGGTGCCGCCACCCATGGCGATGCCTTCGCTGCCGTTGGGAGAGCCGTCCTTCGAGCCGGCTGCGCCGAGGCCTTCGATGATGCCGTGGTTCTCGATGTGGCCGGTGTAGTCGATGTCCACGCCATCGCCGTCGCCGTCCGGCACCAGGCCGTTGTAGGCGCCGCTGATGCGGCCGTAGTTGATCACGGTGCCGTCGCCGTCGGAGCCGAAGCCCGAGCCGTTGCGGCCGATGATCACGCCGTCTTCGTAGTTGATCAGGGTGGCGCCCACATCGGTGGTGATGCCGTGGCGGCCGCCGCTGATCAGGCCGTGGTTTTCCACGTGGCCGCCCGCGGCGCTCTGGAAGTCGATGCCGTCGTTCTTGGTGTCGGCGGTGATCATGTCCGAGCTGCTGATCTCGCCGTAGTTGGTGATGCTCGCGTTGCCGCCGGGGCGAATGGCGTCGTTGCCGTCGCTGTGGATAACCCCACTGGCGCGGTTGATGATCGTAGTGGTCGCGGCGCTCTGCAGCTTGTCCAGGTCCAGCGCCTGGCCGGTGGCCGAGGTGATGCTGCCGGCGTTGTCGATCAGCAGGCTGCCGGCGCTGAACGGATTGTTCATGCGGATGGCGTCGTCGTAGCCGACGATCCGGCCGCCTTCGCGGTTGATGATCTGGTAGAAGCGCGTGGTGCTGTCGCTGCCGGAGGTATCGACCACGCGGCCGGTGCTGGATTGCAGCAGGCCGCTATTGTCGATGACCACGCCGCTGCCGGTGGCTGCGCCCTTGAGGTCGAGGCTCTTGCCGCTGGTGACCAGGCTGCCGGTGCGGGTGACCGTCAGGGTGTCCTGGTTGGCCAGGGTGCGGCTGCTGGTCTGTGCGTCGCTGATGATCGGCGATACCGGAACGGCATGGGCGGTTTCGGCGGCCAGGCTCGCCAGAACGACGGCGATGCTCAGCGCGAGCGGGGAGGGCTTGTGCAGCATGGCAGGGCGTCCTTTTCTTATCGAAGTGGCCGCCTGTTATAGCGATGGATTCTTACGCTTTTGTAACGCTGCTGGCCTTGTGCCTTGCCTGCGTGCCCAGCGGGAAGACGAGAAACCTTATATACTCTGCGGTCTTTTTACCGTTTCCACTGTGAGAACCGCCGTGAGCCAGCTGCCGCCCTGCCCCAAATGCAACTCCGAATACACCTACGAAGACGGCGCCCAGCTGGTCTGCCCCGAGTGCGCCCATGAGTGGTCCGCCGATGCATCCGGCGAGGCCGACGGCGACGCGCGCGTGATCAAGGATTCGGTCGGCAACCTGCTGCAGGACGGCGACACCATCACAGTGATCAAGGACCTCAAGGTCAAGGGCTCGTCCCTGGTGGTGAAGGTCGGCACCAAGGTGAAGAACATTCGCTTGGTGGACGGCGACCACGACATCGACTGCAAGATCGACGGCATCGGCGCGATGAAGCTGAAGTCGGAGTTCGTGAAGAAGGTCTGAGCCTTCCTCGCCTCCATGAAAAAGCCCGGCCATGTGCCGGGCTTTTTGTTGCCTGCCCCTTGCCGCGGGCGGCTTTGTGTAGGAGCGAGCTTGCTCGCGAACCGCCCAGCTTCGGTGCATGCCCGGAGCCCTGTTCGCGAGCAAGCTCGCTCCTACAGGTGACCCATGCCCCTTCGAAAAAGGGTCTGAGGCACTTATTCCTTGTAGTAAACGATCTGGTTGCTGGTCGCCAGCAGCGCGCCGGACTCGCTCCAGAGCTGGGCGCTCTGGTCGAAGAAGCCATTGCGGAATTCCTGGGCGCGGGCGTCGCCCAGCAGGTAGCCGGTGCCGACCTCGGCCAGTTGCGCAGCGTCGGTGTGGAAGTAGGTGGTGATCGACACGGTGCCGGCCGGTACCGGCGTGGCGCGGCGCAGCCAGACGCGCGGGTAGAAGATGTCGCTCAGCGCCGCCAGGGACAGGAAGTCCAGCGGGCGCGGTTGTGCATCGCGCATCCAGAGCTGGCTGCGACTGGTCTCGCCAGTGCCGTCCCATTTGGTCGGGAAGGCGCCGGACACCGGACGCATCTCGTATTGCTTGGGCCAGGCCACCCCCTTGGCGGCTGGGCTCATCGGCTCGAAGTCGCTGGCCGGCGCGAGGTTCGGGAAGGGCAGGTCGGTCAGGCTCCAGGTCTCGCGGCGCAGCGCGGTGACCAGGGTGGCGGTGGTGGTGACCTGCTGTTCGCCGGTTTCATCGGCCTGGGTCAGTTGCAGCAGCCAGTGCTGGGTGGAGCGGTTGGTGCGCACCGGGATGGCTTCGACCTGGAAGGCGCCGGCCACGACCGCCGCGGCGTAGTTCACCGTCAGCGACACCGGGTTGCCGAGCAGCTGCGGGTGACGCAGCGCGCCCTGCAGCAGGACCGCAGCGGTCGCGCCGCCGAAGGGGCCGACCATGTTCCAGTAGTCCTGGCTGGTGTGGCCCTCGTAGAGGTTGGCTTGGCCGGCAACGGGTTGCAGGGCCACGGCGCGGTCGAACGGATGCAAGGCGGTATCGGTCATGACTCTCTCGGCGCTTTTTGTTCTCGGGAGAGGCTCTATGTAGAGGAAAGCGCCGAGGCGGGTCAAGGATACCGAGCGGTCAGGGCGTGACCTCGAACCGCAGTGTGCCGATGACTTGCCCGGCTTCGGTGAGCACCTGCACCTGCCACTTGCCGCTGGGGTCGCTGGGGAAGTTCTGCTTGTGCGTCCAGGCGCGGTAGCCGGCTTCGCGGCCGCCCTTGATGTCCAGGGCGATGCGGTCGACTTCCTGGCCGTCCTTGCGCCAGGCGTGATAGATCCGCTCGTTAAGCCCACGCGGTGCGTTGATCGCTGTGTAGGCGTAGAGGCCCTGGCTCTTGATCTGCGCGACGCTGACCGTCTCCAGGCTGTCGCCGGGGGTGCGCTGGGCGTTGTCGAAGCTCTCGGTCACCGCCATCTCGGTCATCCACAGGGTCGACGGCGGCACCCAGGCGCGGGCGAACCAGCCCACCCCGCCGATGGACAGGGTCAGGCCGATGAGGGCGAACCAGCGCCACCATTTGTGGATCTTCACCGTCACCGCGAGGCTCGGGAACGACAGCAGCACGGCGATTCCCAGCGCCGCCTCGTAGCTCTGCGGGGTGCTCAGGTGGAGGATGATCGGCAGCGCGGTGAGCAGCACCGCGAACAGCGTCAGGGTGTGATAGCCGAGGAAGGTCCAGCGCCGCACCGACAGCCACTTGTAGTAGATCGGGTCAGTGATTGCGGCGAGCCCCGCCAGTGTCAGCACGCCAGTGAACAGCGCCTGGCCGCTGTTCCAGGTGGTGGTGACGAAGAAGAACGGCAGGCAGAAGAACAGGCTTTCCTGGTGGATCAACTGGGTCGCGTAGCGCAGCAGGCCCGGCGGGACTTCCCAGCCGAAGCGGCTCTTGAAGCGCTTGGTGAGCAGGTTCTCCAGCATCAGCCAGATCCAGCTGACCAGCATGACGATGGCCATGGCGCGGGCGAAACCGGCGCGGTGGCGGTCGACCATGACGAAGCTGAACACCCCGGAGCAGAAACCGAAGAGGGCGATCAGGCGCGGGTAACGCTGCAGCAGGCCGAGGACCAGGGTGATCAGGCGCTGCACGCGCTCTTTCCAGATGAGCATGGGGAAGATGGGACAACGAAAACGAAAGGGGGCGAGATTGTAACGCCGGATGTCGGTGAGGGGCACGGGGAGTGACGGGAGGGTTGGAGGCTGGGTGTGAGCCCTCTCCCTAACCCTGGCTGCGCGCCCCGCTCCGAAGGGAGAGGGGACTGTTCCGAGCGCGTTGAGGCACTAGTGCTCGCCGGTTGACTGTGAAGTGAGCCGTTGCAGAGGACTGCTCCCTCTCCCTTCAGGGAGAGGGCGGGGGAGAGGGCAAGTCCCTGCGCCGAAGTCGGTTCGCGAGCAAGCTCGCTCCTACGCAGAGCAAAGAGCGGGCGTCAGTGCTTCCCGCTCAACTCCTCCCGCGCGAAATCGACGAACAGCTGCGCCGGCTTGGTCAGCTGGGCGCGCTTGAGCCAGGCGGCGACCAGGCCGGAGGTGCTGACCTCTTCGGCGATGTCCACCGTCACCACCTTCTTGCCGTCGTAAGTGCATTCGGAGTGCGGGCGGGTGACCAGCAGGGAGAAGCCGAAACCCTGGCCGACCATGCCGCGCACCATCTCGATGGAGGGCGAGCTGAAGGCGATGTGCGGGCTGAGCCCCAGCTCCTCGAAAATGCGCACGAAGTAGGTGCGGCTGGGCTGCACGTCCAGCAGGATCATCGGTTCCAGCACCAGGTCGCGCAGGGAGACCTTGTCCTGCTTGGCGAAGCGGTGGTTCTCCGGCAGCAGCGCGTAGGGGCGCTGGGCGGGCATCAACGGGTCGGTGGAGATGGTGGCGTCGAGGTCGTGTTCGTAGAGCAGTGCCAGGTCGAAGCGGCCGGCGGTGAGGCCCTGCACCAGTTCCTGCTGCTCGCCGTCGCTGATGCGGATTTCCACGCCGGGATAGCGCTCGCGGAAGCCCGAGATCAGGCGCGGCAGGTAGAGCGGGGCGACCGTCTCGAAGCAGCCGATGTCGATCTGCCCGGCGACCACGTCGTTGTCGGCCAGGGCGTTCTGCTCGAACTCGTGGGCCATGCGCAGCAGTTCCTGCGCCTTGCGGTAGAAGCGCGCGCCGCTGGGGGTGAGCGACACGCCTTGGGCGTGGTGGCGGATGAACAGCTGCACGCCGAAGCTCTCTTCCAGCCCCTTGATCGCGGTGGAAATGGACGGTTGCGCGATGTACAGCTTGCGCGAGGCTTCAGCCACGCTGCCGCACTCCACGGTGGTCACGAAATACTTCAGTTGCCGCAAGGTATAGGAAGCCACTGCACGCCTCGTTGATGCTTTTTTATACAAGATACCGCGTTGAGCCGGCTGGCGGGGGCGGCCCGTGGCGAAGATTTTCCTCGCCGGGGACCACATTTTTCATGGCCTTGGCCGCCTGCTGCGTCCCTCCGGGCGCGGGCATACTCCTCCCAAACCTGAAATGCACCCTGCAAATCCCGTACACGCGGACTGGAGTAAAGCCCATGCGCATTGCCCTGTGGCAGACCTGCGGACTTCCCGGCGACGTCGCCGGCAACCTTGACCAACTGGAGCACCAGGCCAGCGCGGCCGCCGCAGCCGGCGCACAGCTGCTGCTCTGCCCGGAACTCTGGTTGGGCGGCTACAACGTTCCGCAGCGGATGAACGTGCTGGCCGAAGCGGCGGACGGGCCATCCGCCCGGCGCATCGGCGAGCTGGCGCAGCGCTTCGGTCTGGCCATCGCCTACGGCTACGCCGAACGCCATCCGCAGGGCGGCAAGCCTTACAACTCGGTGCAGGTGATCGGCCCATCCGGCAAGGCCATCGGGCACTACCGCAAGGCGCACCTGTTCGGTGCCATGGAGCGCGAAGTGTTCAGCGCCGGCGATGTGCTGGAAGCTCCGTTCGACTACGCCGGCTGGCGTATCGGCCTGCTGATCTGCTTCGACGTCGAGTACCCCGAGGCGGTGCGCACCCACGCGCTGAACGGCGCCGGGCTGATCCTCATCCCCACCGCGCTGACGCCGGAATACGGCGCGGTTCCGGGCGTGATCGTCCCGGCGCGTGCGGTGGAGAACCAGCTGTTCGTCGCCTACTGCAACCACTGTGGCGTGGAGGATGGGCTGGCCTTCCTCGGCGGCTCCTGCATCGTTGCGCCGGACGGTGAGCGTCTGGCTGCCGCCGGGCCCGCGGAGAGTCTGCTGATCGTCGACCTGGATCCCGAACAGCGCGCTCGCCAGGCCGAGACCTTCCCCTACCTGCCCTGCCGTCGCCCTGAGCTGTACGGTGCGCTGGCCCGCTGAATACGGGCCCTGCAGCGGTGCGCAGGCGTGCACCGCGATGGCGCACCGTGCTCCGGGCTGGTGCGAGACTGCCCAGCTTTTTCATATACCCCGAAGACAAATTTAATAATTTTCCTTGGCAAGGCCTTGGGCGACCATCCAATCCACATTCCAACAACAACGATCCTCTACGGAGTGCCCTGGTGTACGAGCTCAACGATTGGCGGCAGCGTGCTGTCCGGCAGACCTTCATCGACAGCGCGCTGATCGGCGGCCGCCGCGTGGCTGCGCAGGACGGCGCGACCTTCGCGTCCATCGACCCGGCGACCAATCGCCTGCTGGCCAATGTCGCCGCCTGTGGCGCGGCCGAGATCGACGCCGCCGTGCGGGTCGCCCGCCAGGCCTTCGAAACCGGTCCCTGGGCGCGCATGGCGCCGCGTGAGCGCAAGGCTGTGCTGCAGAAGCTCGCCGAGCTGATGATGGCCAGCCGCGACGAACTGGCCCTGCTCGACACCCTGAACATGGGCAAGCCGGTGATGGACGCCTGGAACATCGACGTGCCCGGCGCCGCTGGCGTGTTCTCCTGGTACGCCGAAAGCCTCGACAAGCTCTACGACCAGGTCGCCCCGACCGCGCAGAACGCCCTGGCCACCATCACCCGCACGCCGCTGGGCGTGATCGGCGCCGTGGTGCCGTGGAACTTCCCGCTCGACATGGCCGCCTGGAAGCTGGCGCCCGCGCTGGCCGCCGGCAACTCCGTGGTGCTCAAGCCCGCCGAGCAGTCGCCGTTCTCTGCCCTGCGCCTGGCCGAGCTGGCGCTCGAAGCCGGCATCCCGGAAGGCGTGCTGAACGTCGTGCCGGGCCTGGGCGAAACCGCCGGCAAGGCGCTGGGCCTGCACCCGGATGTGGACGCCCTGGTGTTCACCGGCTCGACCCAGGTCGGCAAGTACTTCATGCAATATTCCGCGCAGTCCAACCTCAAGCAGGTCTGGCTGGAATGCGGCGGCAAGAGCCCGAACCTTGTGTTCGCCGACTGCCGCGACCTCGACCTCGCCGCTGAAAAAGCCGCCTTCGGCATCTTCTTCAACCAGGGCGAAGTCTGCTCGGCCAACTCGCGCCTGCTGGTCGAGCGCTCGATCCACGACGAGTTCGTCGAGCGCCTGATCGCCAAGGCCCGCGACTGGACGCCGGGCGACCCGCTGGACCCGGCCAGCCGCGCCGGCTCCATCGTCGACAACAAGCAGACCGCCGGCATCATGGCCTGCATCGACCGCGCCCAGAGCGACGGCGCGCAGCTCGCCTGCGGTGGCCGCCAGCTGAGCTTCAACGGCTCGGACAACTTCATCGAACCGACGATCTTTACCGGCGTGCGCCCGGAGCAGTCCCTGGCCCGCGACGAAGTGTTCGGCCCGGTGCTTGCAGTCATCCCCTTCGACAGCGAAGAGGAAGCCGTGCGCATGGCCAACGACAGCATCTACGGCCTCGCCGCCTCCCTGTGGAGCGACGACCTGCACCGCGCCCACCGCGTAGCCCGCAAGCTGAACGCCGGCACCGTGTCGGTGAACACCGTGGACGCGCTGGACCCGGCGATTCCCTTCGGGGGCGGCAAGCAGTCCGGCTTCGGTCGCGACCTCTCGCTGCACTCGTTCGACAAGTACACCCAGCTCAAGACCACCTGGTTCCAGCTGCGCGACTGAAGACAAGGCAGGCTGCCGGGTTCGAGCCCGGCGCCTGAGCAACACCCGAATTCCCAACCGAACCGCTCGAGACGGCCGGTGAGACTGCCCAGGTAAGTCCGTCGCCCTCGATCCCCTGAAGACCCCTCAGGCCGGCTGCCGGAGCACCGCCGAGGGATAGAGGAGAAAGTCGATGACCGACAAGACCCGCGCCCCGCGCGACACCCGTGAATACCAGAAAGCCGATGCGGCCCACCACATCCATGCCTTCCTCGACCAGAAGGCGCTGAACGCCGAAGGCCCGCGCGTGATGGTGCGTGGCGAAGGCCTGCACCTCTGGGACAACGACGGCAACAAGTACATCGACGGCATGTCCGGCCTGTGGTGCACCAACCTGGGCTACGGCCGCAAGGACCTGACCGCCGCCGCCACCGCCCAGCTCGACGAGCTGCCGTACTACAACATGTTCTTCCACACCACCCACCCGGCGGTGATCGAACTCTCCGAGACGCTCTTCAGCCTGCTGCCCGACCACTACAGTCACGCGATCTACACCAACTCCGGCTCCGAGGCCAACGAGGTGCTGATCCGTACCGTGCGCCGCTTCTGGCAGATCGAAGGCAAGCCGCAGAAGAAGATCATGATCGGCCGCTGGAACGGCTACCACGGCTCCACCCTGGCGGCCACCGCGCTGGGCGGAATGAAGTTCATGCACGAGATGGGCGGCCTGATCCCGGACATCGCGCACATCGACGAACCCTACTTCTTCGCTGCCGGCGGTGACCTGACCCCGGCCGAGTTCGGCCGTCGCTGCGCGCTGCAGCTGGAAGAGAAGATCCTCGAACTGGGCGCCGACAACGTCGCCGGCTTCATCGCCGAGCCGTTCCAGGGCGCCGGCGGCATGATCTTCCCGCCGGAAAGCTACTGGCCGGAAATCCAACGCATCTGCCGTCAGTACGACGTGCTGCTGTGCGCCGACGAAGTGATCGGCGGCTTCGGCCGTACCGGCGAGTGGTTCGCCCACCAGCACTTCGGCTTCCAGCCCGACACACTGTCCATCGCCAAGGGCCTGACCTCCGGCTACATCCCCATGGGCGGCCTGGTGCTGAGCAAGCGCATCGCCCAGGCGCTGGTGGAAGAGGGCGGCGTGTTCGCCCACGGCCTGACCTACTCCGGCCACCCGGTCGCCGCCGCCGTCGCCGTCGCCAACCTGCGCGCGCTGCGTGACGAGGGCTGGGTGACTGCGGTGAAGAACGACACCGGTCCGTACCTGCAGCAGTGCCTGCGCGAAGTCTTCGGCAACCACCCGCTGGTGGGCGACATCCAGGGTACCGGCTTCGTCGCCGCGCTGCAGTTCGTCCAGGACAAGGCCACCCGCAAGCGCTTCGACAACGAGAACGACATCGCCTGGCGCTGCCGCACCATCGGCTTCGAGGAAGGCGTGATCATCCGCTCCACCCTCGGCCGCATGATCATGGCCCCTGCGCTGGTCGCCGGCCGTGCCGAGATCGACGAGCTGGTCGACAAGACCCGCCGCGCAGTGGATCGCACGGCTCAGGAAATCGGCGTGCTGTAACGCGCTTTTACCTGTAGGAGCGAGCTTGCTCGCGAACGGCGTCCGCAGCGGGGCTGGTTCGCGAGCAAGGACTAGGCGTCCCCCTCGCTCCTACAAAAAAGAACACCAACAACAACGCCGCGAGCGCAAAGACGCCCGCGCGATGGAACCCTTTTGCCCGGCTTCTGGCCGGGGGTACTGCCCAGCAACACAACAACGCCAATCCGGCTGTGGGAGTCGTTCCATGAAAGTGTCCTTGCTCACGCGCATCTCCATCACCTGTGCCCTTGCCGCTGCTGTCGGCAGCGTTCAGGCCCAGTCCCAAAGCATCACCGTCATCTCCTTCGGCGGCGCCACCAAGGCGGCCCAGGAGCAGGCCTACTTCAAGCCCTTCGAGGCCAGTGGCGCCGGCAAGATCGTTGCCGGCGAATACAACGGCGAGATGGCCAAGGTGAAGGCCATGGTCGACGTCGGCAAGGTCACCTGGGACGTGGTCGAGGTGGAAAGCCCCGAGCTGCTGCGCGGCTGCGAGGAAGGCCTGTTCGAGCGCATCGACCCGGCGGCCATCGGCGACGAGAAGAACTTCGTCCCCGGCACCCTCAGCGAGTGCGGCGTGGCCACTTACGTCTGGTCCATGGTCATGGCCTACAACGGCGCGAAGGTCGCCAAGGCCCCGCAGTCCTGGGCCGATTTCTGGAACACCGCCGAATATCCAGGCAAGCGCGGCCTGCGCAAGGGCGCCAAGTACACCCTGGAAATCGCCCTGCTGGCCGATGGCGTGAAGCAGGAAGATATCTACAAGGTGCTCGGCACGAAGGAAGGCGTTGATCGCGCCTTCGCCAAGCTCGACCAGCTCAAGGGCAACATCCAGTGGTGGGAAGCCGGCGCGCAACCGCCGCAGTGGCTGGCCGCCGGCGACGTGGTGATGAGCGCCGCCTACAACGGCCGTATCGCCGCCGCGCAGAAGGAGGGCGTGAAGCTGGGCATCGTCTGGCCGGGCAGCCTGTATGACCCGGAATACTGGGCCGTGGTGAAAGGCACGCCGAACAAGGCGCTGGCCGAGAAGTTCATCGCCTTCGCCAGCCAGCCGCAAACCCAGAAGACCTTCTCCGAGAACATCCCCTACGGCCCCGTGCATAAAGGCACCCTCGACCTGCTGCCGGCGGACGTGCGCGACGCGCTGCCCACCGCGCCGGCCAACCTCGAAGGCGCCCGCTCGGTGGACGCGGCCTTCTGGGTCGACCACGGCGAAGAGCTGGAACAGCGCTTCAACGCCTGGGCCGCTCGCTGATTTTCCTTTCCTGATCCGCGCCCGGCGCTTGCGCCGGGCCTGCCTTGCCAACCACGCGTGAGAAACACAATGACAACGACGCAAAACCAGGCGACGACGCTGGAGCTGAGCACCATCCAGCCCATCGCCGCGCACGAACGACACGGCCGCGCCCGCGACCTCTTCACCATCTGGTTCGGCAGCAACATCATGCTGCTGACCGTGGTCACCGGCGCCCTGGCGGTCACCGTGTTCAAGCTGCCGTTCTTCGCCGCCGTGCTGGCGCTGGTGCTGGGCAACCTGGTGGGCGGCGTGTTCATGGCCCTGCACTCGGCCCAGGGCCCGCAGCTGGGCGTGCCGCAGATGGTGCAGACCCGCGGCCAGTTCGGCTCCTTCGGCTCGCTGCTGGTGGTCGCCCTGGTGGTGATCATGTATCTGGGCTTCTTTGCCTCCAACCTGGTGCTCGGCGGCCAGGCGCTGCACGCACGCTTCGAGGTGATCGGCACCAATACCGGCATCCTGCTGGTGGGCGCGATCAGCGTGATCGCCACGGTGTTCGGCTACCGCCTGATCCACGGCTACACCCGCGTGATGTCCTGGCTGTCCGGCGCGGTGCTGCTGGTCAGCTTCGTCTGGCTGGTGTTCGTCCACGGCCTGCCGGCGGACCTGCTGCAGCGCAACGAGAACAACATCCCCGGCTTCCTCGGCGCGCTGTCCATCGCTGCGCTCTGGCAACTGGCCTACGCGCCCTACGTCTCCGACTACTCGCGCTACATGCCGCAGGGCACCGGTTCGCGCACCGCGTTCTGGTCCAGCTACTGGGGCTGCTGCCTGGGCTCGATCCTGCCGATGCTGCTGGGCGTACTGGTCGGCCTGTCGGTAGGCGAGGGCGACGTCATCGCCGGCCTGATCGAGATGACCGGCGGCTTCAGCGCCATCATGGTTGCGGTGTTCTCCATCGGCATCGCCGCCACCAACTCGATGAACCTGTACTGCGGCACGCTCTCGGCCATCACCGTCGGCCAGACCCTGATTCCCGCCTGGTCGGCCAAGGCCGGCTGGCGCGCGGTGATTGCCCTGGCGCTGTTCGGCGGCTCGCTGACCATCGCCCTGCTCGGCCAGGACAACTTCATGGCCAACTACACCAACTTCATCCTGCTGCTGCTCTACGTGCTGGTGCCGTGGAGCGCGATCAACCTGGTCGACTACTACCTGATCGCCCACGGCGAATACGACGTGCTGTCGTTCTTCCGCCGTGACGGCGGCATCTACGGCACCTTCAACTGGACCGCGGTGAACTGCTACATCCTCGGCATCCTGGTGCAGGTGCCGTTCATGTCCACCGCGCTCTACACCGGCGCTGCGGCTCAGGCCATGAACGGTGCGGACATCTCCTGGGTCGTCGGCCTGGGCGTGGTCTCGCCGGTCTACTGGCTGTTCAGCCGCAAGCGCCAACGCGCCCTCGAGGCGGCCCGCGCATGAGCCGCCGCACCGGGTTCTTCTTCGACGAGCGCTGCTTCTGGCACGCAACCGGTTTGCACGCGCTGATCCTTCCCGTCGGTGGCTGGTTGCAGCCGCCGGTGGGCGGCGGCCACGCCGAGTCGCCGGAGAGCAAGCGCCGGCTGAAAAGCCTGATGGACGTTTCCGGGCTCAGCAGCCAACTGCACCTGTCCAGCGCGCCGCTGGCCAGCGAGGAAGACCTGCTGCGCGTTCACCCGGCGAGCTACCTGGAGCGCTTCAAGGCCTACAGCGAAGTCGGCCACGGCGACATGGGCGAAGAGACCATGGTCAGCCATGGCACCTACGACATCGCCCGGCAGTCAGCCGGCCTGACCATCGCCGCCGTGGATGCGGTGCTGCGTGGCGAGCTGGACAACGCCTACGCGCTGTCCCGCCCGCCGGGTCACCATTGCCTGCCGGATCGCGGCATGGGCTTCTGCTACCTGGCGAACATCGCCGTGGCGGTGGAGACGGCCAAGGCGCGCCACGGCATCCAGCGCGTGGCGGTGCTCGACTGGGACGTGCACCACGGCAACGGCACCGAGGCGATCTTCTATGGCCGCGACGACGTGCTGACCCTGTCGATCCACCAGGCCGACTGCTACCCCACTGGGACTGGCGCGGTGGACGACATCGGCGAAGGCGCGGGCAAGGGCTACAACCTCAACGTGCCGCTCTATCCGGGCAGCGGCGACGACGCTTACCGCGCGACCATGGAAACCCTCATCGTGCCGGCGCTGGAACGCTTCCAGCCCGAGCTGATCGTGGTCGCCAGCGGCTTCGACGCCAACGGAGTGGACCCACTGGCGCGGATGCTCGCCCACAGCGAGACCTTCCGCTTCATGACTGCCGCCGTGCGTGACGCTGCCGAGCACTTGTGCGATGGCAAGCTGGTGGTGGTGCACGAGGGCGGCTACGCGGAAGCCTACGTGCCGTTCTGCGGTCATGCGGTGATCGAGGAAATGGTTGGCGTGCGCACCGAGGTGGTCGATCCCTTCCTGCCGATGCTCGAAGGCCAGCAACCGGACGCGGACTTCCGTGCCTTCCAGCGCCAGGCACTGGAGCGGATGGCGGCGAAGCTGCTGGGCTGAACCCGCGACGAAACGGCGGATAACCGCGAGCGGTTATTCGCCCTACGACAGGGATTCGGTCCCACGTAGGGCGAGTAACGCCCCAGGCGTTATCCGCCGTCGGTCCTGGGCTGAACTTAGGCCTGGGTCCTACAACGCTTTCTTGCTTGAGCGGCTAGAGTGGGGATTCCATCCAAATCAACGGATAGCGTCCCCATGAAGTTGCTGTTCCTTCCCCTCTGCCTGCTGGCCTTTTCCTCCTTCGCCCAGGCCGCTGCCGACTGCGCCGACGCCCAGACCCAGGCGGATATCAACGCCTGCATCGGGTCCGCTTACAAAGCCAGCGACAAGCGCCTCAACGACCTCTACGGGCAGTACCGCCAGCGCCTGGATGCCGGACAGAAGAAAGCCCTGACCGCCGCGCAGAAGGCCTGGCTGAACTACCGCGACCTGAGCTGCAAGTTCGAGACGTCCAGCGTCGAGGGCGGCTCCGGCTACCCGATGGCCTACAGCAATTGCCTGAAGGCCATGACCGATCAGCGCATCAAGGAGCTGCAGACGCTGTCCGACTGCCAGGAAGGCGACTTCAACTGCCCTGCGCCCAAGCACTGACGGCTTTTCTGTAGGAGCGAGCTTGCTCGCGAACAGATGTCCCGGTTGCGCCGGTGCTGGGCAGGTTCGCGAGCAAGCTCGCTCCTACAGGTGCATGCCGGGCGCGCACAAAAAAAGGGAGCCTTGCGGCCCCCTGGAGATACGGCCGCGCTGGGGAGCGCGGCCGGGAGCAGGTGCGCCGTCAGGCGGCGCGGAACAGGTTGTGCGGGTCGATGACGAATTTCTTCGGTACGCCGGCATCGAACTCGCCGTAGCCCTTGGGCGCCTGGTCGAGGGTGATGACTTCCACCCCGACGATGTCGGCGATCTTGATGCGGTCCCACATGATCGCCTGCATCAGCTGGCGGTTGTACTTCATCACCGGGGTCTGGCCGGTGTGGAAGCTGTGCGACTTGGCCCAGCCGAGGCCGAAGCGGATGCTCAGCGCGCCATGCTTGGCGGCGTCGTCCACCGCGCCCGGGTCCTCGGTGACGTAGAGGCCTGGAATACCGATCTTGCCGGCAACCCGAACCACGCCCATCAGCGAGTTCAATACGGTGGCCGGAGCCTCGTGCTGCGAACCCGAATGGCCATGGCCACGGGCCTCGAAGCCCACCGCATCGACTGCGCAGTCTACTTCCGGCTCGCCCAGCAGATCGGCGATCTGCTCGTGCAGCGGGGTGTCCTTGGACAGGTCGGCGATCTCGAAGCCCTGGGCCTTGGCGTGGGCCAGGCGGGTCGGGTTGACGTCACCGACGATGACCACGGCGGCGCCCAGCAGGCGTGCCGAAGCGGCGGCAGCCAGACCAACGGGACCGGCACCGGCGATGTAGACGGTGCTGCCCGGACCGACGCCAGCAGTCACTGCGCCGTGATAGCCGGTGGGCAGGATGTCGGAGAGGCAGGTCAGGTCGCGGATCTTCTCCATCGCCGCGTCGCGGTTGGGCAGCTTCAGCAGGTTGAAGTCGGCGTAGGGCACCAGTACGTATTCCGCCTGGCCGCCGACCCAGCCGCCCATGTCGACATAGCCGTAGGCGCCGCCGGCGCGGGCCGGGTTGACCGTCAGGCAGACGCCGGTGTGCTGCTCCTTGCAGGTGCGGCAGTGGCCGCAGGCGACGTTGAAGGGCACCGAGACCAGGTCACCGATCTTCATGGTTTCCACGCCACGGCCGATCTCGACGACTTCACCGGTGATCTCGTGACCCAGCACCAGGCCTTCGGGCGCAGTGGTGCGACCACGGACCATGTGCTGATCGGAGCCGCAGATGTTGGTGGAGACCACGCGCAGGATCACCCCGTGGTCGATCTGCTTGCCTTGCGGGTCCTGCATCTTCGGATAGGGGATGTTCTGGACCTCGACCTTTCCCGGGCCGAGATAAACCACACCACGATTGCCAGACATACGCATTCCTCATTGTGTTTGTGGGTACAAAGGCGGGCCTTTCGGCGCGCGGTTCTGCACTGGGATGTCGTGTGTTGCGCGACAGGGCCGGTAGGTACTGCTGGCAGCCGGCTGGGCTGTCGGTGTTGCTCGGTGCTTGGCAGTGGGCCTGAGGGCCACACTCCGAGGTGAAACGTAGGGCGGATGAGCTCCATCCATCCGCCGTTGCAGGCGTCATGGCGCATAACGCCGGTGGCGTTATGCGCCCTACGGGAGTACCGCGGTTACAGCACCACCGTCCGATTGGCGTTCAGGAACACCCTCCGCTCGATGTGATAACCCACGGCCTTGGCCAGGGTCAGGCACTCCACGTCGCGGCCCTTGGCGATCAGGTCCTCGGGGTAGTGGGAGTGGTCCACGGGCTCGACGCCCTGGGCGATGATCGGGCCCTCGTCGAGGTCGTTGTTGATGTAGTGGGCGGTGGCGCCGACCAGCTTCACGCCCTTCTGGTAGGCCTGGTGGTAGGGCTTGGCGCCCTTGAAGCCAGGCAGCAGGGAGTGGTGGATGTTGATCGCCCAGCCGTCCAGGCGGCGGCACAGCTCGGGCGAGAGCACCTGCATGTAGCGGGCGAGGATCACCAGTTCGGCACCGCTTTCCTCGATCACCTTCCAGACCTTCGCCTCCTGCGCGCCCTTGTCGTTCGGGTCGAGGGCGAAGTGGTGGTAGGGAATGCCGTGCCAGCGCGCCAGCGGTTCCAGGTCCGGGTGGTTGGAGACCACCGCCACCACGTCCATCGGCAGTTGGCCGATGCGCTGGCGGTAGAGCAGGTCGTTCAGGCAGTGGTCGGCCTTGGAGACCATGATCACCACCTTGCTGCGGTAGCCCGGCGGGGTCAGCTCGACATTCATCTGGAAGGGCGAGACGCGGTCGGTGAGGCCGGCGCGGAAGGCTGCTTCGTCGAAGCCGTCTCCGGCGCGGAATTCGATGCGGATGAAGAAGCGCTGGGCCAGGCGGTCGTCGAAGGAGTGGTGTTCGGTGACGTAGCAGTGCTGCTCGAACAGGTAGCGCGTGACCACGTCCACCGTGCCCAGCAGGCTCGGGCTGTCGGCGGTGAGGATCCAGGTATCGGGGGTGCGGCTCATGGTCTGGCTCCGAAGTTTTCCTCTGGTTGCAGAGGTTGGAGTGGGGTTTCCCTCACCCCGGCCCTCTCCCAGGGGGAGAGGGGGGAAGAGCGTTTCTTACGCCGCCACCTGCAGGCCGTACTCGGCGCAGGCGTCCTGCAGCCACAGCCAGATGTAGTCGGAGAAGCTGCGGCGCACCACCAGTTCCCAGGTGTGTTCGCCGGTGTGGCGGATCACCAGCTGGGACTTGGCGAAGTTCGTACCCACCGCCTTGCCCACCGGGAAGTTGCTCGGGTGCACGTCGTAGCCGGTGGACTTCATCAGCACTTCGCGGACCTTGGCGCCTTCGAGTTCCAGCAGGGTCTGGCCGCCGCTGACGTTGATCACCGAGTAGTGCAGCTCTTCGCCCAGCGCCTCGCGCAGGCGCTGCTCGACGGCGAACTCCTCGCCGCCGGGCACGATCAGCAGCCACTCGTCCGGGCCGAGCCACTGCAGCGAGGTTTCGCCCTTGGCCACCAGGCCCAGGGCGACCGGCAGTTCCAGCCCCAGGGCCTTGTGCACGCCGCCGGCGAAGGCCGGGTCGTGGGCGTCGCCGCGCAGGGTCAGGTGGCCGAGGAATTTCTTCTCGCGCAGGGTCACACCGGCGTTGGCCACCTTGCGCGCGGCGAGCTTGTCCAGCTCGGCGTGGTGCAGGGGCGATTCGGCCTGGATGCCATCGGCGGGGCGTTGCTGGTAGAGGTTGGCTTTGCTCATGTTCTGTTCACCTTGGGGGCGCTTATCGCCTGTTTCCCCTCACCCCAGCCCTCTCCCAGGGGGAGAGGGGGCCGAGCTGAGTGTGCTGTGAGTGTCGTGCTCGCCGGCCGCTCCGAACTGTCCCCTCTCCCCCTGGGAGAGGGTTAGGGTGAGGGCAGCCGGACGCGCCGAATCAATCCACGTTCTGCCGTTCGCCTTTCGGGTCGTAGAACACCGAGCTGCAGATTTCCGCCTCGATCACCCGGCCATCGGCCAGCGGGGCGTAGACCTTCTCGCCCAGGCGCTTGATGCCGCCCTTCACCACTGCCAGGGCAAAGCTGTAGCCCAGGCTGCTGCTCATGTAGCTGGAGGTGACATGGCCGACCATGGTCGCCGGCACCGTGTGCTGCGGGGTGAACAGCAGCTGCGCACCCTCGGGCAGCAGGTCCATCGGGTTGGTCGGCTTCAGGCCCACAAGCTGCTTGCGGTCTTCGCGCTGGCAGTCGGCGCGGTTCATGCCGCGCCAGCCGATCCAGGAGAACGGCTTGGTGCGACCGACTGCCCAACCCATGTTCAGGTCGTCCGGGGTGACCGAGGCATCGGTGTCCTGGCCGACGATGATGAAGCCCTTCTCGGCGCGCAGGACGTGCATGGTCTCGGTGCCGTACGGCGTCAGGTTGTACTTCGCGCCAGCGGCGATGATGGCCTCCAGCACGCCCATGGCGTAGTTGGCCTGGATGTTCACCTCGTAGGACAGCTCGCCGGTGAAGGAGATGCGGAACACCCGCGCCGGGACGCCGGCGACCTTGCCTTCCTTCCAGGTCATGAACGGGAAGGCGTCCTTGTCCAGGTCGATGTCGGTGACCTCGGCCAGCAGCTTGCGGCTGTTGGGGCCGGACAGGGTCAGGGTCACCCAGTGGTCGGTGACCGAGGTGAAGTACACCTTCAGCTCCGGCCATTCGGTCTGGTGGTACAGCTCCAGCCACTCAAGCACGCGCGCCGCGCCGCCGGTGGTGGTGGTCATGACGAAGTGATTGTCCGCCAGGCAGGCGGTCACGCCATCGTCGAAGACCATGCCGTCTTCCTTGCACATCAGGCCGTAGCGGGCCTTGCCCACGTCCAGCTTGGTCCAGGCGTTGGTGTAGACGCGGTTGAGGAACTCGCGGGCGTCCGGGCCCTGGATGTCGATCTTGCCCAGGGTCGAGGCGTCGAGCAGGCCGACCGACTCGCGCACGGCGCGGCATTCGCGGGCCACGGCGGCGTGCATGTCTTCGCCGCGCTTGGGGAAGTACCAGGGGCGCTTCCACTGGCCGACGTCCTCGAACTCAGCGCCGTTCTTCACGTGCCAGGCGTGCAGGGCGGTGAAGCGCACCGGCTCGAACAGGTGGCCGCAATGCCGGCCGGCGACCGCGCCGAAGGTCACCGGGGTGTAGTTGGGGCGGAACATGGTGGTGCCGGTGTCGGCGATGCTCTTGCCCTGGGCCCGCGCAGCAATCGCCAGGCCATTGATGTTGCCCAGCTTGCCCTGGTCGGTGCCGAAGCCCAGCGCGGTGTAGCGCTTGACGTGCTCGATGGACTCGAAGCCCTCGCGGCAGGCCAGTTCGATGGCGGCGGCGGTGACGTCGTTCTGGGTATCGACGAACTGCTTGGGTGCGCGCGCCGTGGATTTCTCGTGGGGCACCTGGAACAGCGCGAGGGTAGCGTCCTCGGCGCGCTCGGCGACCACTGGCAGCTCGCCTTCGACGGCCTTGAAGCCGCCGTCGATTGCCGCCTGGTTGCCGGCCTTGAAGCCGTCGGCCAGGGCGTCGGCGAGACGGAACACGCCGTTCACCGCGCCGGCACAGATGCGCTTCTGGAAGGCCAGGCCGGGAACGAAGGCGAGGATGTCCTCGCGCCATTCCGGCTTGCCGCCCAGGTGCGAGGCCAGGTGCACCACCGGGCTGTAGCCGCCGGAGCTGGCCACCAGGTCGCAGTCCAGCCACTCACCGGGTGCGTTGACGGTGTGGCGGAAGGTGTCGATGGACGCCACCTTCGCGCCACTCACGCGTTTGCTGCCGCGTGCCTCGATTACTGCGCTGCCGGTGATGACCCGCATACCGCGCTTGCGCGCTTCCTCGACCCATTCGCCACGTGGATTGGGGCGGGCGTCGGCGATGGCGACCACCTGCAGACCGGCTTCCTGCCAGTCCAGGGCGACGCGGTAGGCGTAGTCGTTGTTGGTGGACAGCACCAGTTTCTTGCCCGGTGCCACGCCATAGCGGCGCACATAGGTGGAGACGGCGCCGGCGAGCATGTTGCCCGGCACATCGTTGTTCGCGTAGACCAGCGGGCGCTCATGGGCACCGGCGGCCAGCACCACGCGGTTGGCCCGGACGCGGTGCACGCGCATGCGCACCTGGCCCAGCGGCGCAGTTTCGCCGATGTGATCGGTGCGGCGCTCATGGATGGTGAGGAAGTTGTGGTCGTGGTAGCCGTTGACCGTGGCGCGTGGCAGCAGGATCACGTCCGGGTTGCCTTCCAGCTCGGCGATGGCCTTGGCCACCCATTCCTCGGCCGGCTTGCCGTCGAGGGTTTCGCGGGTGTCGAGCAGGCTGCCGCCGAACTCTTCCTGTTCGTCGGCGAGGATCACCCGCGCACCGCTGCGCGAGGCGGCCAGGGCGGCGGCGATACCGGCGGGGCCGGCGCCGACGATCAGCACGTCGGCGTGGTGGTTCATCCAGTCGTAGCTGTCCGGGTCCACTTCGGTGGGCGCGCGGCCGAGGCCGGCGGCCTTGCGGATGTACTTCTCGTAGGTCAGCCACATGGACTGCGGGTACATGAAGGTCTTGTAGTAGAAGCCGGGCGGCATCAGCTTGCCGCCGACCTTGCCAAAGATCCCCATGAGGTCGTTCTGCACGTTCGGCCAGCCGTTGGTGGCGGTGGCCACCAGGCCGTTGTACAGCGCCTGCTGGGTGGCGCGTACGTTGGGCACCTGGGTGGATTCGCGCGAGCCGATCTGCAGGATGGCGTTGGGCTCTTCGGCACCGGCGGCGACGATGCCGCGCGGGCGCGAGTACTTGAAGCTGCGGCCGAGGATGTCGACGCCGTTGGCCAGCAGGGCAGCGGCCAAGGTGTCACCGGCGAAGCCCTGGTAGCTCTGGCCGTTGAAGCTGAAGGTCAGCGGCTTGTTGCGGTCGATGCGACCGCCACGGGACAGGCGATTGATCTGGCTCATTAGGCCTTCTCCACGGCGGGCTGGACGGCGGCTTGCTTCTCGGTGTCAGCATCGGCGGCGGTGACGCTGGGTTTTTCGCCGATCTTGTAGGTCTCGAGGATTTCGTAGGTCACGGTGTGGCGGGTGACGTTGAAGTACTGGCGGCAGCCGGCGGCGTGCACCCACAGCTCGTGGTGGATGCCGCGCGGGTTGTCGCGGAAGAACATGTAGTCGCCCCACTCGGCATCGGTGCAGGCGGCGGGGTCGAGTGGGCGCGGGATGTGCGCCTGGCCCTTGGCGTGGAATTCCTCTTCGGAACGTAGCTCGCCGCAGTGAGGGCAGAAGATGTTGAGCATGTTTGGAGCCTCCAGAAACTGTTCTCGCCGGCGGGCCGGGGAGTTGCCCCCTCTCCCTTCAGGGAGAGGGCTGGGGAGAGGGGCGCTCTCCCGGTTGTTTCGTTTCGGTCAAGGGCTGGCTCGCGCCTGAAACACCCTCTCCCGCCCTTCGGGCACCCTCTCCCTGAAGGGAGAGGGTCATCAGATTTCGCCCTTCGGGCGGCTTTTAATGCGCGACGGCGGCGGCGCCGTGTTCGTCGATCAGCGCGCCGGTGTGGAAGCGTTCGATGGAGAAGGGCGCGGCCAGCGGGTGCGGCTCGCCCTTGGCAAGGGTGGCGGCGAAGACGTTGCCCGAGCCGGGGGTGGCCTTGAAACCGCCGGTGCCCCAGCCGCAGTTGAAGAACAGGTTCTTCACCGGGGTCTTGCCGATGATCGGGCAGGCGTCCGGGGTGGTGTCGACGATGCCGCCCCACTGGCGGTTCATGCGCACGCGGGAGAGCACCGGGAACATCTCGACGATGGCCTGCAGGGTGTGCTCGATCACCGGGTACGAGCCGCGCTGGCCGTAGCCGTTGTAGCCGTCGATGCCGGCGCCGATGACCAGGTCGCCCTTGTCCGACTGGCTGATGTAGCCGTGCACGGCGTTGGACATGATCACGCTGTCGATGATGGGTTTCAGTGGCTCGGAGACCAGCGCCTGCAGCGGGTGCGATTCGATCGGCAGGCGGAAGCCGGCGAGCATCGCCATGTGCCCGGAGTTGCCGGCGGTGACCACGCCGACGCGCTTGGCGCCGATGAAGCCGCGATTGGTTTCGACACCGATCACTGCGCCGTCCTGCTTGCGGAAGCCGATCACTTCGGTCTGCTGGATCAGGTCCACGCCCAGGGCGTCGGCGGCACGGGCGAAGCCCCAGGCCACGGCATCGTGACGGGCCACGCCGCCACGGCGCTGCACGGTGGAGCCCATGACCGGGTAGCGGGCGCTTTTGGTGCAGTTCAGGTAGGGAATCTCTTCGGCCACCTGCTGGGCGTTGAGCAACTCGCCATCCACGCCGTTGAGGCGGTTGGCGCTCACGCGGCGCTCGCCGTCGCGCATGTCCTGCAGGGTGTGGCAGAGGTTGTAGACGCCGCGCTGGGAGAACATGACGTTGTAGTTCAGGTCCTGGGACAGGCCTTCCCACAGCTTCATCGCGTGTTCGTAGAGCAGCGCCGACTCGTCCCACAGGTAGTTGGAGCGCACGATGGTAGTGTTGCGCGCGGTGTTGCCGCCGCCCAGCCAGCCCTTCTCGATCACCGCGACGTTGGTGATGCCGTGCTCCTTGGCCAGGTAGTAGGCGGTCGCCAGGCCGTGCCCGCCACCGCCGACGATGACCACGTCATACACCGGCTTCGGCGTGGGCGTGCGCCACATGCGCTGCCAGTTCTCGTGGTGGCTCAGGGAGTGCTTGAACAGGCCGAAGCCGGAGTAGCGTTGCATGGGGTGCTCCTGAAATCTCTAGTCGCCGTGCCGCCCCTGTAGGAGCGAGCTTGCTCGCGAACCAGCCCCGCTGTGAGGCCGTTCGCGAGCAAGCTCGCTCCTACAAGAGCCCTGCCGGGAATCTCAACGGTAGACCGGGAAGTCCGCGCACAGCCCGGCGACCTGGGTCGCCACCTTGGCCTCGACGTCGGCGTCGCCCAGGTGGTCCAGCACGTCGCTGATCCAGCCGGCCAGCTCGCGGCACTGTTCTTCCTTCAGGCCACGGGTGGTGACGGCCGGCGTACCGATGCGGATGCCGGAAGTGACGAACGGGCTCTGCGGGTCGTTCGGCACGGCGTTCTTGTTCACGGTGATGCCGACGCGACCGAGGGCGGCGTCCGCCTCCTTGCCGGTCAGGCCCTGCTTCACCAGGCTGATCAGCATCAGGTGGTTGTCGGTGCCGCCGGAAACCACGTCGTAGCCTCGCTCGATGAACACCTGGGCCATGGCCTGGGCGTTCCTGATCACCTGGGCCTGGTAGTCCTTGAAGCCGGGCTCCAGCGCCTCCTTGAAGCACACCGCCTTGGCGGCAATCACGTGCATCAGCGGGCCGCCCTGGGCGCCGGGGAAGACGGCGGAATTGAGCTTCTTCTCGATCTCTTCGTTGGACCTGGCCAGGATCAGGCCGCCGCGCGGGCCGCGCAGGGTCTTGTGGGTGGTGGTGGTGACCACGTCGGCGTAGGGCAGCGGGTTCGGGTACAGGCCCGCGGCCACCAGGCCGGCAACGTGGGCCATATCGACGAACAGCAGCGCCCCGACCTTGTCGGCGATGGCGCGAAAGCGCGGGAAGTCGAGGGTCTTGGAGTAGGCGGAGAAGCCGGCGACGATCATCTTCGGCTTATGCTCCACCGCCAGGCGCTCGACCTCGTCGTAGTCGATCAGCCCGGTGTCGGTGTTCAGGCCGTACTGCACGGCGTTGTACAGCTTGCCCGAGGACGACACCTTGGCGCCGTGGGTCAGGTGGCCGCCATGGGCCAGGCTCATGCCCAGGATGGTGTCGCCGGCGTTGATCAGCGCGAGGTACACGGCGGAGTTGGCCGAGGAGCCGGAGTGCGGCTGCACGTTGGCGTAGTCGGCGCCGAACAGCTGCTTGGCGCGATCGATGGCCAACTGCTCGACTTTATCCACATGCTCGCAGCCACCGTAGTAACGCTTGCCCGGATAACCTTCGGCGTACTTGTTGGTCAGCCCGCTGCCCTGAGCCTGCATGACGCGCTTGCTGGTGTAGTTCTCCGAAGCGATCAGCTCGAGGTGGTCCTCCTGGCGCGCTTCCTCGGCATCCATCGCCGCGAGCAGTTCGTCGTCATAGCCCTGGATCTGGTCGTGCTTGCTGAACATCGCTGGTCTCCCTGCGGCGCTCGGAAGCGCCATGGCCGGTACAGAGCCGAGTGGCCCCCATGGCAGCGATGGTATGACTGGCCCAGCCGGTCCAGATGCCTGCGCACGTCGCGGGTAGGTGCGTTTGCGACATGCCGCGATCGGGGCAAAAGCGACCGGGTGCGTGGAATTGCTCGTGGCGGCTGGTCAGAATGCGACATGCCTGCGCCAGGGCGGCGTGGCCGGTGGAGTCATGCGGATGAAGCGCTTCTTTCTATGGGGGTCGCTGGGCCTTGCCCTGCTGGTGTCGACGGGGTCGGCCTGGGGCATGTCGCGCCTGTTCGACGGCGACGCCAATGTCTGGATGCAGGGCAGGACGCTGTGCTTCGGCGGCGCAGCGTTCAAGTCGCCCGGTTTGTTCTTCAACCGCACGCTGAAGGTGGATGAGCGGCAGGTAGCGGTGCATTACATCGAGGTCTCCCGCGAGCCTTACGAGCCGTTCTGGGCGTCTTCCAGTATCGAGCCGGCCCAGGGCGTGCCGCTGCGCAGCGACACCTGCTTCGCCTACGGCCAGTCGATCCCCGGCTTCACCGAGAAAACTCCGGCGCGGCCCCTGGAGCCGGGCCTGTACAGCGTCACAGTTGGTGGGCACGACAGCCGCGGGGACGGCGCACGGGCGACGTTCATGAAGACCTTCTGCCTGGAGTCGCGCGGCGACGGGCTCGCAGTCATTGACGCGGGCTTCGACGAGGGAGCCGGTCGCTGGCTCTGCAAACCCGCGCAATGAAGCTGTGGATAGGAACCGCCCGGCCAAGGGACTAAACTGCGGCCCTCACGAAATGCGAGGACGCCATGAACCGTTCCCTGACTCTGCTTTCCGCCCTGCTGCTCACCGCGACGCTGCAGGGCTGTGGTGACGACAGCAAACCCGCCAAGGCCGAAGCGCCCGAGGCTGCCAGCACCGCCGCTGCCGCCACCCCGGCTGGCGACAGCTGTTCCGGCCATGAACTGGAGCGCGCATTGCCGCCGACCAAGGCCGTCTATGGCTATCCCTACCTGTCCCGCGAGTGCGGTTATGACAGTGCCACCATCGTCTACGGCAAGGCCGATGGCAGCCAGCAACTGGTCGTGACCCTGACCGACACCGGCCTGCCGGCGCCGGGCGCCGACCAGCAGGGCGAAGCCGCCAAGCAGTACCTGGCCGCCCAGGCCAAGCTGCGCGACACCACCGCCAAGAACGTCTCGCTGCTCAACCAGGCGCGTCAGGCCGCGCTGCAGAACGGCACCGCCGCGCAGTTCGGCGGCGAGCAGTACCTGCCGGTGATCGACAGCACCCGCATGGGCGACCCGTTGGCCATCAGCGTGCCGGGTCCGGACGACAAGGCCGGCGAATCGAGCCTGACGGGGCTGATCAAGGGCCGCTACGTGCTCAACATGACCTCGCCGGACAAGCCCAACGGCGGCACCGCCCAGTCCCTGCGCGAGCTGTTCATGCCCGTCTCCGAGCAGATGGCGCTGACCAAGCTGCCCTGACAGATAGAGAGATATCTGACAGGAAGCCATTCCAGTTTCTGATCCTCCATCTCACCTAGTTCTTAGGAAAATCCTCGGCATCGCTCATTACCGATCGCCAGAGGCCGAGGTGGAGGACCATGAAATTCAAATTGAGAAACCTGCCCCTGCTGCTGGCAGCAACGTTTTCGCTGGCCGGCCATGCGGTGCAGATGCCTGCGCAACCGGCGCCCGAGGTCAAGGCCTACAGCGGTGCGGACGGGGTCAAGGTCTGGCTTGAGCAGATCGGGCCGCGCAAGGCCAATATGTTCCTGGTGCGCATCGGTGGGGTGGCCCACGCATGGAACATGCGCATCCATCGAATGGATGGCCTCAGCCTGCTCGACGAATCCCTGTTCAAGCTGCATTCCCAGGACAGGGAACATATCGCCCTGGTACTGCGTGGCGACTGCGGTGAGGTGATGCTCCCCGGCGAGAGCAATGCCCGGAAGGTCTGCTACGACCATCAGTTGTCGGCGACCCAGGATGCCAAGCAGTTCGTCAGCGCCTACGTGAACCAGCGGCTGTAAGAGTCCGGCTGCACGAGAGGCGGGGTTTTCGCTACGCTGCTGACTGACATTTTCGTGCAGTGCCGAGGCAGCCCCATGACCGACAACACCCAACAGTTCGCCAGCGACAACTATTCCGGCATCTGCCCCGAAGCCTGGGCGGCGATGGCCGAGGCCAACCGCGGCCACGAACGTGCCTACGGCGACGATCAGTGGACCGCCCGCGCCTCCGACTACTTCCGCGAGCTGTTCGAGACCGACTGCGAAGTCTTCTTCGCCTTCAACGGCACCGCCGCCAACTCCCTGGCCCTGGCGGCGCTGTGCCAGAGCTACCACAGCGTGATCTGCGCCGAGACCGCTCACGTCGAGACCGACGAGTGCGGCGCGCCGGAGTTCTTCTCCAACGGCTCCAAACTGCTGCTGGCGCGCACCGACGCCCAAGGCAAGCTGACCCCGGAAGCGATCCGCGAGATCGCCCTCAAGCGCCAGGACATCCACTATCCCAAGGCGCGCGTGGTCACCATCACCCAGGCCACCGAGGTCGGCACCGTGTATCGCCCGGATGAGCTGCAGGCGCTCAGTGCCACTTGCCGCGAACTGGGACTGCATCTGCACATGGACGGCGCGCGCTTCTCCAACGCCTGCGCCTTCCTCGGCGCCACGCCGGCCGAGCTGACCTGGAAGGCCGGCGTCGAGGTGCTCTGTTTCGGCGGCACCAAGAACGGCATGGCGGTGGGCGAGGCCATCCTGTTCTTCAACCGCGAGCTGGCCGAAGGCTTCGACTACCGCTGCAAGCAGGCTGGCCAACTGGCCTCGAAGATGCGCTTCCTCGCCGCGCCCTGGGTGGGCGTGCTGCAGGATGATGCCTGGATGCACTACGCCAGCCATGCCAACCGCTGTGCACAACTACTGGCCGAGCGCGTCGCCGACGTGCCAGGCGTGCAACTGATGTTCCCAGTGGAAGCCAACGGCGTGTTTCTGCAGATGTCCGAGCCGGCGCTGGAAGCCCTGCGTCAGCTCGGCTGGCGCTTCTACACCTTCATCGGCGCCGGCGGCGCGCGCTTCATGTGTTCGTGGGACACCGAGATCGAGCGGGTCGAGGAACTGGCCGCTGACATTCGCAAGGTCATGGCGGCAGGCTGAAGGGCGCCAGAGTTGTCCCCAGGCGCTGGGGACGGTTGCACGGGCAACCTGTCCCCAACTTGTGGATGAATGCTTGCAGGCCGCGGGCGGCCTGGCTTGCACGGGTCTGGTCAATATTTGAGCGCCGCGGGCTTTATTGTAGGAGCGAGCTTGCTCGCGAACATCCGTAGCCTCGCTTCACGCCGTGAAATCAGGCGGAATGCGGTTCGCGAGCAAGCTCGCTCCTACAAGGGGGCTGACTCTCCACCGAGCGATTGGCACAGGATGAGATTGTGGTGTCAGCCGGCACGGATTGTCCCCTCTCCCAGAGGTAGAGGGGGAGGCGATGGCTCGGGCCTCCCGGAGAACAAGCCGGATTTCTATATCCTCACCGCCGTCCCGCTCACGCTGACCATCAGCATGCTGCCGTTCTGGCCCACCACCTCGTAATCCAGGTCGATGCCGACCACGGCGTTGGCGCCCAGCTCCTCGGCGCGCTCCTGCAGTTCCTCGAAGGCAATCTCCCGCGCTCGCCCCAGCTCCTTCTCGTACGCACCGGAACGGCCGCCAATGATGTCGCGCAGGCCGGCGAACAGATCGCGGAACACGTTGGCGCCGAGGATCGCCTCGCCGACCACGATGCCGCGGTATTCCTGGATGGTCTTGCCCTCGATGGTGGGCGTGGTGGTCAGGATCATGGGACTGGCTCCTCTGCTGGGGAACCCAGCATAGCCCCGCACCCCACGTAAGGCCGCGCCGGCTGTGTTTCAGCGTTTGGCGAAGATGCCGGGTAAACCTTGTGATAAAGCTGTGGACAACCTGGTGGAAAATGACAGTTACATGGCACTTGCATGAAGGCTAAGAAATTTCCGGGTATTTTCGCAAGGTGCCCGCCGTCCGGGGCTTTCAGACGTAAAGATGGGTGTTGAATAGATCTCCACAGCTGCTGTGGAGGCACGCTTGCCCAACCTGTGGAAAACCTGTTGGGAGGTACCTGCGCAGCTGATGGCGCCTGGCTTGCCCAGATCTGGCTGTTTTCTGATCAAGTCCTTCTTTTCAACCACTTGGGAGCCTGTGTATCGATTTCGGCAAAGGGTCTGTGCACGATCCTTCCTCCGCTATCCCCGGTTTGTGTTGACCCCCTTGTGCGACTCCTGTGGAAAACATCACCTGCGCCACGCCTGGCGGGGCTTTCAAAGGCTTGTTCAAAGTTTGATCAGCGATATATGCAAACGACTGATCCACAGCCACTTTTCCCCAGCGATGCGGACTGCGTGAAACTTTCCACAATCCCTGTGGGGCGAATCTCGCAGAACGTGTGGACAACCTGTACCCAGATCGTTGGAGGCCACGCAGGACGTGCCCCTGGCTCGTCAGTACGTTTTTTGATCAAACGGCGAAAGCCCCGTCATTTCTGGCTTTCAGCGATTTTCTCGACGGGTTTTCCACATTGGCTGTGCAGCGTTCTGCCAGGAAGATGTGGGTGGGCTGTGGATGGATCGCCGCAAGCTGCGCTGCCTCTGGCTCGCGCCGGACTGATCAATAATTGTCCAGGGGCGCCAGGCCCGCTGCCTATAATTCATCCACGGCGGGCAGAAACCCTGGGGGCGCGAGACCATCATGTCCAGTTACTCGGTGGAACAGATCCGCACCGTGGCTCTGGTCGGTCACGGTGACAGCGGCAAGACCCTGCTTGCCGAGGCGCTGCTGCAGCACAGTGGGGCAATTCCCAGCATGGGCTCGCTGGAGCGCGGCGACACTCTCTGCGACTCCGACCCCATGGAGCGCGAGTACCACCACTCCCTGGCCGCTGCGCTGGCGCACTTCGAGCACGAGGGCGCGCACATCCGACTGGTCGACACCCCCGGTTATCCCGACTTCATCGGCCACGCGCTGCCGGCCCTTGCCGCGGTGGAAACCGCGCTGGTGGTGGTGAATGCGCAGAACGGTATCGAGCTGTCCACGCGGCGGATGATGGACTGGGCGGGCGAGCGCGGCCTGTGCCGGATGCTGGTGGTGAACAAGATCGATGCCGAACGCGTTGACCTGCCAGCCCTGTTGGCGGGTTTGCGCGAGTCGTTCGGCAAGGAAGTACTGCCCCTCAACCTGCCCGCCGAGGGTGGCGCGCGGGTTGTGGATTGTTTCTTCAATCCCGACGGGGAGGCTGACTTCTCCTCCGTGGCCGAGGCGCACCAGGCGTTGGTGGACCAGGTGGTGGAGGTGGATGAGGCGCTGATGGCGCATTACCTGGAGGAGGGCGAGGTGGCGCCCGAGGCGCTGCACGAACCCTTCGAGCGTGCGCTGCGCGAAGGGCACCTGATTCCCCTGTGCTTCGTTTCTGCCCGCACCGGTGCTGGCGTACCCGAGCTGGCCGACATTCTCGCGCGCCTCGCACCCAACCCCAGCGAGGGTAACCCGCCGCTGTTCCTGCGCACCGACGACAAGGGCAAGGAACACCCGGTGACCTGCCAGCCGGACCCCAAGGCCCACGTGCTGGCCCACGTGTTCAAGGTGGTGATCGACCCCTTCGTCGGCCGCCTGGCCGTGTTCCGCGTGCACCAGGGCACGATTCGCCGGGAAATGCAGCTGTTCGCCGGCGATGGGCGCAAGTCGTTCAAGGTGGGCCACCTGTTGCGCCTGCAGGGAAAGAAGCACGAAGAGGCGCCGTGGTTGATCCCTGGTGACTTCGGCGCGCTGACCAAGGTCGACGAACTGGAGTACGGGGTGGTGCTGCACGACTCCCACGATGAGGACCACATCCACCTCAAGCCGCTGGAATTCCCCGAGCCGATGCAGGGCCTGGCCATCGAGGCGAGCCGCCGCGGCGACGAGCAGCGCCTGGCGGAGATCCTCCAGCGCCTGCAGGCCGAAGACCCCTGCGTGCGCCTGGACTACAACGCCTCGACCCAGCAGACCGTGCTGCGTGGCATGGGCGAGATGCACCTGCGCTACCTGCTGGAACGCATGGCCGGGCAATACAAGCTGGAGGTGCAGACCCGCGCACCCGCCGTGCCCTACCGGGAGACCGCCACCCGCGTGGCGGAGGGTCACAGCCGGCACAAGAAACAGACCGGCGGGGCGGGGCAGTTCGGCGAGGTGTTCCTGCGCATCGAGCCGCTGCCCCGCGGCGAGGGCTTCGCCTTCGTCGACGCGATCAAGGGCGGGGTGATCCCCGGCAACTTCATCCCCTCGGTGGAAAAGGGCGTGCGCTCGGCGCTGGCGGCCGGGCCGCTGGCCGGTTTCCCGGTGGAAGACGTCAAGGTCACGGTCTTCGACGGCAAGAGTCACTCGGTGGACTCCAAGGACATCGCCTTCCAGGCCGCCGGGCGCAAGGCCATGCTCGATGCGCTGCGCAATGCCGGGGGCATCGTGCTGGAGCCGGTGATGCAGATCGAGGTGACGACTCCCGAGTCGCATCTGGGCGATATCACCGCCGATCTCACCGGCCGCCGGGGCCAGGTGCTGGGTACCGAGTCGTTATCCACCAGCGTGGCGCTGGTGCGTGGGCAGGTACCGCTGGCGGAGATGGACGGCTACGCCAATCGCTTGAAATCCATTACCGCCGGGCAGGGGCTCTACAGCCTTTCCTCCAGCCATTACAGCGCTGTCCCACAGGACGTGCAGCAGCGCCTGGCCAATGGCTACAAGGCAACCCCGGAAGAAGATTGAGCGAATGTGGATAGTTGTCGCAGGCAGGTGCCGCAAAGGCCCGTGCCTGTGCGCTTTCACGCGTCGCCGCAATGGCCTCGCCAGGCTGCTGCAAGCCACGTGGCATGCGGGTTGCAGGTGGGATCGAGGCGGCCAGTCGGGTCGGCCGGAGGTGTCTCCGGCCTTGCGCCGGGACACCTCTGCCCTGTGGATAACTCAGTGGGTAACGTGTGGGGCAGGTGGGGGCAGGCTGTGATCAGTACTCGATCACCACATCGCCCTTGGGCACGCTGCAGCAGGACAGGATGTAGCCTTCGGCGACGTCTTCGTCGGTAATCCCGCCGTTGTGCTCCATCTCCACCTCGCCGGAGCGCTTCATCACCTTGCAGGTGCCGCAGATGCCCATGCCGCAGGCCTTGGGAATGTGCAGCCCGAGCTGGGCGGCGGCGGCGTGGACGGTCTCGCCCGGCGCCACGCGGATGCTCTTGCCGGTTTCGCAGAATTCCACGAGGTTCTGCTCGGCCAGCGGCACGGCCGGCGCTTCGGCGGCCTCGGCGGCCAGTTCCTTCACGTCGGCGCGCACTTCCGGTGGGGTCGGGCCGAAGGCTTCCTCGTGGTAGCGCGACATGTCGTAGCCTTCGGCTTCGAGCAGGCGCTTGACCGCGTGCATGTAGGGCGTCGGGCCGCAGCAGAAGACCTCGCGTTCAAGGTAGTCCGGCGCCATCAGCTGCAGCATCGCCTTGTTCAGGAAGCCCCGGTAGCCGGCCCAGGACTCGCCCATCTCGTACTTCTCGCAGACCAGGTACAGCTTGAAGTTGTTGATCCGCGAGTTCATGTGCTCCAGCTCGCGGTGGTAGATGATGTCCTTGGGCGTGCGCGCGCTGTGTACGAAGACCATGTCGACGTTGGCGTTGGTGTCGAAGAACCAGCGCGACATGGACATCACCGGAGTGATGCCGACGCCGCCGGAGAGGAACAGCACCTTCTCCGCGGGAAAATCGATGGCGTTGAAGTTGCCCACCGGGCCGTGCACCGGGATCTGGTCGCCTTCCTTCAGGTTGTCGTGCAGCCAGTTCGAGACCTTGCCGCCGGGCACGCGCTTGATGGTGATGGAGAAGCTGTACGGCACCGAGGGCGAGCTGGAGATGGTGTAGGAACGCATGATCGGCTGGCCGTCGATCTCCAGCTCCAGGGTGACGAACTGCCCCGGCTTGAAGAAGAACATGATCGGCGCGTCAGCCATGAAGCAGAAGGTGCGCACATCCCAGGTTTCCTGGATGGCTTTCACGCAGCGCACCAGGTGGCGGCCGTTGGCCCAGGTCTGGGTGTTGACCGGGTTGAGGAAGGTGTTCGTCGACATGCTGTCTCTCCGCGCACGCGGGCCGTGCTGGGCCTGATGGGGCAGCGCCGGGGCCCGTTTGCTTACGTCGTTTGAGCGTAGAAAGCACGGGGCCTGTCGGCATGCCTGATGGGGCGGATTGTGTGCACGAGGATGGCCGCTGCATTTACCTGCCAGCGACATTTGCATGCTTATCGCGACCTGCCGCCTGGGACGTGCCGTTGCGCGTCGGGAAATGATCTGGCCGTGTCGCCCATGGATAAGGGTTCCTACAGGGCACGGCCCCACACTCAGCCTCATGCCGAGCAACCCCCAAGGTTGAGCGAGACGGCGGGAAACGGCGCACTCGGCGCGCCTGACACCTGTCGCAATTGCCCTGCGTGGCACACCGTATCAGCCACTTATTTCCGCCGGCAGCCAAACAGGCTGCGGCATGAGGACCTAGCAATGGACGTCACTACTACCCTGAGTCTGGGCGATCCGCTGGAACCGGCCCGCAAGGCCACCGCCGAGATGCTGCGCACTCGCGACCACAGCTTCTCGCTGCCGCAACCCTTCTACAACGACGAACGCCTGTTCCAGCTGGACATGCAGGAGATCTTCCACAAGGAGTGGCTGATCGCCGGCATGACCTGCGAGATCCCCGCCAAGGGCAACTTCCTCACCCTGCAGATCGGCGACAACCCGGTCATCGTCCTGCGCGGCGCCGAGGGCAAGATCCACGCCTTCCACAACGTCTGCCGCCACCGTGGTTCGCGCCTGTGCGTCAGCGACAAGGGCAAGGTCGCCAAGCTGGTCTGCCCGTACCACCAGTGGACCTACGAACTGGACGGCCGCCTGCTGTTCGCCGGCACCGAGATGGGCGCGGACTTCGACATGAAGGACTACAGCCTCAAGCCGGTGAACGTGAAGACCGCCGGCGGCTACATCTTCATCTCGCTGTCGGAGAACCCGCCGGCCATCGATGACTTCCTGCGTACGCTCGAGCACTACATGGAGCCGTACGACATGGAGAACACCAAGGTGGCGGTGCAGACCACGCTGCGGGAAAAGGCCAACTGGAAGCTGGTGCTGGAAAACAACCGCGAGTGTTACCACTGCAACGGCTCGCACCCGGAGCTGCTGAACACCCTGCTGGAGTGGGACGACGTTACCGACCCGCGCGCCAGCCAGGCGTTCAAGGACCAGGTCGCGGCCTGCACCACCGCCTGGGATGCCGAGAAGATTCCCTACGCCCACGCCAGCTTCGGCCTGCGCAACCGTATCGTGCGCATGCCGCTGCTGCAGGGCACCGTGTCCATGACCATGGATGGCAAGCAGGGCAGCAAGAAGCTCATGGGTCGCATCCAGAACCCGGACCTGGGCTCGATGCGCATCCTGCACCTGCCGCATTCGTGGAACCACTGCATGGGCGACCATCTGATCGTCTTCACCGTTTGGCCGATCAGCGCGCAGGAGACCGTGGTCACCACCAAGTGGCTGGTGCACAAGGATGCGGTGGAAGGTGTCGACTACGACGTGGCGCGCCTGCGCGAAGTCTGGGACGCCACCAACGACCAGGACCGCCGCCTGGCCGAAGAGAACCAGCGTGGCATCAACTCCACCGCCTACCAGCCGGGGCCGTACTCCAAGACCTACGAGTTCGGCGTGATCAACTTCCTCGACTGGTACAGCGAGCGGATGTTGAACAACCTGGGCGAGGAATCCGCCCACGCGCGCCTGGTCGCCGAGAAGTAAGCCCCCGCCACCCAGCGCCCCCTTTGCGGGGGCGCTGTCGTTGAAGAGGAATCCACTTGGACGCCATGCTCTTCTACAGCAGCTCCGCCTTCGTCACCGGCCTGGTGGCGTGGAACCTCTTCGCCTGTTGGCGCAAGCGCTGAAATCGCCCTGGTGCAGCGTTAGTTGTAGGAGCGAGCTTGCTCGCGAATGTCCCCCGGCGGGCCCGGTGCCGCCGACGAAATACCCCCTCCCTAACCCTCCCCCTGAAGGGAGAGGGGACTGTTCGTGCAGCGGGCAGATCAAGTGCTCGCTGGTTGACGCTGGTCTTTCCGCGAAATCAGGACCGCTCCCTCTCCCTTCAGGGAGAGGGCTGGGGAGAGGGCGCTTTCAGCTCTCACGCCGCGTCCCGCAACGAAGAGCATTCGCGAGCAAGCTCGCTCCTACAGGTACCGCGAACCCTGCAGCACATGGGGTTCCGCACCACACATTCCCCTGTGCGACGCAAACGCTGTCGCCCATGTCGCGAGGTTGACGCTTTCGGGTCGACCCTGGTCGTTTTCGAACCGGGTCGCCTCGGGGGGCAGGGATATCCTGCCTGCAAAGCGTCGGCACAAGCCCCGGCGCGCCAAGCCTGAGAAGGGGTACGCCAAGATGAGCCCAGCCGAAGTCCACGCCGACAGCATCGTCATCGATGGCCTGATCATCGCCAAGTGGAGCCGCGAGCTGTTCGAGGACATGCGCAAGGGCGGCCTGACCGCCGCGAACTGCACCGTCTCCGTGTGGGAAGGCTTCCAGGCCACGGTGAACAACATCGTCGCCAGCCAGAAGCTGATCCGCGAGAACAGCGACCTGGTCATCCCGGTGCGCACCACCGCCGACATCCGCAAGGCCAAGGAGCAGGGCAAGACCGGCATCCTCTTCGGCTTCCAGAACGCCCATGCATTCGAGGACCAGATCGGCTACGTCGAGGTGTTCAAGCAGCTGGGCGTGGGCATCGTGCAGATGTGCTACAACACCCAGAACCTGGTCGGCACCGGCTGCTACGAGCGCGATGGCGGCCTCTCCGGCTTCGGTCGCGAGATCGTCGCGGAGATGAACCGCGTCGGCATCATGTGCGACCTGTCCCACGTCGGTTCGAAGACCTCCGAGGAAGTCATCCTCGAGTCGAAGAAGCCCGTCACCTATTCCCACTGCCTGCCGTCGGGCCTCAAGGAACATCCGCGCAACAAGTCCGACGCCGAGCTGAAGTTCATCGCCGACCACGGCGGCTTCGTCGGCGTGACCATGTTCGCGCCCTTCCTCGCCAAGGGCATCGACTCGACCATCGACGACTACGCCGAAGCCATCGAGTACGTGATGAACCTCGTCGGCGAGGATGCCATCGGCATCGGCACCGACTTCACCCAGGGCCACGGCCAGGACTTCTTCGAGTGGCTGACCCACGACAAGGGTTACGCCCGCCGCCTCACCAACTTCGGGAAGATCGTCAACCCGCTGGGCATCCGCACCGTGGGCGAGTTCCCCAATCTCACCGAGACCCTGCTCAAGCGCGGCATGCCCGAGCGCGTGGTGCGCAAGGTCATGGGTGAGAACTGGGTGCGCGTCCTCAAAGACGTCTGGGGCGAGTGATTCAACCTCAACAGCGCCCTCTCCCCCAGCCCCTCTCCCGCAAGCGGGAGAGGGGAGCAGAGCCGCCGGCATGCACCTGATCCTCCGCATGCACGGATAGCTCCCTCTCCCTTAAGGGAGAGGGCTGGGGAGAGGGCAACCGCACACACGAATTCTGGAGTCTTGCCACCATGGCCAAACACGCCCCCGAACTGCCCATCGAAGTCGACAGCGAAACCGGCGTCTGGACCACCGACGCCCTGCCGATGCTCTACGTGCCGCGGCATTTCTTCGTCAACAACCACATGGGCATCGAGGAAGAGCTGGGCGCCGAGCGCTATGCCGAAATCCTCTACAAGGCCGGCTACAAGTCCGCCTGGCACTGGTGCGAGAAGGAAGCCGAGTGCCACGGCCTGGTCGGCGTGGAAGTCTTCGAGCACTACATGAAGCGCCTGTCCCAGCGTGGTTGGGGCCTGTTCCAGATCGAGCAGATCGACCTCGACAAGGGCACCGCCCAGGTACGCCTGAAGCACTCGGCCTTCGTCTACGTCTACGGCAAGGTCAACCGCAAGGTCGACTACATGTTCACCGGCTGGTTCGCCGGCGCCATGGACCAGATTCTCCAGGCCCGCGGCAGCGACATCCGCACCGTAGCCGAGCAGGTCTACAGCGGCGCCGAGGAAGGCCACGACGACGGCCTGTTCGTCGTCAAACCCCTCTGATCTTTCGCCCCCTGTAGGAGCGAGCTTGCTCGCGAACAAGCAGCCGCAAGGCCGCCAGACAACAAGAAACCTCTGATCCCGTGAGGATGCCGCAATGGCTTTCGAGGCAATGTTCCAGCCGATCCAGATCGGCAAGCTGACCATCCGCAACCGCGTGCTCTCCACCGCTCACGCCGAGGTGTACGCCACCGACGGCGGCATGACCACCGAGCGCTACGTGAAGTACTACGAGGAGAAGGCCAAGGGCGGCATCGGCCTGGCCATCTGCGGCGGTTCCTCCGTGGTCGCCATCGACAGCCCGCAGGAATGGTGGAGCTCGGTGAACCTTTCCACCGACCGCATCATCCCGCACTTCCAGAACCTGGCCGACGCCATGCACAAGCATGGGGCCAAGATCATGATCCAGATTACCCACATGGGCCGCCGCTCGCGCTGGGACGGCTTCAACTGGCCGACCCTGATGTCGCCCTCCGGCGTGCGCGAGCCGGTGCACCGCGCCACCTGCAAGACCATCGAGCCGGAAGAGATCTGGCGGGTGATCGGCAACTACGCGCAAGCGGCTCGCCGTGCCAAGGCCGGCGGCCTGGACGGCGTCGAGCTGTCCGCCGTGCACCAGCACATGATCGACCAGTTCTGGAGCCCGCGCGTCAACAAGCGCACCGACGAATGGGGCGGCAGCTTCGAGGGCCGCATGAAATTCGGCCTGGAAGTGCTCAAGGCCGTACGTGCCGAAGTGGGCGACGACTTCTGCGTCGGCATGCGCCTCTGTGGCGACGAGTTCCATCCGGACGGCCTGTCCCACGAGGATATGAAGCAGATTGCCAAGTACTACAGCGACACCGGCATGCTCGACTTCATCGGCGTGGTCGGCTCGGGCTGCGACACCCACAACACCCTGGCCAACGTCATCCCGAACATGACCTTCCCGCCGGAGCCCTTCCTGCATCTGGCCGCCGGCATCAAGGAAGTGGTCAACGTGCCGGTGCTGCACGCGCAGAACATCAAGGACCCGAACCAGGCCACGCGCATCCTCGAAGGCGGTTACGTGGACATGGTCGGCATGACCCGCGCGCATATCGCCGACCCGCACCTGATCGCCAAGATCAAGATGGGCCAGATCGACCAGATCAAGCAGTGCGTCGGCGCCAACTACTGCATCGACCGCCAGTACCAGGGCCTGGATGTACTGTGCATCCAGAACGCCGCCACGTCCCGTGAATACATGGGCGTGCCGCACATCATCGAGAAGACCACCGGCGTGAAGCGCAAGGTGGTGGTCGTCGGTGGCGGCCCGGCTGGAATGGAAGCCGCGCGCGTCGCCGCCGAGCGTGGCCACGACGTCACCCTGTTCGAGAAGAAGGACCAGCTTGGCGGGCAGATCACCACCGCCTCGAAGGCCCCGCAGCGCGACCAGATCGCCGGCATCACCCGCTGGTACCAGCTGGAGCTGGCGCGGCTGAACGTCGACCTGCGCCTGGGCACCGGCGCGGACGCCGACACTATCCTCGACCTGCGCCCCGACGTGGTGGTGCTGGCCAACGGCGGCCATCCGTTCCTCGAGCAGAACGAACACTGGGGCGCCGCCGACGGGCTGGTGGTCAGCAGCTGGGACGTACTCGACGGCAAGGTCGCGCCGGGCAAGAACGTGCTGGTCTACGACACCATCTGCGAATTCAGCGGCATGTCGGTGGCGGACTTCCTCGCCGACAAGGGCGCCCAGGTCGAGATCGTCACCGACGACATCAAGCCCGGCGTGGCCATCGGCGGCACCACCTTCCCGACCTACTACCGCAGCATGTACCCCAAGGAAGTGATCATGACCGGCGACCTGATGCTGGAGAAGGTCTACCGCGAGGGCGACAAGCTGGTGGCGGTGCTGGAGAACGAATACACCGGCGCGAAAGAGGAGCGGGTGGTCGACCAGATCGTCGTCGAGAACGGCGTACGCCCGGACGAGAGCCTGTACTACGCGCTCAAGCAGGGCTCGCGCAACAAGGGCCAGATCGACGTCGAGGCGCTGTTCGCCATCAAGCCGCAGCCGTGTCTCAGCGAGCCGGGTGACGGTTACCTGTTGTTCCGCATCGGCGACTGCGTGGCCCAGCGCAACACCCATGCGGCGATTTATGACGCCTTGAGGCTGTGCAAGGACTTCTAACGCCCCCGTAGGATGGGTGGAGCCTGCGATACCCATCGATTGTCGAGGCAGCATGGGTATCGCTGCGCTCCACCCATCCTACGGTCGTCCCGCACCGACTCCGGTCCCTGCGAGGAGACCAATGACAATGCTTAACATCATCCTCCCCATCCTGCTCTTCGCCTCCCTCGGCCTCGCCGTGCTGGGCGCCGTGAAGCGCTTCGCGATGTGGCGCCGTGGCCGGCCCGCGCAGGTCGACTGGATCGGCGGCCTGCTGAAGATGCCGCGCCGCTACCTGGTCGACCTGCACCACGTGGTCGAGCGCGACAAGTACATGTCGAAGACCCACGTCGCCACCGCCGGCGGCTTCGTGCTGGCCGCGCTGCTGGCCATCCTCGTGCACGGTTTCGGCCTGCACAGCCGCATCCTCGGTTTCGCCCTGCTCGCGGCCACCGCGCTGATGTTCTGCGGTGCGCTGTTTGTCGCCAAGCGCCGCCTCGACCCGCCGTCGCGCCTGTCGAAAGGCCCGTGGATGCGCCTGCCGAAAAGCCTGCTGATGTTCTCGGCGAGCTTCTTCATCGCCACCTTGCCGGTGGCCGGAATACTGCCGGAAGGCTTTGGCGGTTGGTTCCTGGCTACAATCCTCGCCATTGGCGTGGCCTGGGGCGTGTCCGAGCTGTTCTTCGGCATGACCTGGGGCGGGCCGATGAAGCACGCCTTTGCCGGCGCCCTACACCTGGCTTGGCACCGCCGCGCCGAACGGTTCTCCAGTAAAGATGGGCGTGGCGGCCGCTCCACTGGCCTCAAACCGCTGGACCTGCAGGACCCGATGGCGCCGCTGGGCGTCGAGAAGCCCACCGATTTCACCTGGAACCAGCTGCTCGGCTTCGACGCCTGCGTGCAGTGCGGCAAGTGCGAGGCCATGTGCCCGGCCTTTGCCGCCGGCCAGCCGCTCAACCCGAAGAAGCTCATCCAGGACATGGTCATCGGCCTCGCCGGTGGCAGCGACGCCAACTTCGCCGGCTCCCCCTATCCCGGTAAGCCATTGGGCGAACACAGCGGCGGCCCGCACCAGCCGATCGTCGCGCTGGACGGCAAGGCACTGGTGGATGCCGAGACGCTGTGGTCCTGCACCACCTGCCGCGCCTGCGTCGAGGAATGCCCGATGATGATCGAGCACGTCGACGCCATCGTCGACATGCGCCGCCACCTCACCCTGGAACAGGGCGCGACCCCGAACAAGGGCGCCGAGGTGCTGGAAAACCTCATCGCCACCGACAACCCCGGCGGCTTCGCCCCCGGCGGCCGGCTGAACTGGGCGGCGGACCTGAACCTGCCGCTGCTGGCGGACAAGCAGCAGGCCGACGTGCTGTTCTGGGTCGGCGACGGCGCCTTCGACATGCGCAACCAGCGCACCCTGCGTGCCTTCGTGAAGGTCCTCAAGGCCGCCAACGTCGACTTTGCCGTACTCGGTCTGGAAGAGCGCGACAGCGGCGATGTGGCCCGTCGCCTGGGTGATGAAGCCACCTTCCAGACCCTGGCCAAACGCAACATCACCACCCTGGCCAAGTACCGTTTCAAGCGTATCGTCAGCTGCGACCCGCACAGCTTCCACGTGCTGAAGAACGAATACGGCGCGCTGGGTGGTGACTACCAGGTGCTGCACCACACGACCTTCATCGATGAACTGGTGCGCAAGGGCGCGCTGAACCTCGGCCAGAGCAAGGCCGCCAGCGTGACCTACCACGACCCGTGCTACCTCGGTCGCTACAACGGCGAGTACGAATCGCCGCGCGCCGTGCTCAAGGCCATCGGTATCGAGGTCAAGGAAATGGCCCGCTCCGGCTTCCGCTCGCGTTGCTGCGGCGGCGGTGGTGGCGCGCCGATCACCGACATCCCCGGCAAGCAGCGGATTCCCGATATGCGCATGGTCGACATCAAGGAGACTGGTGCGGAAGTAGTGGCCGTGGGCTGCCCGCAATGCACCGCGATGCTCGAAGGCGTGGTTGCGCCGCGTCCGGAGATCAAGGACATCGCCGAACTGGTTGCCGAGGTCCTCATCGAGGCCACCGAGGTGCCGGCAAAAAAGCCCTCGCTGGCGCGCCGTGAAGAAGCGGTGGAGGTGCAGTGATGAACAGACCTGAGTATGTAGGAGCGAGCTTGCTCGCGAACAATCCCACCCGAGGAGTTGCGAAGTTCGCGAGCAATAACGAGGGCGTCCCCCTCGCTCCTACAAAAAACACTCTGGAGGCCCGAGCATGAGCGACATCATCCGCCGCGACCCGCGTGCCGAGTGGATCGCCCGCAACCGCCTGCACCCGCTGCATGCGGCCCTGCAAACGGCCCAGGGCGGCGAGAGCCGCTGGATGGGCCCCAACGGCGTGGTGCGAAAGAATCCCCATGCGGTCGGCTTCATCGGCCCCAATGGCGTCAAACGTATCGACCGCTCCGGCAGCCAGCAAGGCACGGCAGGCGGCAAGCGCAGCAGCGCGCCGGATGTGGTGCAACTGCCGCTGGTGACCATCGAGCAACCGGCCTTCCTGATTGCCGTGGTGCCCGACATGGTTGGCGGCCGTCTCTCCAGCCACGACCGCGACCTGCTGGGCCTGGCCCGCAAGCTCGCCGGCAGCGACGGCGCGGTGCTGGCCGTGGTATTCGGCGAGCATAAGGAAAGCGCCTTCGATACCGCCGGCGTCGATCGCCTGCTGCAGATCGAGGGCGACGAATACGACGGTTACGCTCCGGAACAACGGGTGCTGGCGCTGCGCTCGGCCAACAGCCAGTTCTCTCCGCGCCACTGGTTGCTGCCCGACAGCCGCACCGGTGGCGGCGAACTGGGCCGCCGGCTCGCCGCCAGCCTGGGCGAACGCCCGGCGACCCGCGTCTGGCAGGCCGAAGGCGAGCGCTGCATCGGTCGCGCCGGAGCCGGTCAGCAGGACCTGCACCGCGACCTGCCGCGCCTGGTCCTGGCCGCTGCCGAGTGCGCCGAGCCGGTCAGCGAAACCCGCCATGAAGCCCGTGCCGTGGAGCTGGAAAGCAACGTCGCACGCAACCTGCCGCGCATCGAGGACCTCGGCCCGGTGGCGGTGGACCCGGCGCAGATTCCCATGGCCGAGGCGGAGTTCATCCTCTCGGGCGGCAACGGTGTGAAGGACTGGGAGCTGTTCCACCGCGCCGCCGTCGCCCTTGGCGCCACCGAAGGCGCGTCCCGCGTGGCGGTCGACGACGGCCACATGCCGCGTGCCCGGCAGGTCGGCGCTACCGGCACCTGGGTCACTGCGCGGGTCTATCTCGCCGTCGGTATTTCCGGGGCTATCCAGCACCTGCAGGGCATCGGTTCCTGCGACAAGGTGGTGGCGATCAACATGGACCCGGGCTGCGACATGATCAAACGCGCCGACCTCTCGGTGATCGGTGATTCTGCCGCGATCCTCAAGGCGCTGATCGAACTGGCCGAAGCCCATCGCAACGGAGCGGCGCGCGATGCGGCCTGAAATGGGTTCCCTCGTAGGGCGGATAAAGCCGAAGGCTTTATCCGCCGCCAACGCATCATCGGCGGATAGCGCTGCGCGTTATTCGCCCTACGCCAGCTTGAAAGCCCGAGGTGGCTTATGAACGACCTGAACATCGTCGCCCTGGTCTCCATCGGCGCCCACCCCGCCTCCGGCCGCGCGCGGCGCGCCGACCAGGATGCCCGTGCGGTGGAACTGGGCATGAACCTCGCCGGCAAGCGCCTGCGCGTCGTGCATGCCGGTGATGCCGGGGAAGAAGCGCTGCGCGGTTACCTCGGCATGGGCCTGGATGAACTGGCCGTGCTCGAACAGCCTGCCGGTGCCGACGCACTTCCAGCATTGGCCGCCTACCTGGGCGACAGCGATGCGCAACTGGTGCTCACCGGCACCCAGGCGGAAACCGGTGAAGGCTCCGGCATGTTGCCCTTCCTGCTGGCCGAGCGCCTCGGCTGGCCGCTGGTGGTCGGCCTGGCGGAAGTGGAGAAGGTGGAAGGCGGAAGCGCCCAGGTGCTGCAGGCATTGCCTCGCGGCCAGCGCCGTCGTTTGAAGGTGCGCCTGCCCTTTGTCGCCAGCGTCGATAACGCCGCGCCGGTCGCTCGCCAGAGCGCCTTCGGCCCGGCCCGCCGCGGCTATCTGGAAGCCCACGAAGTGGAGGTCGTGGACGACCCACTGCTCGCCGACGGCAACCTGCAACCCGCGCGCCCGCGGCCCAAGCGCCTGAAGGTGATCAAGGCGAAGACCGGCGCCGAACGCATGAAAGCCGCGACTGCCAAGGCTTCTGGCGGCACCGGGCAGGTGCTCAAGGACGCCTCTCCCGAAGCGGGTGCCGAGGCGATCTTCAAGCTGCTGCGCGAGGAAGGCGTGATTCGCGTCTGATGATGGAGTCGTCGGAAAACGATCGCGGACGGAGTCCGCTCCTACGCACAGAAATCTCCGTAGGAGCGGACTTTGTCCGCGATTTTTCGGTCCAAACTCCGCTGATAGCCGGAAATCATTGAAATGACACGAGAATTATCTCGTAAGCCATTGAATTGACAGCATACGGCTTGTCAGAAGAACCGCGTTTTTGCTGGCCCCGCCGCGCCCCTTTCTTTATCCTCCGCACCCTTTGAAAGGCTTTGCGGAGGCTCCCATGCTCGATTCCACCCTCGAACAACTTGAACAGCTGGTCGCCGAACTGCTGCAGCAGAATGAAGTGCTGGTGCAGGACAACGCCGCTGTGCGTGAAGAGCTGCTCAAGGCCCGTGAGGAAAACGACACGTTGCAACTGTCGCTCATGGAGCAGGAAGAGAAGCACAACGCCACCGCGACTCGCCTGCAGGCGCTGATCCGCCGCGTCAGCGACAGCCGCGCCAGCGCATGAGTGGCGACGGTGTCCGCGTCCTGCGCATCCTCGGACGCGAATACAGCGTCCGGGCGCCGGCCGGTGAAGAGCGCCGGTTGCAGGACGCGGCCGCGCTGTTGCAGGCGGAGATCACCGCCAGCAAGAAGAAATTCCCCTACGTCACCAGCAATGAGCTGATGGTGCTCTCCGCGCTCAACCTGTGCGCCCGCCAGCTCGGCTCGCATGACGAGGAGTGCGACGAGGCGGACGCCGTGGCGCGTATCGCCGCCCTCAATCGGCGGATTCTCGATCACCTGCAACGGCAGGATTGATCCTCCGCACCGCCTGCTTTTTGTAGGAGCGAGCTTGCTCGCGAACCCCTCCCGCGCCGGTATTGCCGGGGGGGATCGTGTTCGCGAGCAATGACGATGGCGTCCCCCCGCTCCTACAGAAGCCATCCGGCCATGACCGGAATTTCAGAGAAGTGTTTTGTAGGGCGAATAACGCGCAGCGTTATCCGCCCCACGGTCCTGTGCGACTCATGCCAATCGCGGACGGAGTCCGCTCCTACGAAACCTGAAACTGCGTAGGAGCGGACTTCGTCCGCGATGTTTTTTCGCCGCGCCCGAATTTCAGGCAAAAAAATAGGGACACCGGGGTAAGCGGTGTCCCTTCTAAAGGAGAGTGGGCCAAGAGGCCCCTCAACCGGTGAGACGTGGCGCCTCGGGTAACCCCGCGGCGCCGGGTATAAAAGAAGGGACTGGGGGTAACCAATCCCTGAAAGGTGAGGGAGGAATACTCCCCCTCAACCGGTGAGACGTGCCCGGCTCGCGCCGGGCGGATGATCAGGCGCGCAGCGGAATCAGGCGCGGGGCGATCATGTTTTCCGGCAGCAGGATGTCGGCCAGGGTGGCTTCGTCCAGCAGCTTCTCCTCGCGAACCAGCTCGAGTACGCCGCGGCCGGTTTCCAGCGCAGTCTTGGCGATGCGGGTGGAGTTCTCGTAGCCGATGTACGGGTTCAGCGCGGTGACCAGGCCGATGCTGTGCTCCACCAGCTGGTGGCAGCGCTCGACGTTGGCGGTGATGCCGGTGATGCAATGCTCGCGCAGCATGTCCATGGCGCGCTGGAGCAGGCGGATCGAGTCGAAGATCTTGTAGGCGATCAGCGGCTCCATCACGTTCAGCTGCAGCTGGCCGCCTTCGGCCGCGATGGTCAGCGCCAGGTCGTTGCCCATGATTTCGAAGGCGCACATGTTCACCGCCTCCGGGATCACCGGGTTGACCTTGCCCGGCATGATCGAGCTGCCCGGCTGGCGCGGCGGCAGGTTGATCTCGTTGATGCCGGTGCGCGGGCCACTGGACAGCAGGCGCAGGTCGTTGCAGATCTTCGACAGCTTGACCGCGGTGCGCTTGAGCATGCCGGAGAACAGCACGAAGGCGCCCATGTCGGAGGTGGCTTCGATCAGGTCGGCAGCCGGGACGACCGGGTGGCCGCTGATTTCGGCCAGGCGCTCGACGGCCAGCTTCTGGTAGCCGGGGTCGGCGTTGATGCCGGTACCGATCGCGGTGCCGCCGAGGTTCACTTCGGTCAGCAGTTCCGGCGCCAGGCGACGCAGGCGGTCGAGGTCTTCGCCCAGGGTGGTGGCGAAGGCGTGGAATTCCTGGCCGAGGGTCATCGGCACCGCGTCCTGCAGCTGGGTGCGGCCCATCTTCAGTACGCCGGCGAACTCGACGCCCTTGGCGGCGAAGGCCTGAATCAGGCTGTCGAGGCTGGCCAGCAGGGTGTCGTGGCCGAGCAGCAGGCCCAGGCGGATGGCGGTCGGGTACGCGTCGTTGGTCGACTGCGCCATGTTCACGTCGTTGTTCGGGTGCAGGTACTTGTACTCACCCTTGGTGTGGCCCATGGCTTCCAGCGCGATGTTCGCGATCACTTCGTTCGCGTTCATGTTGGTGGAAGTACCGGCGCCACCCTGGATCATGTCCACCACGAACTGGTCGTGGAAGTCGCCGCGGATCAGGCGGGCACAGGCTTCGCTGATGGCAGCGTGCTTCTCGTTCGACAGGTGGCCAAGCTGGTGGTTGGCATCGGCTGCCGCCTGTTTGACCATCGCCAGGCCGACCACCAGTTTCGGGTAGTGCGACAGCGGCACACCCGAGAGGCGGAAGTTGTTCACAGCGCGCAGGGTCTGGATGCCGAAGTAGGCGTCAGAAGGTACTTCGAGGGTGCCGAGGAGGTCTTTCTCGATGCGGAACGATGCAACAGGGGACATGACGGGGATTGTCTCAGGAAAACACGGCCAGTGCCGCGATGCCCGGTAGACTAGGGTTTTCACCTTTCGTCGGCCAATGCTGTTAAAGGCTGCCTCATGCACGAACGGCATAATGTACCCTGTGACGAATTGATGACGGCGAGCGTGTGACTGTGCTACGCGCGCCCGGCTCCTGACCAATCGATCAGCGCGTGAATGCGTTGGAGTTGACGTGAACCTCGAGACCAAATGGCTGGAAGACTTCAGCGCCCTGGCCACCACCCGCAGTTTTTCCCAGGCCGCTGAAAAGCGCTTCGTTACCCAGCCGGCCTTCAGCCGGCGCATCCGCAGCCTGGAGGACGCCCTCGGCCTGACCCTGGTGAACCGCCAGCGCACACCCATCGAACTGACCGAGGCCGGACAGCTGTTCCTCGTCACCGCCCGCGCCGTGGTCGAGCAGCTCGGCCAGGTGGTGCGCCACCTGCACCATCTGGAAGGTGGGCAGGGCGAGGTGCTGCAGTTCGCCGCCGCGCACTCGCTGGCGCTGGGCTTCTTTCCACCGTGGATAGCGCGACTGCGCTCGGAAGGGCTGAACATTGCCAGCCGCCTGGTGGCGACCAACGTCGGCGAAGCGGTACACCTGCTGCGTGAAGGTGGTTGCGACCTGATGATGGCCTTCTATGACCCGGATGCTGCGTTGCAGATGGACCCGGAAGTCTTCCCCTCGCTGCACCTGGGGCGCACCGAGATGCTGCCGGTGTGTGCGGTCAACTCCGCCGGCGTCCCGCTCTACGACCTGGACAGTGGGCAGAGCGTGCCGTTGCTGGCCTACAGTGCCGGCGCCTTCCTCGGTCGCGGGGTCAACCTGCTGCTGCGCCAGCGCAACCTGCGCTACACCACCGTCTATGAAACAGCGATGGCCGACAGCCTTAAAAGCATGGCGCTGCAAGGCATGGGCGTTGCCTGGGTACCGCGCCTGAGCATGGAGTCCGAATTGGCGCGCGGCGAACTGGCGCTGTGCGGCGGTCCGCACTGGATCGTGCCACAGGAAATCCGCCTGTACCGCTGTGCCCTGGTGCGCAAGGCGCAGATCCGTCTGCTGTGGCGCAAGCTAGAAGGTGGACTGGGGTTGGACGAAACGCCCTGAGGCGGACAGCCGGGGCTGTTCCGTTTATTTGATAAGAATTATCATTTGCGGCTTTCCAGGGTCTTCCCCTCGCACCGGCTTCGGTGCGGACCGCTGGCGAGCGTGCAGCCCCGATGTCCCATTCCGAACGCCCGGCCGATTCCCGCGCCGCGGACGCCCCGGCGCCCGCCGAGGCGCTGCCGCGCGAGGATTTCCTGCGGGTGTTCCTTTCCCAGCGTCCGCGTATGGAAGCCCTGGTACGACGCCGCGTCGGTTGCCGGGCCACGGCGGCGGACCTGGTCCAGGACCTGTTCCTGCGCTTCTGGAAGCGCCCGCAGGCGCCGGTGGAAGAGCTCGGCAGCTACCTGCTGCGCAGTGCGCGCAACCTCGCCATCGATCATCTGCGCGGTGAAGATTCGCGCGGGCGAACCCTGAGCGCGCTGCTGCCCGACGATGACGACGCGCAGCCTTCGCCCGAGCAGGCGGTCCAGGCCGGCGCCGAACTGGACCTCATCGAAGACGCCCTGCGCAAGTTGCCCGAACGCACCCGCCATATCTTCCTGCTCAGCCGCGTACACGGCCGCACCTACGGCGAGATTGCCGCGGCCATGGGGCTTTCCCAGAGCGGCGTGGAAAAACATATGATGCGCGCCCTCGATGCCTGCAAGGCGAGCCTTGAGCCCGCCTCGCCGGCCCATCGCCGTGGAGCCGCCGACCGATGAAGCCTGAAATCGCCACCTCGCCCGAGGACGCCCAGCGTCAGGCGCGCCAGTGGCTGCTGCGCCTGAACGACGCTGGCGGTGACGCGTGGCTGGGGGCTTTCCAGGCGTGGCTGGCGGCTGATCCGCAACATGCCCGCGCCTACGCCGAAGTCGATGCGCTCTGGCAGGCCAGCGCCCTGCCGGCGCAGCGGTTGGCGGCGGAAGAGGGCGATGCTTTGGGCGCGCATCTCGCTGCGATGGACCGCCCGGCGCCGCGCCGCGCGCAGACCAATCACAGGCGTTGGGCCTATCCGCTGGCCAGCGCCGCCTGCCTGCTGCTGATGCTGTGGGCCGGCGGCTGGTGGTCGCCGGGTCACTGGCTGACGGACCTTTCCGCCGACTACGTCAGTGCGCCGGGCGAAGTGCGCGAAATCACCCTGGGCGACGGCTCGCGCCTGACCCTGGACGCCGACAGCGCCGTCGCCGTCTCCCTGGATGGCGAACAACGCCGCGTCGACCTGTTGCGCGGTGCTGCGTCCTTTGCCGTGAAACATCTGCCCAAGCCCTTCGTGGTGCGCGCTGGAGAGGGTGAAGCGCGGGTGCTGGGCACCGAGTTCGAAGTCCGTCGCCAGGGCGAGCAGACCCGCGTCACGGTCGCCGAAGGCCGCGTCTCGGTGCGTGGCAGCCATGCCGTCGGCATGCCGGAAGTGGTGCTTGGCGCTGGCGAACGGGTCAGCATCGACGGCACGCGGCTCGGTGATGCGCAGCCCGCCGACGCCCAGGCCGCGCTGGCCTGGCGCCAGGGCTGGCTGACCTTCTACCGCGCGCCGCTGGGCGAGGTGCTGGAGCGCCTGGGCACTTACTACCCGGGCCGCATCGTGCTGCTGGACAGCGAGCTGGCGCAGCGCCGGGTCAGCGGCAGTTTCCGCAGCACCGATCCTCAGGCGGCGCTGGATTCCCTGCAGGCGGTGGTGGGCTTCCATCAGCAGCCTCTGCTCGGTCGCTTCGTGCTGATTCGCTGAGGGCGAAGTTTTTTTCGAAAAAGGGGTGAGGTACTGCGGCGGCTGCTCCGTGTAGTGGTCATGAATGCGATTTATTCGCATGTGTAGTCCGACCTTCGAGCAAGAGAGCCCCGATGATCCCGCTGCGCCGCGCTGTTCCCGATCTGTCTTTGAAACCCCTTGCCGCCGTCGTGCTCGGCGCTGCCCTGGTCGCCGCGCAGGCTCCCTCCGTACGGGCCGAGAATGCCGCCGCCGGCGCTGCCCTGCAGGCGCGCTTTGGTTTCGCCATCGCCTCTCAGCCGCTGCCCCAGGCGCTCAGCGAGTTCAGCCGAGTGACCGGCCTCAGCGTGGTCTATACCGACGAGGCGCCGTACGACTTCAAAGCCCCGGCGGTCTCCGGCCAGCTCAGCACCAACGACGCGCTGAATCGCCTGCTCGCGGGTTCCGGCTACCGCTTCCGCGCCCTCGATGGCCGCACCCTGACACTGGAGCGCCTGCCGGCCGATACCCTGAGCCTCACCGACACCACCGTCACGGGCCAGGCGGCGTCGACCAGCTACCAACCGGCACCGGTCGCCTCCATCGGTCGCACCGACACGCCGGTGCTGGAAACCCCGCAAAGCATCGTCACTGTCCCGGCCCAGGCGCTGCGCGACCAGAAACCGCGCAACCTCGACGACGCCCTCGGCAACATCAGCGGTGTGACCCAGGCCAACACCCTCGGCGGCACCCAGGACGCGGTGATGAAGCGTGGTTTCGGCGATAACCGCGACGGCTCGATCATGCGCGACGGCCTGCCCTCGGTGTTGGGCCGTAACCTCACCGCCACTGCTGACCACGTCGAAGTGCTCAAGGGCCCGGCCTCGCTGCTGTACGGCATCCAGGACCCGGGCGGCATCGTCAACGTGGTGAGCAAGAAGCCGCAGCTGCAGCAGTACAACGCCGTCACCCTGCGCGGCTCGACCTATGCCCACGGCAAGCAGGGCAGCGGCGCGCAGATCGACACTACCGGCGCGCTGGGGGAGAGCAACCTGGCCTACCGGCTGATCGTCGATCACCAGGACGAGAATTACTGGCGCAATTTCGGCCAGCAGCGCGAGACCCTCGTCGCGCCGTCGCTGGCCTGGTTCGGCGAGGACACCACGGTGAACCTCAGCTACGAGCACCGCGAGTTCAAGACGCCGTTCGACCGTGGCACCGCCATCGACCCGCGCACCAACAAGCCGCTGGATATCCCGCGTACGCGTCGCCTGGACGAGCCCTTCAACATCACCGAAGGCCGCTCCGACCTGACTCGCCTGGACGTCGAGCACCGCATCGACGATGCCTGGAAGGCGCATTTCGCCTACGGCTGGACCCGCGAGACCTACGACGACAACCAGGCCCGCGTCACCAAGGTCAACAGCAATGGCACCCTGACCCGCCGCACCGACGCCACCCGCGGCGCGGTGAGCAGCGACAGCTTCGCCACCGCCGGGCTGAGCGGCGACCTGCAACTGGGCGGCTTCCGCCATGAAGTGACCTTCGGCATCGACAGCGAGAAGCGCAAGATCTACCGCGCCGACCTGATCCGCGACACGAAGAACACCACCTTCAACTACCTCGACCCGGTCTACGGGCAGATTTCCCCGGCCACCGCAGTCAGCCCCGGCGACAGCGACCAGACCGACAAGCTGCGCAGCGACTCGTTGTTCGTGCAGGACTCCTGGCACCTGGACGACCACTGGATTCTGGTCGCCGGCGGGCGCTACCAGATGTACGACCAGTACGCCGGGCGCGGCCGGCCGTTCAAGGCCAACACGGATATCAGCGGGCAGAAGTGGGTGCCGCGTGCCGGGGTGATCTACAAGATCAACGACGAAATGTCGCTGTATGGCAGCTACACCCAATCGTTCAAGCCCAACTCCACCATCGCGCCGCTGTCCACGGGCGAGGTGATCGACTCGGCGATCCAGCCGGAAGAGGCGACCTCCTGGGAGATCGGCGGCAAGCTCGACATCCCCGGCCGCGTTACCGCCAACCTGGCCTTCTTCGACATCCGCAAGCGCAACGTGATGGTCACCCAGCTCGACGCCAACGGCGACAGCCGCGTCAGCACCGCCGGCAAGGTGCGCTCCTATGGCGCGGAACTGGATGTCACTGGCCAACTGAGCGAGAACTGGAACCTGATCGGCAGCTACGCGTGGCTGGACGCCGAAGTGACCGAAGACCCGGTGCTGGAGGGCAACCGCCTGCAGAACGTAGCCAAGGAAACTGCCTCGCTGGCGGCGGTATACGACGCGGGGTCGATCTTCGGTGGCGACAGCCTGCGCCTGGGCGGTGGGCCGCGCTACGTGGGCAAGCGCGCGGGCGACCCGTCCAATTCCTTCGAATTGCCGTCCTACACCGTGGCCGATGCCTTCGCCAGCTACGACACGAAGCTGGGTGGCCACAACGTCGGCTTCCAGTTCAATGTGAAGAACCTGTTCGACCGCGAGTACTACCCGTCGGCGGCGAACAACCTCTACGTCGCAGTCGGCGAGCCGCGGCAGTTCGAGATTTCGACCACTGTGGAGTTCTGATTCGTAGGAGCGGACTCTGTCCGCGATGCGCCTGAATGCCGGCCTGCCGGCCGGGTCGCGGATGAATCCGCTCCTACAGGGCAGCTTTTGTAGGATGGGTATCGCTGCGCTCCACGCCATCCTACGCAGAGCTTGGTGTTTGGAGCGGGGCCTACATCTCGACCACGATCCGCCCTTCGATCTGCCCGGCGCGCATGCGGTCGAGGATGGCGTTGATGTCATCCAGCTTGCCGGCGGCGACGGTGGCTTTCACCAGGCCCTCGCCGGCGAAGTCCAGGGCTTCCTGCAGGTCCGCGCGGGTGCCGACGATGGAGCCGGTGATGTGCAGGCCCTTGAGCACCACGTCGAAGATCGGCGTAGGGAAGTCGCCCGGCGGCAGGCCGACCAGCGACACGGTGCCGCCCCGGCGGGCCATGCCGATGCCCTGGCCGAAGGCGCTGTTGGACACGGCGGTGACGACCACGCCGTGGGCGCCGCCGATATCACGCTGCACCACTTCCACCGGGTCCTCTTTCTTCGCATTGACGGTCAGGCTGGCGCCGAGCTTGCGCGCCAGCTCCAGCTTGGCGTCATCCACGTCCACGGCGACCACGTGAAGGCCCATGGCCTTGGCGTACTGCACGGCGACGTGGCCCAGGCCACCGATGCCGGAAATGGCCACCCACTGGCCGGGGCGCGCTTCGGTTTCCTTCAGGGCCTTGTACACGGTGACGCCCGCGCAGAGGATCGGCGCGATTTCGGTGAAGCCGACATTCTTCGGCAGGATGCCGACGTAGTTCGGGTCCGCCAGCACGTATTCGGCGTAGCCGCCGTTCACCGAGTAGCCGGTGTTCTGCTGGCTCTCGCAGAGGGTTTCCCAGCCGGTCAGGCAGTGCTCGCAGCAGCCACAGGCGGTGTACAGCCAGGGCACGCCAACGCGGTCGCCTTCCTTCACGCGGGTGACACCGGCGCCGACCGCAGCGACGAAGCCGACGCCTTCATGGCCAGGAATGAAGGGCAGGCTCGGCTTCACCGGCCAGTCGCCTTCGGCGGCGTGCAGGTCGGTGTGGCAGACGCCGGAGGCCTCGATCTTCACCAGGATCTGCCCGGGGCCGGGCAGCGGGACTTTGACTTCCTCGATCCGCAGCGGCTCGCCAAAGGCGTGGACGACAGCGGCTTTCATGGTCGTGGGCAGGGTCGTGGACATTGCGCTCGCTCCTTGAAGGGTGAGGGACCTGCCCCGTCCGGGACAGGAACGTATCAGAAGAGTCTGAGCCAGTGAGCCTAGGCCATCTTGAGCTGTGGCAAGCTTTTCCGAAGTCTCTTCGGAGGTCGTTGCAGGCATCTTCGATGCAGGAATGACGAAATCGGGACCAACGGTCATGCCCAGTGCACTCCGTCGTGCCCTTTGCGGTATACTGCGCCGCCTTCAAGCCGGCACTGCCCGCCGGTTTGGCCACGTACAAGCCACGCCCTCACGGAGTCGTGGCTTGTTGGTTTCTGACGCGCCCAAGAGCGCACTTGAGAGAGGCACGACGATGAGCGCACTGGTTGGCGTGATCATGGGTTCCAAATCCGACTGGAGCACCCTGAGCCACACCGCAGACATGCTGGACAAGCTCGGCATTCCGTATGAAGTGAAGGTGGTTTCCGCCCACCGTACTCCGGACCTGCTGTTCCAGTACGCCGAAGAAGCCGATGGCCGCGGCATCGAAGTGATCATCGCCGGCGCCGGCGGTGCCGCCCACCTGCCGGGCATGTGCGCCGCCAAGACCCACCTGCCGGTCCTCGGCGTGCCGGTGCAGTCCTCCATGCTCTCGGGCGTCGATTCGCTGCTGTCCATCGTGCAGATGCCCGCGGGCGTCCCGGTCGCCACCCTGGCCATCGGCAAGGCCGGTGCGACCAACGCCGCCCTGCTGTCCGCCAGCATCCTGGGCGCCAAGTACCCGAAATATCACGAGGCGCTGAAGCAGTTCCGCGCCACCCAGACCGAGACGGTGCTGGACAATCCCGATCCGCGCGAGGCCTGAGCAGAACCATGAAGATCGGTGTCATCGGTGGCGGCCAGCTGGGCCGCATGCTGTCCCTGGCGGGCACCCCGCTGGGCATGAACTTCGCCTTCCTCGACCCGGCGCCGGACGCCTGCGCGCAAGCCCTGGGCGAGCACATCCGCGCTGACTACAGCGACCAGGACCACCTGCGCCAACTGGCCGACCAGGTCGACCTGGTGACCTTCGAGTTCGAGAGCGTCCCGGCCGAAACCGTGGCCTTCCTCTCGCAGTTCGTGCCGGTCTACCCGAACGCCGAGTCGCTGCGCATCGCCCGCGACCGCTGGTTCGAGAAGTCCATGTTCAAGGACCTGGGGATTCCGACCCCGGCCTTCGCCGACGTGCAGTCCCAGGCCGACCTCGACGCCGCGGTGGCCAGCATCGGCCTGCCGGCAGTGATGAAGACCCGCACCCTGGGCTACGACGGCAAGGGCCAGAAGGTCCTGCGCAAGCCCGAGGACGTGACCGGTGCCTTCGCCGAACTGGGCAGCGTGCCCTGCATCCTCGAAGGCTTCGTGCCCTTCACCGGCGAAGTGTCGCTGGTGGCGGTGCGTGCCCGTGATGGCGAGACGCGCTTCTACCCGCTGGTGCACAACACCCACGAGAACGGCATCCTGCGCCTGTCCGTGGCGAGCACCGAGCATCCGCTGCAGCAGCTGGCCGAGGACTACGTCGGCCGCGTGCTCGACAAGCTGGCCTACGTCGGCGTGATGGCCTTTGAGTTCTTCGAGGTCGACGGCGGCCTGAAGGCCAACGAGATCGCCCCGCGCGTGCACAACTCCGGGCACTGGACCATCGAAGGCTCCGAGTGCAGCCAGTTCGAGAACCACGTGCGCGCCATCGCCGGCCTGCCGCTGGGCTCCACTGCGAAGGTGGGCGAGAGCGCCATGCTCAACTTCATCGGCGAAGTGCCGCCGGTGGCCGAGGTACTGAACATCGCCGACTGCCACCTGCACCACTACGGCAAGGCCTTCAAGGCCGGGCGCAAGGTTGGCCACGCGACCCTGCGCAGCGCCGACCTGCCGACCCTGAAAGCGCGTATTGCCGAGGTCGAGGCGTTGATCGCCAAGGGCTGATCGTCACGGCGCTCCGAAACAAGCCGCGTCAATCACTGACGCGGCTTTTTTCATGCCGGGCTTCCACAACGCTGTAAGGCCGGCGAAACACCGGCAGTCGCTCTGGAACGCGGCAAAACACGGAACGCCGACGTTTCCTACACTGTCCCATGACAAGCGCGCACTCACCGCGCTCAACCCACAAGGAGGGTTTGTCATGGGATTAATCGGAACCATCGTCATCGGCCTGATCGTCGGACTCATCGCACGCTTCCTCAAGCCCGGCGATGACAGCATGGGCTGGATCATGACCATCCTGATCGGCATCGGTGGCTCGCTGTTGGCCACCTATGGCGGCCAGGCGCTGGGCATCTATTCGGCCGGCCAGGCGGCAGGCTTCATCGGCGCGGTGATCGGCGCCATCGTGCTGCTGGTCATTTACGGCCTGATCAAGAAGAATTGACGGTGAATTCCGGCCCTCTCCCACCAGGGGGGAGGGCGCTGGAGGAATATCCCGCCTGTGCCCGACCGGGCCTTTCGAGTCCACGATGCGCCGACCATTGCTCGCCTGCTGCCTGATATTGCTGACTTCCCTGGCGTCCGCCGCCGAACTCCCGGAAACCGACTGGCTGTCCCTGATGCCGCCCAGTGACCGCAAGGCGCTGGAAGACATGCCGGAAATCACCCACAACGGCCCCGAAGCCAACGGCACCTTCACCAACAAGGGCGGGCTCAAGCAGTCCGACAAGAAGCTGCCGCAGGTAATGTATTCGACCAGAACCGTTGCCGCGCTCAACGGCAAGGCACTGCGCCTGGGCGGCTACCCGGTGCCGCTGGAGAACGACGCCAAGGGCCGCGTCACCGAATTCTTCCTGGTGCCCTATCCGGGCGCCTGCATCCACGTACCGCCGCCGCCGCCGAACCAGATTGTGCTGGTGCGCTACCCCAAGGGCATCAGGATCGACGATATCTACAATCCGATCTGGGTCAGCGGCACGCTGAAGGTCGAGAAGGTCAGCAACGACCTGGCCGATGCGGCCTATGCCATCGACGACGCCAAGGTGCGGCCGGTGGAGGAGAGCGATCTGTAAGCTATTGCCCTCGTAGGAGCGGACTCCGTCCGCGATTGGCGTCCGGCGCGGACCGATCGCGGACGGAGTCCGCTCCTACGTATTGTCATACCGCTGAGTGATCAGCCCTTCAGCGGCTCACCCCAGATTTCCACGCTCATGGTCTCGCTGCGCCCCGGCGCCACGCTCATCACGTCGTCCCAGACCCGCGCGGTCTCGATGCACAGCATCTGCTGCCAGGCATCGTCGGGGAACTGCGACAGGCGCGCGGCCTTGTCGATCCAGGGGTTCCATACCACCGCCGAGCGCGAACCGCCGGCCTTGATGTGGATGTCGCGCCCCCAGGCCGGATCGCGGATCACCAGCGGCTTCTCCACGTCCAGGTAGATGCGGTCGGTTTCCCCGGCAATGCGCACCACGCCGTGTTGCTCGCGTAGCTCCCAGTTCTCCAGCGTTTCGACATAGCGGCAGCCCTGCAGCCCCTCGATGCTGGCCTGGCGCGCGTCGCCTACGGCGAAGTAAGTGTGCAGTGCCTGACTGATCGGCAGCGCCGCAGTGCCCAGGTTGTGGGTGGTCATTTCCAGCGTCAGGTGTTCGCCGAAGCGCATCACCAGCTCCAGCCGTGCGGAGTGCGCCCAGCCCGGCAGACCGTTGCGCGCGTCGAAGCTGAAGTGCACGGAAAGCTGGCCCAGCTCGTCGGCGATATCGTCCAGTTGCCAATCCACGGCGCGCACCAGGCCGTGGGCGGGTGGCTTGTCGCCCTGGTAGGCCGTACGGATTTCCACCGGGTTGCGTTCCAGGTTGCCGAACCAGGGCCAGCAGACGGGCGCGCCGCCGCGCAGGGACTGGCCATGGCGGTATTCGGCGGTGTCGCTCAGCCAGACCAGCGGTGGTTGCTCATGGGGCTGGTAGCTCAGCAGTTGCGCGCCCTGCTGGGCAATCAGGGCTTCACCATAAGCGGTATGGATACGCCAACAGGGCAGCTCATCGATCTGCACCTGTTCGACGCGGGGAGTCTGGATGTCGCTGCTCATGGTGGTCTCCGGGACTGCAATGCGAAAGGTTCAGTATCACCGATCCTCTCGCCGCCTGGCAGTTCCCGGAGAATGAAAAGATCAGCCCTGGCGCAGGTCTTCGAGGCGCTTGCGCTGCTGGCCGCCGGCATCGAGGTTGGATGCGTCGAGCCAGGCCTCGAAGGCTTGCTGGCAACGCGGCCATTCGCTGTCGATGATCGAGAACCAGGCGGTGTCGCGGTTGCGATCCTTCACCACGGTGGCCTGGCGGAAGGTGCCTTCATAGGTGAAACCAAGCCGCGCCGCCGCGCGCATCGAGCGGGCATTGAGCGCGTTGCACTTCCACTCCAGGCGGCGATAGCCCATCTCGAAGGCCCAGCGCGCCAGCAGGTAGACCGCCTCGGTGGAGGCTGGCGAGCGCTGCATCACGCGGCCGTAGGCGATATGACCGATCTCGATGCTGCCGTCCTTGGGGAAGATCCGCAGATAGCTGAGCAGGCCGACGGCGCGGCCGCTCGCGCGGTCGATCACGGCGAAGAACAGTGGGTCGTTGCTGGCCGCGTTCGCCGCCAGCCAGGCATCGAAGGGTGCCCGCTCGGGGAAGGGGCCGTACGGCAGGTAGTCCCATAGGACCGGGTCGGAGTCCGGGCCTTGCAGTGCTTGCCACAGGTCATCGCCGTGGAGGGCGACGTCCAGTGGCGCCAGGTTGATGGTGCGGCCGGTCAGCGTGCGGCGTTCGGGGCTGGCGGCGGGGCGCCAGTTCAGCAGGGGTTGGTCGTTCATGGGCGCTCCGGCTCAGAGGATCTTGCGGTACTGGACGAACCCGGAGCGATCGGCGATCCGGTCATAGAGGAACATGGCGTCGGTGTTGCTCTCGTGGGTCAGCCAGTGCACGCGCGAAGCGCCGTTCACGCGGGCGTCGGCGTAGACGTGCTCGATCAGCGCCGCACCGATGCCGCCGCCACGTTGGCCTTCGGCGACGTACAGGTCCTGCAGGTAGACGTAGTCGCCCTGGGTCCAGCAGGAGCGGTGGTAGATGAAATGCACCATGCCAATGGCTTCGCCGTCGCGCCAGGCGAGGGCGGCGTGCATCGGTTCGGCCGCATCGAGGAAGCGCTGCCAGGTGACGGCAGTGGTGGCCTCGTCGATGGTGGTCTTGTAGAAGCGCTGGTAACCCTGCCAGAGCGGCAGCCAGGCGGCGTGATCATCGGCGGTGATCGGGCGGATCTCGACAGCGGAAGACATGGTGACGACCTTGTGTGCGTTGGAGTGCTTCCAGCCTAGGCGCGGAATTGGTTCTGCTAAAGAGCCATTCATGATCAAATCAAAGGAACCATTGTCGTTTTCCTGGAAGCTGTCCCATGAGTGTTCCGCTGCCTTTCAACCCTTCCGGCATTCGCCTCGATCCTGCCCAACCGCTGGGCCTGCAGCTGTTCCAGGCGCTGCGCGAGCGCATCCTCGATGGCCGCCTCGCGGCGCGTTCGCGGCTTCCGGCCAGCCGCGACCTGGCGGCGTCGCTGAACGTCTCGCGCAACACCGTGGTGCGCGCCTACGAGCAGCTCTACGCCGAGGGTTACATCGAGGGCCGCACCGGCGATGGCACCTATGTGGCCGAGCGGGTGCAGCCTTCGGTCGAGACGATCCGCAGCGAGGCGCGCAGCCCGGACGCGCCGTCCCTTGAACGGCTGGCGCGGCATCACCTGCCCCTGCCGCCCACTGGCGAACCGCGTGCGTTCCGGGTAGGGGTGCCAGCCTTCGACCTGTTTCCCTTCGATACCTGGGCGCGGCTGCAGGCGCGCTTCTGGCGCGATCCGCCGCTGGATTGCCTGGGCTACGGCGACCCGGCCGGCGAGCAGCGCCTGCGCGAGCTGGTCGCTGCCTACCTGCGGACGACTCGCGGGCTGCACTGCGACGCCGGGCAGATCATCATCACCAGCGGCGCCCAGCAGGGCATTGCGCTGTGCGCCCAGGTGCTGCTGGCCGCCGGCGATGGCGCTGCCATCGAGAACCCTGGCTACCGCGCCGCCGGGCATGCGTTCGCCACAGCGGGGGCGCACCTGCATGGCGTTGCGGTGGACACGGACGGTCTGCGCACCGACCAACTGGAACAATTGCCGGATTGCCGGCTGGTCTACGTCACGCCTTCGCACCAGTACCCCACCGGGGTGACGCTCTCGCTGGCGCGCCGCCTGGAGTTGCTGGAATGGGCCGAACGCAGCGACGGCTGGATCGTTGAGGACGACTACGACGGCGAGTACCGCTACAGCGGCACGCCGCTGATGCCGCTGGCGGCGCTGGATCGGCACGACCGCGTGCTCTACGTCGGCACGTTCTGCAAGATCGCCTTCCCGGCGTTGCGCCTGGGCTATCTCGTCGTGCCGCCGGCGCTGGCGCAGGCCTTTGCCCGCCGCCGGGCGCTGGACGTACGCCACTCCGAGGTCGGCACCCAGCGGGTGATGGCCGACTTCATCGCTGAAGGGCACTTCCAGCGGCATGTCCGCCGCATGCGCCGTGCCGCCCGCAGTCGCCGCGATGCATTGCTGCGTGGTTGGCCGGAAGTGGACGGCTGCGCGCCGATGCCGGCGGTGGAGGCGGGCCTGCATTTGTGCGTGCGGGTCGATAGCCGCCAGCGTGAACTCGAACTGGTGCAACGCGCGGCGGCGGTAGGCGTGGAAGTTAACGCGCTGAGCGACTACTGGCTGCCGGACTCCCCCGAGGCCGAGGATGAGCGCGCCGGACTGGTTCTCGGCTTTGCGGCCGTGCCTGAAGCCCGGATTGCCAAGGCGCTGGACCAGCTGCGAAGAGCCTGGCCGACAAAACCGGCGTAATCATGGCCGTTTCCCGAAGCGACATCGGTCATCTCTGACAGCTATCTCCCTGACCCCCGCTCATCATTCCCTGCACCGGGAATCCAGATGCTGGCTTCCCAAAAGCGGTACTGAATCTTCTTTCAGCGCCGCGCGGTAGGCCTGCAAAGGTCGTTGGGGTGATGGAGCAGAGTGTCGGATGATTTCCCTCAAGCGGGGCCTGTGGTTGCTCATGGTGTTCGGGTTGTACGGGTGTGATGGTGAAAGCACGCATCCACTCATGGGGACGCTGGAATGGGATCGCGTTTGCATACTCGCCGAGGTCGCCGAACCTGTCTTGAGCTGGAGTGTGGTGGAGGGCGAAAAGGTCGAAGCCGGGCAGCTTCTGCTCAGTCTCGACCCTCAGCGTCAGGACGCGCAGATCGCCCAGGCCAGGGCCACGCTGGATCGCGTCAGGTGGCGAGCCCAGGAACTAACGAACGGTTCGCGCAGTGAAGACGTCGAGGCGGCTCGGGCCAGGGTTTCCAGTCGCCACGCAGCGCAGCTCGAGGCGCAGCGGCGTTATGAGCGCGTGGAGCAACTGCACATGCGCGGGATGGCGACGAACGCGGAGCTGGACCGGGCGCGGGCCGACCGCGATCAGATGAGCAGCGCCGATCGGGCCGACAGTGCCAATCTCAAGGCGTTGGTCAGTGGCGCGCGCGCCGAACAGCTCGAGCAGGCCAGCGCGGATGTGCGAGCCGCCGAGGCCAGTCTCGCCCTGGCGACCGCTGTGCGCGGACGGCTGGACATTCGCGCGCCGCGGGCCGGGCGGGTCGATGCGCTCCCTTTCCGTCCGGGAGACCAGCCGCCGCAAGGCGCTGAGGTCGCCAGCCTGCTGGTCGGTGAGGTGCCGTACGTACGCTTGTTCATCCCCGCGTCACGCCGTGCAGGTATCGCCGTCGGCGACCGCCTTGTCGTTCAGGTGGAAGGCGTAAGCCAGCCTTTTGCGGCGCGCATCCGCAGCCTGCGCAGCGAAGCCAGCTTCACCCCCTACTATGCGCTGGCGGGCAAAGACGCCAGTCATCTCAGCTACCGCGCGGAAGCCGTCCTGGAAGACGAGGCCGCCCGGCAATTGCCGGCGGGCCTGCCCGTTCAGGCGAGGTTCGAAGCAAATGTCCAGCACTGACATCGTCATTCACTCTCGCGGATTGACCAAGAAGTTCGGCGATCTCCTTGCCGTCGATCACCTGGACCTGGATGTGCGTCGGACCGAAATCTTCGGTTTCCTGGGCGCCAATGGCAGCGGCAAGTCCACTGCCATCCGCATGCTCTGTGGTCTGTTGCGCCCCACCTCGGGGGAAATCGAGGTCCTGGGCTGCAGAATTCCCCGTGATGTCGAATCGCTGAAGGGGCATATCGGCTACATGACCCAGAAATTCTCCCTGTATGAGGACCTTTCCGTCGCCGAAAACCTCGAGTTCCTCGGGCGCATCCACGGTATCCGCGGGCAGCCGCTGCGCTCGCGGGTCGACGAGATGTTCGAGCGCTACCGCCTGACCGAGCTGCGCCAGCAACTGGCCGGAACCTTGAGTGGCGGGCAGAAGCAGCGGCTTGCCCTGGCCGGGGCGGTACTGCACCGGCCGAATATCCTGCTGCTGGATGAGCCCACCAGCGCTGTCGACCCGAAATCGCGCCGGGACTTCTGGGACTCGCTGTTCGAACTGGCCGAGGGCGGAGCGACACTGCTGGTCTCCACGCACTACATGGATGAGGCCAAGCGCTGTACCCGCCTGTGCATCCTCGACGCTGGCCGAGTTGCCGTCGACGGCAGCCCTCAGGATCTGATGCGCTCATTGCCGGGCAGGGCGCTGCTGATCGAATGCGATGAGCCCAGGCGGGTGCAGCGGCTGCTGGAGGAGGTCGACGAGGTGATCGGGATGTCGCAGATCGGCGGCACTCTGCGGGTGCTCTGTGCAGATCCGGAGGTTGCCGTGGACTTGAAACCCAGGCTCGCGCGCTGTGGGGTGGAGGTGACCATCACGCTGGCCGAGCCGAACCTGGAGGATGTCTTCGTCAACGCGACATGCCCCAGGAGCGTTGCATGAACTGGTTTCGAATCCAGACCATCATGCTCAAGGAGTTGCGCCAGCTGCGGCGGGATCGGATGACCTCGTGCATGGTGGTGATCATTCCGCTGCTGCAGCTGGTGCTGTTCGGCTACGCCATCAACCTGGACGTGCGGGGGCTGAGTGCCGCGGTTCTCGACCTTTCCGACACGGCGGTCTCCAGGGAGGTCGTCGCGGAGATTGGTGCCAGCCAGGTACTCGATCTGCGTTACTGGCTGCATTCGGCAGAGGAAGGGGATCGCCTGCTCCGCGCGGGACGCATCCATGCGGTGCTGACCGTACCGGCCGACTTCGCGGCGCGGCTCGCCCGTCATGACGTGCAGCGTCCGCCCCTGCAATTGGTGGTGGACGGCTCGGACCTGACGATTCAGGCGTCCGCACGGCAACTGACCGAATACCGCCCGCCCGGCTGGAGATCGATGTCTGCCCTGGAGGTCGTGAATCTGTACAACCCCGAGCGGCTGACGCAGGTGAACACCGTGCCGGGGCTGGTGGGACTCATCCTCGCCCTGACCATGGTGCTGTACACCGCCAACGGCATAGTGCGGGAGAGAGACCAGGGCAACATGGAGATGCTCATCTCCACACCGGTCTCGCCCTGGGAGCTGGCGCTCGGCAAACTGCTGCCCTTCGTCGGCATAGGTATCATCCAGGCGTCGATCGTGCTGCTGGCCGGCAACCTGCTGTTCCAGGTCCCATTACGCGGCTCGTTGCTGGAGCTGTACATGGCTCTGTTGGTGTTCATTCTCGCCAACCTGACGCTGGGAGTGCTGGTCTCTACCATAGTGAACAGTCAGTTCCAGGCGCTGCAGCTGGCCTTCCTGATCTTCGTTCCGCAGATACTGCTGTCCGGCTTCGCCTTTCCCTTCTCGGGCATGCCGCCGCTGGCGCAATGGATCGCCGAAATCCTGCCCATGACCCACTTCCTGCGCCTGGTGCGGGGGATCATGCTGCGCGGCGCGCCGCTGATCGAGCTGTGGCAGGAGATGCTGATGCTTTCGGCCTTCGCGGTCATGATGATGACCATCGCCGTGACGCGCCTGAACAAGTCACTGGGGTGATCCGCCCGGACAGGCCCGCGTTGACTCACTGGCGCGGCAGGCCGTCGCGCTCCGCCCAGTAGGTCTGCTTGTGGCCGCGGGCCTGGTAGTCCCGCGCCAGGGCTTCGGCCTCGGCGCGGGTCAGTTGGCGGCGCATGATGAAGCGGTTGCCGTTGTCGTCCAGGCGCAGTAGGCACCAGTCCCGCTCATCAGGCATTGAAGGTCGAGGTCTTGCGCAGGCGCAGTGCGAGCAGGATCAGCAGCACGCCGAAGAACACTGAGTAGGCGCCGATCACCCAGGCTACGGCGATCGCTCCGGCCCCCGGGTTGCCGATCATCAGCACGCCGAACAGCACCGATATCGCGCCGGAAAGTCCCAGCCACCACTCGTTCTGCAGCGCCTTGCGCAGACGGATCGCGGCGATGATCTGCAGCACGCCCATCACCAGCGCCCAGCCGGCGATCAGCATGAGCAGGCCCAGTGCAGTCAACTGCGGCCAGAGGAAGGCGACCAGCCCGGCCGCTATCCCCAGCAGACCTACCAGTACCAGCGGCCACAGGGGCCGTCCTGATTCGCGCATCTGCGCGGCGGCGATCAGGGTGAACAGGCCGTCGACGAAGGCGTAGGCGCCGAAGAACAGCACCATCACAGTGAGTACGATGCCCGGCCAGACCATGGCCAGGATGCCAAATAGCAGGGCAGCGACGCCGCGCAGGGCGATCCATTTCCAGTGGCGGCCCAGGGCCTGCCAGAGCGGGTGTTGCGACATGACGGCGATCCTCGCGAGGGGTATGGCTGAAACCATAGCTCTGCCGATTCCCCAGCGCTTGCGCCAGGTCATGCCGGCCACTGTAGGAGCGAGCTTGCTCGCGAATCGAGTTCACCGGCAGCGCCGTCGCTGGGCGGTTCGCGAGCAAGCTCGCTCCTACAACGAGAACCCAAAAAAGAAAGCCCGGCACGGGCCGGGCTGTGAAGGGCCCGTCGCAACGGGCGGGTGCCGTCTGGTGACGTCACCGGGGAGAGCGTGCCGCGACACATCCGGCGCGGATTCTGCGATCCTTGCGGGTTGGAGTGCGGTGCAGTGATGAACGGTACAGGCCCCGCCATGCGGGCGCCTCAAGGCGTTGATACAGCGCAGCATATTCTTAGTTGATTGAGCGTTCAATAAAAAACGAATAGACTGGCCCACAGTATCGCCGGACGGCACAGGTACGCCCGGCGAAGAGGAGATTGAAAAATGCCCAAGGTCGGTATGCAGCCGATTCGCCGCTCCCAGCTGATCCACGCGACCCTCGAGGCGGTGGACCAGGTGGGCATGAGCGACGCCAGCATCGCCCTGATCGCCCGCCTGGCGGGGGTCTCCAACGGCATCATCAGCCACTACTTCCAGGACAAGAACGGGCTGCTGGACGCGACGATGCGACATTTGATGTCGGCATTGAGCAAGGCTGTCGCCGAGCGCCGCGCTACCTTGCGCAACGACGAACCGCGCTCGCATCTGCGCGCCATCATCGCCGGCAACTTCGACAGCTCCCAGGTCAACGGCCCGGCCATGAAGACCTGGTTGGCGTTCTGGGCCAGCAGCATGCATCAGCCGCAGCTGCGTCGCCTGCAACGGATCAACGACCACCGGCTGTATTCGAACCTGTGCAGCCAGTTCCGCCGCGAACTGCCGCTGGCCCAGGCCCGCAGCGCCGCTCGCGGGCTGGCCGCGCTGATTGACGGCCTCTGGCTGCGGGGCGCGCTCTCGGGCGACGCCTTCGACACCGAGCAGGCGTTGGCGATTGCCTACGACTACCTCGACCAACAACTGGCCAAGCGCCCCGGATAGCGGGCGCAGCCTTGCGCTGACACCGACAAGAGAGGACCACCGCACCATGGCTCGATTCGAAGTACAGAAGCTCTACATTGGCGGTCGCTACGTGGAAGCCACCAGCGGCGCCACCTTCGAGACCATCAATCCGGCCAACGGTGAAGTCCTCGCCCAGGTACAGCGCGCCTCGAAGGAAGACGTAGAGCGCGCCGTGCAGAGCGCGGTGGAAGGGCAGAAAGTCTGGGCAGCGATGACCGCCATGCAGCGCTCGCGCATCCTGCGCCGCGCCGTCGATATCCTCCGCGAACGCAATGACGACCTGGCCGAGTTGGAGACCCTCGACACCGGCAAGCCGCTGGCCGAAACCCGCTTCGTCGACATCGTCACCGGCGCCGATGTACTTGAGTACTACGCTGGCCTGGTGCCCGCCATCGAAGGCGAGCAGATCCCGCTGCGCGAGACCAGCTTCGTCTACACCCGCCGCGAGCCACTGGGCGTGGTCGCCGGTATTGGCGCCTGGAACTACCCGATCCAGATCGCCCTGTGGAAATCCGCGCCGGCCCTGGCCGCCGGCAACGCGATGATCTTCAAGCCCAGCGAAGTCACCCCGCTGTCCGTGCTCAAGCTCGCCGAGATCTACACCGAGGCCGGCCTGCCCGATGGCGTGTTCAACGTCCTCACCGGCAGCGGCCGCGAAGTCGGCCAGTGGCTGACCGAGCACCCCGTCATCGAGAAGATTTCCTTCACCGGCGGCACCTCTACCGGCAAGAAGGTCATGGCCAGCGCCTCCAGCTCCTCGCTCAAGGAAGTCACCATGGAGCTGGGCGGCAAGTCACCGCTGATCATCTTCGAGGACGCGAACCTCGACCGCGCCGCTGATATCGCCGTCATGGCCAACTTCTTCAGCTCCGGCCAGGTCTGCACCAACGGCACGCGGGTGTTCATCCCGCGCAACCTGCAGGCGCGCTTCGAGGCCAAGGTACTGGAGCGCGTGAAGCGCATTCGCCTGGGCAACCCGCAGGACGAAAACACCAACTTCGGCCCGTTGGTGAGCTTCCCACACATGGAGAGCGTGCTCTCCTATATAGAGTCCGGCAAAGAACAGAAGGCCCGCCTGCTGTGCGGTGGCGAGCGCGTCACCCAGGGCGAGTTCGGCCAGGGCGCCTACGTCGCGCCTACCGTGTTCACCGACTGCCGTGACGACATGACCATCGTCCGCGAGGAAATCTTCGGGCCGGTCATGAGCATCCTCGTCTACGACACCGAAGACGAGGCCATCCGCCGCGCCAACGACACCGAGTACGGCCTCGCCGCCGGCGTCGTTACCCAGGACCTGACCCGCGCGCACCGAGCGATTCACCGCCTCGAAGCGGGCATCTGCTGGATCAACACCTGGGGCGAATCGCCGGCCGAGATGCCGGTTGGCGGATACAAGCAATCGGGTGTCGGTCGTGAGAACGGCCTGACCACCCTGGCTCACTACACTCGCATCAAATCCGTACAGGTAGAGCTGGGCGACTACACCTCGGTGTTCTGATCGCCGCGATCGAGCCATGAAAGGCCGGTCGCAGGCATGACTCCCTGACCACCGGCCATCTTCGAACACGCAGACACCGGCGCGCACGCGTCGCGGGCGGTGTCGTGCCTGAAAAAAGAGGAAGGCCTGCATGTCCCAGGAATACGACTACATCATCATCGGCGCTGGATCGGCCGGTAACGTACTGGCCACCCGCCTGACCGAGGACGCGGACGTCAACGTCCTGCTGCTCGAAGCCGGTGGTCCGGACTACCGAGCCGACTTCCGCACCCAGATGCCCGCCGCCCTGGCCTATCCGCTGCAGGGTCGCCGATATAACTGGGCGTACCTGACCGATCCGGAACCACACATGAACAACCGCCGCATGGAATGCGGGCGCGGCAAGGGCCTGGGCGGCTCCTCGCTGATCAACGGCATGTGCTACATCCGCGGCAACGCCATGGACTTCGATGGCTGGGCGCAGGAGAAGGGCCTGGAAGACTGGACCTACCTCGACTGCCTGCCGTACTTCCGCAAGGCCGAGACCCGCGACATCGGCCCCAACGACTACCACGGCGGCAGCGGCCCGGTGAGCGTCACCACGCCCAAGGCCGGCAACAACCCGCTGTTCCACGCCATGGTCGAGGCCGGCGTGCAGGCCGGCTATCCGCGTACCGAAGACCTCAACGGCTACCAGCAGGAAGGCTTCGGTCCGATGGACCGTACCGTCACCCCACAGGGCCGTCGCGCCAGTACCGCTCGTGGCTATCTGGACCAGGCCCGCGGGCGGCCGAACCTGACCATCGTCACCCACGCGCTGACCGACCGCATCCTGTTCAGTGGCAAGCGCGCCATCGGCGCAACCTACCTGCACGGTGATGACAATGATCTGAAGGAAGTGCGTGCACGCCGCGAAGTGCTGGTGTGTTCCGGCGCCATCGCTTCTCCGCAGTTGCTGCAGCGATCCGGTGTCGGCCCGTCGGCCCTGCTGCGCGATCTGGGCATTGAAGTCGTGCATGACCTGCACGGCGTTGGCCAGAACCTCCAGGACCACCTGGAGATGTACCTGCAGTACGCCTGCAAGCAGCCGGTGTCGCTGTACCCGGCGCTGCAATGGTGGAACCAGCCGCAGATCGGCGCGGAATGGATGTTCCTCGGCACCGGCCTGGGTGCGAGCAACCAATTCGAGGCCGGTGGCTTCATTCGCAGTCGTCCGGAATTCGAGTGGCCGAATATCCAGTACCACTTCCTGCCGGTGGCGATTAACTACAACGGCAGCAACGCGGTGAGCGAGCACGGCTTCCAGGCCCATGTTGGCTCGATGCGCTCTCCCAGCCGTGGCCGGATCAACCTGACTTCCCGCGATCCGCGCAAGCACCCGAGCATCCTGTTCAACTACATGTCCTGCGAGCAGGACTGGCAGGAGTTCCGCGACGCCATCCGCATCACCCGCGAGATCATGAACCAGCCGGCGCTCGACCCCTATCGCGGCCGCGAGATCAGCCCGGGCCTGGACAAGCAGAGCGATGCAGACCTCGACGCCTTCGTCCGCGAACATGCGGAAACGGCTTTCCACCCGTCCTGCTCCTGCAAGATGGGCGATGACGACATGGCGGTGGTCGATGGCGAGGGTCGCGTGCACGGCATGGAAGGGCTGCGGGTGGTCGATGCGTCGATCATGCCGCTGATCATCACCGGCAACCTCAACGCCACCACTATCATGATGGCCGAGAAGATCGCCGATAAGGTTCGCGGTCGCCCGGCGCTGCCGCGCAGCACTGCTGACTACTTCAAGGCTGAAGGTGCACCGGTGCGCGGAAAACCGCAGCGCTGATTCCGTAAGGCAGAGACGAAAACGCCGGCGAGAGAGCCGGCGTTTTCAGTTTTCAGCCACGACGCGGAGGAACCGGGCGGGTACGACCGCTGCCGTCGATGGCGACGAAGACGAACACCGCCTCGGTGACCTTGCGCCATTCGCTGGACAGCGGGTCGTCACTCCACACTTCGACGAGCATGCGGATCGAGCTTCGGCCCACTTCCAGGGTCTGGGTATAGAAGGAGAGCTGCGCGCCGACAGCGACCGGGACCAGGAAGGCCATGCGGTCGATGGCTACCGTGGCTACGCGGCCACCGGCAATGCGGCTGGACATGGCGGTTCCGGCGAGATCCATCTGCGCCACCAGCCAGCCACCGAAGATGTCGCCGAAGCCGTTGGTCTCGCGCGGCAGGGCGGTGATCTGCAAGGCCAGGTCGCCCTGCGGGATGGGATCTTCTTGTTCAAGCTCGATCATAGGTAAGGGCCTCGTGCCCCCGGCGTACTCATGGTGAGGTTATGGAAAAACTCTCCCAAGACACCTGCCGGTGCAAGGCCTTGGGACAGCTTTTGATCGGCCCGGCTGCATTATATAGAAGCAGGGCCCTGTGCGACGACCGCAGGACTTCGAGATTTTCCCGTGGGCGCGTCCGCTGTGTCGTCTTCGCGCAATTTGCTATGGTGCGGCACCTGCGGCTGCCGGCCGCAGCCACCTTGCCTGCAGAGATAAAAAGCACCATGCCTTCTGTGAACGCTCCTGCCGCGCCTGCGTCACGTCCGTTGACCCGCAGCGACTACAAGACTCTCTCGTTGTCCGCCCTGGGCGGCGCCCTGGAGTTCTACGACTTCATCATCTTCGTCTTCTTCGCCACCGTGGTCGGCAAGCTGTTCTTCCCCGCCGACATGCCGGAATGGCTGCGCCAGCTGCAGACCTTCGGCCTGTTCGCTGCCGGTTACCTGGCGCGCCCATTGGGCGGCGTGGTCATGGCCCACTTCGGCGACCTGCTGGGCCGCAAGAAGATGTTCACCCTGAGCATCTTCCTGATGGCCGTGCCCACACTGATCATGGGCCTGCTGCCGACCTACGAGCAGATCGGCATCTGGGCGCCGCTGGTGCTCCTGCTGCTGCGCGTCATCCAGGGCGCTGCCATCGGTGGTGAGGTGCCGGGCGCCTGGGTGTTCGTGGCCGAGCACGTCCCGCATCGCCACGTGGGCTATGCCTGCGGCACGCTCACGTCGGGTCTGACCGCCGGCATCCTCATCGGTTCGCTGGTGGCGACTCTGATCAACAGCGTCTTCAGTGCCGAAGAAGTGCACGGCTATGCCTGGCGAATCCCGTTCCTGCTGGGTGGCATCTTCGGGCTGTTCTCCGTCTACCTGCGCCGATGGCTGCACGAGACGCCGGTGTTTGCCGAGTTGCAGCAGCGCAAGCAACTGGCGGAGGAAGTACCGCTGGGTGTGGTGGTGCGTGAGCATCGCCCGGCGGTGGTGCTGTCCATGCTGCTGACCTGGGTGCTGTCTGCCGGCATTGTGGTGGTGATCCTGATGACCCCGTCGGTACTGCAGACCGTTTATGGCTTTGACGCGGCCACTTCGCTGAAGGCAAACAGCCTGGCCATCGTCTGCCTGAGCGTCGGCTGCATCCTGGCCGGTCGCCTCGCCGACCGTTTCGGCGCGGGTCGTACCTTTATAGTTGGAAGCATCCTGCTGGGTGTCGTCTCCTGGACCTTTTACACCAGCTTGAAGGCGCATCCGGACTGGCTGTTCCCGCTGTATGCGATTACCGGCCTGTGCGTCGGCGTCATTGGCGCGGTGCCCTATGTCATGGTCAACGCCTTCCCGCCGGTGGTGCGCTTTACCGGGCTGTCCTTCTCCTACAACCTGGCGTACGCCATTTTCGGTGGCCTTACCCCGATGGTCGTCGCGCTACTAATGAAGGAGGACCCACTGGGCCCGGCTTATTATGTGGTGGCACTTTGTGTGGTCGGCCTGCTGGTCGGTGCCTACCTGCTGCGCCAGGAGCGCCTTCTGCGAGGGCAGGAGATGGCTGTAAACTGATCGACCGGACAGTTTTTTGCAGAAAGTTTAAATTAGTCGTTGACGCTCAATTTAAACTCCCTATAATGCGCACCACTCCCAGCGACGAAGCGCTGAAAGAACTTGAAAATCAAGTACTTACAAAGATTCAAAGATGGGAGTGGTGATCAGGCGGGTGATTCACTTGCCACTCTTCATTAGCTGCTCCGGCAGTGAGCTGAAAAGAAGATCGCCGAGGTGCTTGACAGTGAGCTTGATCGCTGTAGAATGCGCCTCCCGCTGATGAGAAGGTCTCCTTCACTGAGGCCCAAGCGATTGAGTAGAAAAGAAATTTTCGAAAAATAAAGCTTGACGAAAGATGAGGTTAGCGTAGAATGCGCGCCTCGGTTGAGACGAAAGTCTTAACCAACTGCTCTTTAACAAGTTGAATCAAGCAATTCGTGTGGGTGCTTGTGATGTAAGACTGATGATCGACTGATTATCAGCAACGCAAGTAACACTCGTGAATTCGAGAGTTTTAGCTCATTAAATTGAGCATGCGATTGCTGAGCCAAGTTTAGGGTTTTCTCAAAACCCAAGCAGTATTGAACTGAAGAGTTTGATCATGGCTCAGATTGAACGCTGGCGGCAGGCCTAACACATGCAAGTCGAGCGGATGATGGGAGCTTGCTCCCGGATTCAGCGGCGGACGGGTGAGTAATGCCTAGGAATCTGCCTGGTAGTGGGGGACAACGTTTCGAAAGGAACGCTAATACCGCATACGTCCTACGGGAGAAAGCAGGGGACCTTCGGGCCTTGCGCTATCAGATGAGCCTAGGTCGGATTAGCTAGTTGGTGGGGTAAAGGCCTACCAAGGCGACGATCCGTAACTGGTCTGAGAGGATGATCAGTCACACTGGAACTGAGACACGGTCCAGACTCCTACGGGAGGCAGCAGTGGGGAATATTGGACAATGGGCGAAAGCCTGATCCAGCCATGCCGCGTGTGTGAAGAAGGTCTTCGGATTGTAAAGCACTTTAAGTTGGGAGGAAGGGCAGTAAGTTAATACCTTGCTGTTTTGACGTTACCAACAGAATAAGCACCGGCTAACTTCGTGCCAGCAGCCGCGGTAATACGAAGGGTGCAAGCGTTAATCGGAATTACTGGGCGTAAAGCGCGCGTAGGTGGTTTGGTAAGATGGATGTGAAATCCCCGGGCTCAACCTGGGAACTGCATCCATAACTGCCTGACTAGAGTACGGTAGAGGGTGGTGGAATTTCCTGTGTAGCGGTGAAATGCGTAGATATAGGAAGGAACACCAGTGGCGAAGGCGACCACCTGGACTGATACTGACACTGAGGTGCGAAAGCGTGGGGAGCAAACAGGATTAGATACCCTGGTAGTCCACGCCGTAAACGATGTCGACTAGCCGTTGGGATCCTTGAGATCTTAGTGGCGCAGCTAACGCGATAAGTCGACCGCCTGGGGAGTACGGCCGCAAGGTTAAAACTCAAATGAATTGACGGGGGCCCGCACAAGCGGTGGAGCATGTGGTTTAATTCGAAGCAACGCGAAGAACCTTACCTGGCCTTGACATGTCCGGAATCCTGCAGAGATGCGGGAGTGCCTTCGGGAATCGGAACACAGGTGCTGCATGGCTGTCGTCAGCTCGTGTCGTGAGATGTTGGGTTAAGTCCCGTAACGAGCGCAACCCTTGTCCTTAGTTACCAGCACGTTATGGTGGGCACTCTAAGGAGACTGCCGGTGACAAACCGGAGGAAGGTGGGGATGACGTCAAGTCATCATGGCCCTTACGGCCAGGGCTACACACGTGCTACAATGGTCGGTACAGAGGGTTGCCAAGCCGCGAGGTGGAGCTAATCCCATAAAACCGATCGTAGTCCGGATCGCAGTCTGCAACTCGACTGCGTGAAGTCGGAATCGCTAGTAATCGTGAATCAGAATGTCACGGTGAATACGTTCCCGGGCCTTGTACACACCGCCCGTCACACCATGGGAGTGGGTTGCTCCAGAAGTAGCTAGTCTAACCGCAAGGGGGACGGTTACCACGGAGTGATTCATGACTGGGGTGAAGTCGTAACAAGGTAGCCGTAGGGGAACCTGCGGCTGGATCACCTCCTTAATCGAAGATCTCAGCTTCTTCATAAGCTCCCACACGAATTGCTTGATTCACTGGTTAGACGATTGGGTCTGTAGCTCAGTTGGTTAGAGCGCACCCCTGATAAGGGTGAGGTCGGCAGTTCGAATCTGCCCAGACCCACCAATTGTTGTGGTGTGCTGCGATCCGATGGGGCCATAGCTCAGCTGGGAGAGCGCCTGCTTTGCACGCAGGAGGTCAGGAGTTCGATCCTCCTTGGCTCCACCATTAAATCGTCGAAAGCTCAGACATGAATGTTCAGGTTGAACGAACATTGATGTCTGGTCTTTGTGCCAGAACTGTTCTTTAAAAATTTGGGTATGTGATAGAAGTAGACTGAATAATCTCTTTCACTGGTGATTATTCAAGTCAAGGTAAAATTTGCGAGTTCAAGCGCGAATTTTCGGCGAATGTCGTCTTCACGTTCGAGACAATAACCAGATTGCTTGGGGTTATATGGTCAAGTGAAGAAGCGCATACGGTGGATGCCTTGGCAGTCAGAGGCGATGAAAGACGTGGTAGCCTGCGATAAGCTTCGGGGAGTCGGCAAACAGACTTTGATCCGGAGATCTCTGAATGGGGAAACCCACCTGGCATAAGCTAGGTATCTTGTACTGAATACATAGGTGCAAGAGGCGAACCAGGGGAACTGAAACATCTAAGTACCCTGAGGAAAAGAAATCAACCGAGATTCCCTTAGTAGTGGCGAGCGAACGGGGATTAGCCCTTAAGCTTCTTTGAATCTAACAGAACGCTCTGGAAAGTGCGGCCATAGTGGGTGATAGCCCCGTATGTGAAAGGTTCTTTGAAGTGAAATCGAGTAGGACGGAGCACGAGAAACTTTGTCTGAATATGGGGGGACCATCCTCCAAGGCTAAATACTACTGACTGACCGATAGTGAACCAGTACCGTGAGGGAAAGGCGAAAAGAACCCCGGAGAGGGGAGTGAAATAGAACCTGAAACCGTATGCGTACAAGCAGTGGGAGCCTACTTTGTTAGGTGACTGCGTACCTTTTGTATAATGGGTCAGCGACTTATATTCAGTGGCGAGCTTAACCGTATAGGGAAGGCGTAGCGAAAGCGAGTCTTAATAGGGCGTTTTAGTCGCTGGGTATAGACCCGAAACCGGGCGATCTATCCATGAGCAGGTTGAAGGTTAGGTAACACTGACTGGAGGACCGAACCCACTCCCGTTGAAAAGGTAGGGGATGACTTGTGGATCGGAGTGAAAGGCTAATCAAGCTCGGAGATAGCTGGTTCTCCTCGAAAGCTATTTAGGTAGCGCCTCACGTATCACTCCAGGGGGTAGAGCACTGTTTCGGCTAGGGGGTCATCCCGACTTACCAAACCGATGCAAACTCCGAATACCTGGAAGTGTCAGCGTGGGAGACACACGGCGGGTGCTAACGTCCGTCGTGAAAAGGGAAACAACCCAGACCGTCAGCTAAGGTCCCAAAGTTATGGTTAAGTGGTAAACGATGTGGGAAGGCTTAGACAGCTAGGAGGTTGGCTTAGAAGCAGCCACCCTTTAAAGAAAGCGTAATAGCTCACTAGTCGAGTCGGCCTGCGCGGAAGATGTAACGGGGCTCAAACCATACACCGAAGCTACGGGTGCATCGCAAGATGCGCGGTAGAGGAGCGTTCTGTAAGCCTGTGAAGGTGAGTTGAGAAGCTTGCTGGAGGTATCAGAAGTGCGAATGCTGACATGAGTAACGACAATGGGAGTGAAAAACTCCCACGCCGAAAGACCAAGGGTTCCTGCGCAACGTTAATCGACGCAGGGTTAGTCGGTCCCTAAGGCGAGGCTGAAGAGCGTAGTCGATGGGAAACAGGTTAATATTCCTGTACTTCTAGTTACTGCGATGGAGGGACGGAGAAGGCTAGGCCAGCTTGGCGTTGGTTGTCCAAGTTTAAGGTGGTAGGCAGAGATCTTAGGTAAATCCGGGGTCTTAATGCCGAGAGCTGATGACGAGTCATCTTTCAGATGATGAAGTGGTTGATGCCATGCTTCCAGGAAAAGCTTCTAAGCTTCAGGTAACTAGGAACCGTACCCCAAACCGACACAGGTGGTTGGGTAGAGAATACCAAGGCGCTTGAGAGAACTCGGGTGAAGGAACTAGGCAAAATGGCACCGTAACTTCGGGAGAAGGTGCGCCGGCGAGGGTGAAGCATTTACTGCGTAAGCCCATGCCGGTCGAAGATACCAGGCCGCTGCGACTGTTTATTAAAAACACAGCACTCTGCAAACACGAAAGTGGACGTATAGGGTGTGACGCCTGCCCGGTGCCGGAAGGTTAATTGATGGGGTTAGCGAAAGCGAAGCTCTTGATCGAAGCCCCGGTAAACGGCGGCCGTAACTATAACGGTCCTAAGGTAGCGAAATTCCTTGTCGGGTAAGTTCCGACCTGCACGAATGGCGTAACGATGGCGGCGCTGTCTCCACCCGAGACTCAGTGAAATTGAAATCGCTGTGAAGATGCAGTGTATCCGCGGCTAGACGGAAAGACCCCGTGAACCTTTACTGTAGCTTTGCACTGGACTTTGAGCCTGCTTGTGTAGGATAGGTGGGAGGCTTTGAAGCGTGGACGCCAGTCTGCGTGGAGCCATCCTTGAAATACCACCCTGGCATGCTTGAGGTTCTAACTCTGGTCCGTTATCCGGATCGAGGACAGTGTATGGTGGGCAGTTTGACTGGGGCGGTCTCCTCCTAAAGAGTAACGGAGGAGTACGAAGGTGCGCTCAGACCGGTCGGAAATCGGTCGTAGAGTATAAAGGCAAAAGCGCGCTTGACTGCGAGACAGACACGTCGAGCAGGTACGAAAGTAGGTCTTAGTGATCCGGTGGTTCTGTATGGAAGGGCCATCGCTCAACGGATAAAAGGTACTCCGGGGATAACAGGCTGATACCGCCCAAGAGTTCATATCGACGGCGGTGTTTGGCACCTCGATGTCGGCTCATCACATCCTGGGGCTGAAGCCGGTCCCAAGGGTATGGCTGTTCGCCATTTAAAGTGGTACGCGAGCTGGGTTTAGAACGTCGTGAGACAGTTCGGTCCCTATCTGCCGTGGACGTTTGAGATTTGAGAGGGGCTGCTCCTAGTACGAGAGGACCGGAGTGGACGAACCTCTGGTGTTCCGGTTGTCACGCCAGTGGCATTGCCGGGTAGCTATGTTCGGAATAGATAACCGCTGAAAGCATCTAAGCGGGAAACTAGCCTCAAGATGAGATCTCACTGGGAACTTGATTCCCCTGAAGGGCCGTCGAAGACTACGACGTTGATAGGTCGGGTGTGTAAGCGCTGTGAGGCGTTGAGCTAACCGATACTAATTGCCCGTGAGGCTTGACCATATAACACCCAAACAATTTGCGTGTTGTACGGTGAAGACGTAACGAACCGAAAGTTCGTGTGAACCGCAAATACCTGTCACATACCCGAATCTGGATGAACGTGTGCACTTGCCACGAGCGTCCATAAAGAATTGCTTGACGACCATAGAGCGTTGGAACCACCTGATCCCATCCCGAACTCAGTAGTGAAACGACGCATCGCCGATGGTAGTGTGGAGTTTCTCCATGTGAGAGTAGGTCATCGTCAAGCTCCTATCCCAAGACCCCTGGTCAGCATCGCTGGCCGGGGGTTTTGCTTTTGCGCGGGAAAAAGGTCGCCCCTCGACATGGAAACGTTGATTTCAACCCTCATTCTGCTGGGTGTTCTGAGCCTCAGCGTCGGCCAGTTGCTTGCCTTCTTCCTGTTGCTTACGCGAGCGGGACCAACTGCGCTGCTTGCATTGATCATCCCAGGCTTCGGCTTCTTTCTCGGACGCCGGCATGGCATTTATAAATGGCTCCTGCTGCCGTATCTGGTGTGCATGGGGTGCTTCATCGCTGCGATGATCGTGGCCGGATGAGCCCCGCGACGAGCCGGCGAGTCGTCGGGGCAGACTCAGCAATAGGCGCTCTAGAACAGTCATTTCAGCGCGATTTTCCCCATTCGGAAGGCGCCATTCTTGCTGTTACAAAACCTCTGCTGCAGCACTGATGGCACTTCATCCAACTGTCACATTAGTGTCATAGAGTCTTCATGCGGCCTCACGATACTGGCCCCCGTTCCATCCAACCCCATTCTCCTTAAGGAGCAAGGCATGAAACTCAAGCGTTTGATGGCGGCCCTGACTTTTGTCGCCGCAGGCGTAGGCACCGCCAGTGCGGTGGCCGCGATCGATCCGGCTCTGCCGGACTACCAGAAAGCCAGCGGTGTGTCGGGTAACCTGTCGAGCGTCGGTTCCGACACTCTGGCCAACCTGATGACCATGTGGGCGGAAGAGTACAAGCGCCTGTACCCGAACGTGAACGTGCAGATCCAGGCCGCCGGTTCCTCCACCGCGCCGCCGGCTCTGACCGAAGGCACCGCCAACCTGGGCCCGATGAGCCGCAAGATGAAGGACGTCGAGCTGCAGGCCTTCGAGCAGAAGTACGGCTACAAGCCGACTGCTGTTCCGGTTGCCGTGGACGCCCTGGCCATCTTCGTGCACAAGGACAACCCCATCAAAGGCCTGACCATGCAACAGGTCGACGCCATCTTCTCCTCCACCCGCCTGTGTGGCGGCAAGTCGGAAGTGAAGACCTGGGGCGACCTGGGCCTGACCGGCGACTGGGCCAACAAGCCCGTCCAGCTGTTCGGTCGTAACTCCGTCTCCGGCACTTACGGCTACTTCAAGGAAGAAGCCCTGTGCAAAGGCGACTACAAGCCGAACGTGAACGAGCAGCCGGGTTCGGCTTCCGTGGTGCAGTCGGTCAGCCAGTCCCTGAACGGCGTTGGCTACTCCGGTATCGGTTACAAGACCGCTAGCGTGAAGACCGTTGCCCTGGCCAAGAAAGAAGGCGGCGAGTTCATCGAAGACAACGAAGCTAACGCCCTGAACGGTAGCTACCCGCTGTCGCGCTTCCTCTACGTCTACGTCAACAAGGCGCCGAACAAGCCGCTGAACCCGCTGGAAGCCCAGTTCCTGAAGATGGTGCTCTCCAAGACCGGCCAGCAGGTTGTCGTGAAAGATGGCTACATCCCGCTGCCGTCCAAAGTCGCCGAAAAAGCGATCAAGGACCTGGGTCTGTAATCAGCCTTCAAACCGGGCGGAGATCCCCGTCCGGCATGGGCTGACGCTTACTCGACCGAGCCCGCCAGCATGGCTCTGCTGGTGGGCTTTGTCGCGTCACTTCCATGTCATCTTTCTGTCATATAGGGCCGCTAGGGTGTCACTCCATGAACGACATGGCCAACTCCCCGATGACTTCTTCTCTCCCCGAGCGGATCGATTTCAATACGCCTGCCCTGCAGCGCAAGCGCCGTATCCGGGCGCTGAAGGATCGACTGACCCGTTGGTACGTCCTGGTCGGCGGTCTTGCCGTACTGGCTGCCATTACCCTGATTTTCTTCTACCTCGCCTACGTCGTGCTGCCGCTGTTCCGCGGCGCCGAACTGGAGACCCGCGAACCCCTGGCTCCCGCCTGGCTGAAGACGGCCCAGGCGCCGCTGCTGCTGAGCATCGAAGAGCAGAACATGGTGGGCATGCGCGTCGCCGCGAACGGCGAGGTGGTGTTCTTCGACGCCAAGAAAGGCGACGAGATGGACCGCGTTGCGCTGAAGCTGCCTGCCGGCACCAGCGTCACCTCCATCGCCGAGGACCAGCCGGGTCACCCGACCGTCGCGCTGGGCCTGTCCAACGGTCAGGTGCTGGTGTTCAAGCACAACTACAAGGTCACCTACCCGGACAACAAGAAGACCATCACTCCGCACATCGACTATCCCTATGGCGAAGCCGCGATGAACCTGGATCCCCAGGGCCGCCCGCTGGAGCACGTGGCGATCGTCTCGGGTGATGACAGCCTGTTGCTGGCCGCGTCCACCGGCAGCGAGATGCTCCTGCTCGGCCTGACCCAGCAGGAAAACATGCTGACCGGCGAAAGCACCCTGCAGGAAGAGCGCATCAACCTGCCGCAGATCGCCGACCCGGTGAAAGCCATCTACATGGACCCGCGCAAGCAGTGGCTCTATGTGCTCAATGGACGTGCCCAGGCCGACGTCTTCAACCTGAATACCCACCAGCTCAACGGCCGCTACAAGCTGCTGGATGATGCCTCCGCCGAAGTGACCGCCAGCAGCCAACTGCTGGGTGGCATCTCGCTGATGGTCGGCGACTCCAAGGGCGGCATCGGTCAGTGGTTCATGGCCCGTGGTGAAGATGGCGAACCGCGCCTGTCCCACGTACGTGACTTCAAGCTGGGCGACCAGCCGATCTCCAGCATCGCGCCGGAGCAGCGCCGCAAGGGCTTCCTGGCCCTCGACAAGCAAGGCAACCTGGGCATCTTCCACAGCACCGCGCACCGCACGCTGCTGGCGGAGAACGTCGCTCCGTCCGCCGGTCCGATGGCCCTGTCCCCGCGCGCCAACCGCCTGATCGTAGAGCAGGGTGGCGAGCTGCGTCGCTTCAACCTGAGCAACCCGCACCCTGAGGTGTCCTTCAGTGCGCTGTGGGGCAAGGTCTGGTACGAGAGCTACGACAAACCGTCCTACGTCTGGCAGTCCACCGCCGCGACCACCGACTTCGAGCCCAAGCTGAGCCTGTCGCCGCTGACCTTCGGTACGCTGAAGGCCGCGTTCTACGCGATGATCCTCGCCGCGCCGCTGGCCATTGCCGCCGCGGTCTACACCGCCTACTTCATGGCTCCGGGCATGCGCCGCAAGGTCAAGCCGGTGATCGAGCTGATGGAAGCGCTGCCGACCGTGATCCTCGGCTTCTTTGCCGGCCTGTTCCTGGCGCCCTACGTCGAAGGCCACCTGCCCGGTATCTTCAGCCTGCTGCTGCTTACGCCGTTGGGCATCCTCGCCGCCGGCCTGATCTGGAGCCGACTGCCCGAGCGCATCCGCCTGAGCCTGCCGGCCGGCTGGGAAGCGGCGATCCTGATCCCTGTGGTCCTCGCCACCGGCGCTTTCGCCCTGTGGATGAGCCCGCACCTGGAGACCCTGTTCTTCGGTGGCGACATGCGCCTGTGGATCAGCCACGACCTGGGCATCACCTACGACCAGCGCAACGCCCTGGTAGTCGGCCTGGCCATGGGCTTCGCGGTGATCCCGAACATCTTCTCCATCGCCGAAGACGCCATCTTCAGCGTGCCGCGCAGCCTGACCTACGGCTCCCTGGCCCTGGGCGCCACGCCCTGGCAGACGCTGACCCGCGTGGTGATCCTGACCGCCAGCCCGGGCATCTTCTCCGCGCTGATGATCGGCATGGGCCGCGCCGTGGGCGAGACGATGATCGTACTGATGGCCACCGGCAACACCCCGGTCATGGACGTGAACATCTTCCAGGGCATGCGAACGCTGGCGGCGAACGTCGCGGTGGAAATGCCCGAGTCGGAGGTCGGCGGGACTCACTACCGCGTGCTGTTCCTTTCGGCACTGGTACTGCTGTCCTTCACCTTCGTGATGAACACCCTGGCAGAGCTGATCCGTCAGCGCCTGCGCAAGAAATACGCGTCGCTCTAAGCGCCGCCCGACGAGGCTAGTTCCGTGAAACAGAAACAGGAATCCGTCAAAGCGTGGTTCGCCAGCGGTTCTCCCTGGGTGTGGATGAACGCGGGTGCGGTGTCCATCGCCGTGATCATGACCATCGGCCTGCTCGCCGTGATCGCCGTGCGCGGTCTCGGCCACTTCTGGCCGGCGGACGTGATCGAGGCGACGTACAGCGTCCCCGGTGAAGGGCCCAAGACCCTGATCGGCGAGGAAGTGCAAGTCGAGCAGGTACCGCGTGCGCGCCTGCGCGGCGCCGGCCTGCCGGTGCCGGACAACGGCCCGGAATTCATGACCCGCGAACTGCTCAAGCTGGGCAACCGTGACCTGTATGGCAGCGACTTCTCCTGGGTGATCGGCGAGTGGCTGACCGATCGTCATCACCCCGCCGAGCTGGTGACCCTGGAGCGCCGCGAGTGGGGCAACTTCTACGGCTACCTGCTCAGCGTCAAGGAAAACGGCAAGGTCGTTGCCGAAGGTCCCGGCGCCATGGCCGAGCTGCAGACCCGGCTCAAGCGCGTCGATGAGCTCTACTCCAAGCTGTATCGGCTGGAGAAGAAGGACATCGGCGGCATCAACCATGGCCTTGAGCGCCTCCGCCTGAAGGAACGTGGCCTGCAGTTGAACAACAAGCTGGATGCCACCGCCGAGGCCGACATCGCCGCCGGCCGCGCCGAGCTGAACGCCCAGTACAAGGTGCTGGAAGAGCAGCTCAACGGCCTGCATCAGGAGTTCAACCGCGACAGCATCGTCATGCGCGATGCCTCCGGCAAGGAAACCGAGATCAGCGTCGGCAAGCTGGTGCACGCCTACCAGCCCAACCAGATGGGCGTCGCCACCAAGCTGGGCTTCTACTTCAAGAAACTGTGGGAATTCCTCAGCGACGACCCACGTGAAGCCAACACCGAGGGCGGTATCTTCCCGGCCATCTTCGGCACCGTGATGATGACCCTGGTGATGGCCGTGATCGTCACCCCGTTCGGTGTGATCGCCGCGGTCTACCTGCGCGAGTACGCTCGCCAGGGCCTGCTGACCCGGATCATCCGCATCGCGGTGAACAACCTCGCGGGCGTTCCGGCGATCGTCTACGGCGTGTTCGGCCTGGGCTTCTTCGTCTACGTGCTGGGCGGATCCCTCGACCGAATGTTCTTCCCCGAGGCCCTGCCAGCGCCGACCTTTGGCACGCCGGGCCTGTTCTGGGCCTCGCTGACCCTGGCTATCCTCGCGGTGCCGGTGGTGATCGTGGCCACCGAGGAAGGCCTCGCGCGTATCCCGCGTGCTACCCGCGAAGGTTCGCTGGCCCTGGGCGCGACCAAGGCCGAGACCTTGTGGAAAGTGGTCCTGCCGATGGCCAGCCCGGCGATGATGACCGGCCTGATTCTCGCCGTGGCCCGCGCCGCGGGTGAAGTGGCACCGCTGATGCTGGTGGGCGTGGTGAAGCTGGCTCCGGCGCTGCCGGTGGATGGCAACTACCCCTACGTGCACCTGGACCAGAAGATCATGCACCTGGGCTTCCACATCTATGACGTCGGCTTCCAGAGCCCCAACGTCGAGGCTGCACGCCCGCTGGTATATGCCACCGCGTTGCTGCTGGTGATGGTGATCGCCCTGCTGAACTTCTCGGCCATCGCCATTCGTAACCGCCTGCGCGAAAAGTACAAGGCGCTGGAAAACTGATTCTGCAGGCGGCGGGCAAGGCCCGCCGCCAAGCCTCCCAAGGAGACTGAACATGCAACATGAAACCTCATCCCACGGCATCGACATCGGCGCGCTCGGTCGCGGCGACCGCCACGGCATGAAGCTGGAAAGCGAGACCGTCGCCCTCGAAGTGCCGGGCCTGAGCCTGTTCTACGGCGAGAAACAGGCGCTGTTCGACGTCAGCATGAACATCCCCAAGCAGCGCGTGACCGCCTTCATCGGCCCGTCCGGTTGCGGCAAGTCCACCCTGCTGCGCTGCTTCAACCGCATGAACGACCTGGTCGACGGCTGCAACGTGAAGGGCGAGATCCGCCTGGACGGCCACAACATCTTCGCCAAGAACGTCGACGTCGCCGAACTGCGCCGCCGCGTCGGCATGGTGTTCCAGAAGCCCAACCCGTTCCCCAAGAGCATCTACGAGAACGTGGTGTACGGCCTGCGCATCCAGGGCATCAACAAGAAGCGTGTGCTCGATGAAGCTGTCGAGTGGGCGCTCAAAGGCGCCGCGCTGTGGGACGAGGTAAAGGATCGCCTGCACGAGTCCGCCCTCGGTCTCTCCGGTGGTCAGCAACAGCGTCTGGTCATCGCCCGCACCATCGCCGTGGAGCCGGAAGTGCTGCTGCTCGACGAACCCTGCTCGGCGCTGGACCCGATCTCCACCCTGAAGATCGAAGAGCTGATCTACGAGCTGAAATCCAAGTTCACCATCGTCATCGTGACCCACAACATGCAGCAGGCCGCGCGCGTCTCCGACTACACGGCGTTCATGTACATGGGCAAGCTGATCGAGTTCGGCGATACCGATACCCTGTTCACCAACCCGGCCAAGAAGCAGACGGAAGACTACATCACCGGTCGCTACGGCTAGTTTCGCGGTATCGCGTGCGCGGTAGAACTTCCCGGAGAACATCACAAGCCAGCGGCCCGGAGCCTGCGGCTTTCGCGGAGCGAACATGATCAACAAAGAAAGCCTCACCCACCACATCTCGCAGCAGTTCAATGCCGAGCTGGAAGATGTGCGCAGCCATCTGCTGGCCATGGGTGGCCTGGTGGAGAAGCAGGTCAACGACGCCGTCAACGCGCTGATCGACGCCGATTCCGGCCTCGCCCAGCAGGTGCGCGAGATCGACGACCAGATCAACCAGATGGAGCGCAACATCGACGAGGAATGCCTGCGCATCCTCGCCCGCCGCCAGCCGGCCGCCTCCGACCTGCGCCTGATCATCAGCATCTCCAAGTCGGTGATTGACCTCGAGCGCATCGGCGACGAAGCCTCGAAGATCGCCCGCCGCGCCATCCAGCTGTGCGAGGAAGGCGAATCACCGCGCGGCTACGTCGAGGTGCGCCACATCGGCAACCAGGTGCGCAAGATGGTGCAGGAGGCGCTGGACGCCTTTGCCCGTTTCGATGCGGACCTCGCGCTGTCGGTCGCGCAGTACGACAAGACCGTCGACCGCGAATACAAGACCGCCCTGCGCGAGCTGGTCACCTACATGATGGAAGACCCGCGCGCCATCTCCCGCGTGCTCAACGTCATCTGGGCCCTGCGCTCGCTGGAGCGTATCGGCGACCATGCACGCAACATCGCCGAACTGGTGATCTACCTGGTGCGCGGCACCGATGTCCGCCACATCGGCCTGACCCGCATGAAGGAAGAAGTACAGGGCACCGCTGCCAAGGCAGACAAGGCCGAATAAGCCAGACGCCCGTGCCAGAACGAACCCGGCCCTCGCGCCGGGTTCGTCATTTTATGGCCAGGCGGTCCCGCACCAATGGCACGTAGCCACCCGGCAAGGCTATTCTTCGCCCTATCGTTTGCGGGAGATGCCGATGGGCAAAGTCAGTGTGCTGGTGGTGGATGACGCTCCGTTCATCCGTGACCTGGTGAAGAAGGGGCTGCGGGACCATTTCCCCGGCCTGCAGATCGAAGAGGCGGTCAACGGCCGCAAGGCCCAGCAGTTCCTCGCGCGCCAACCGGTGGACCTGATCCTCTGCGACTGGGAAATGCCCGAGCTCTCGGGTATCGAGTTGCTCACCTGGTGCCGCGAGCAGGACAGCCTGAAGACCACACCCTTCATCATGGTCACCAGCCGTGGCGACAAGGACAACGTGGTGCAGGCCATCCAGGCCGGCGTCTCCGATTTCATCGGCAAGCCGTTCTCCAACGACCAGCTGGTGAGCAAGGTGAAGAAAGCGCTGTCGCGTGCCGGCAAGCTGGAAGCCCTGGCAGCGCAGGCGCCGCAGCGCAGCCTGGTCGGCTCGATGCCCAACGACTCCCTGGCCGCCCTTACCGGTGGCAAGGCAGAAGTGGTTCGTCCGGCGGCGGCACCCGCCGCGCCACGCCCGGCTCCGGCTGCTGCAGCACCGACAGTGGCCGCTCCCGCCGCGCGCAGTGGCGCCAAGGGCCAGCAAGGGCAACTGCGCCTGCCTTCGGCGAACCTGCCCTGCGTCATCAAGGCGCTGAGCCTCAAGGAAGCGTTGCTGGTAGTGAAGCGCGGTACGCCGCTGCCGCAGGTGCTGGAAAGCGCCGTGCTCGATCTGGAGGAAGACAGCGACGTCGCTCGCCTCAACGGCTACCTGCACGCCGTGGCAGCGCTGGAGCCCAAGCCGGACAGCGAGTGGCTGCAACTGACCTTCCGTTTCGTCGACCGTGATCCACAGAAGCTCGACTACCTGTCGCGCCTGATCGCCCGCGGCAGCACCCAGAAGCATTACGTGCCCGGCGCCTGATTCGGTTACAAATGGGCCGCCCTCTGGGTAGTACTGCTTCACAGGCCGACCGGCGGCAGGTCGCGGCGCAGGGCCTGCGCTGCTAGTCTTGCCAGCGTCGCAATACCTATAACCAGAGTCGACATGCTAGGGCGCAGTATCCTCCTGTGCGGTCTATTGGCCGCCTCCGGGACGGCTTCGGCCGTGACCATCTACAAGTACACCGACGCCAACGGCGTGGTCACCTACACGGATAAAGCCGTGGCGGGTGCGGCCGTGTTCGTCTTCCGCGATCGCATGGTCGAGCACCTGGAAGAACAGGTGAAACTGGAGACGAAGAAGCACGCTGGCGGCGAGACGCTGCAGGTGCGCAACGATCTATACGCACCGGTGGAGGTGGAGTTGAGCGTGACCGGCGTGCAGAACGCCGTGGGCGCGCCGGAACGACCGATCCGCTGGGTGCTGGCGCCGCGCAGCTCGATCCGTCTCGCTACTCTGGCTCCGCTCGACCCCGCCAGGCCACTGCGCTACAAGCCCAAGCTGCGCTACGCGCTGGGTGACCCGCGCCCGACGCCCTTGTCCTACCAGTACGCTTTGCCGTGGGTGGGTGGGCCGTTCCGCCTGACCCAGGGCGCCAACGGCCGCTACAGCCACTTCACGCCCAAGGGCCGCTACGCCATGGACATCGCCATGCCGGTGGGCACGCCCATCGTTGCGGCGCGTGGCGGTACCGTGGTGAAGGTCGAGAACGCTCAGGACGGCCGCGGCAAGAATCCTTCCGGCAACTTCGTGCGGGTGCTGCATGACGACGGCACCATGGGCGTGTATCTACACCTCATGCGGGGTTCGGTGCTGGTGCACGAGGGCCAGCGCGTCGGTACCGGCACGCCGCTGGCGCAGTCGGGCAACACCGGCAACAGCAGCGGCCCGCATCTGCACTTCGTGGTGCAGCGCAACGTCGGCCTGGCGCTGGAGTCGATTCCCTATGACTTCTCCCAGCCGGTGGACACGCTGCCGAACTTCGCGGTGGTCAGGGAGCACTGAGCGCAGCGCGGCATCCATGTAGGAGCGAGCTTGCTCGCGAACCCGCCCACCTCCAGCGCATCGGCGAGCACTGTTCGCGAGCAAGCTCGCTCCTACGAAGAGCCAAAGAAAAAGGCTGCCCGAAGGCAGCCTTTTTCATTCAGGGGCAACAGGCTCAGTCGAGCTTCACCACCTTGGCGAGGACGATCTTCGGGCCTTTCATCTTCTTCACGATGATGCGCAGGCCTTCGGTATCCAGGACTTCCTCTTCCTCCGGTACGCGCTTGAGCGTGTCGTAGACGAGGCCGGCGAGGGTGTCGGCCTCGATGTGATCCAGATCGATGCCCAGCAGGCGCTCCAGCTTGAACAGCGGGGTATCGCCACGCACCAGCAGCTTGCCGGGCTGGTAGGCGACGATGCCGCGCTCGGCCTTGCGGTGTTCGTCCTGGATATCGCCGACCAGCACTTCCAGCACGTCTTCCATGGTCAGGTAGCCGACGACCTTGTGGTCGGCTTCCTCCACCAGAGCGAAGTGCGAGCCGCCCTGGCGGAACTGCTCCAGCAGGCGGGCCAGCGGCAGGTGCTTGGTGACCATTTCCAGCGGGTGGGTCAGCTCGTCGAGATCGAAGGACTCCGGCAGGCTGTCCAGCGTGGCCAGGGCCAGCAGCAGGTCCTTGATGTGCAGCAGGCCGATGAACTCGTTCTTCTCGCTGTCGTACACCGGGTAGCGGCTGTACTTGTGGCGGCGAATGGTGGCGAGGATGTCATCCAGCGGCGCCGTGCGCTCGAGGTAGACCAGGTCCTCGCGGGAGTTGGCCCAGTCGGCGACTTCCAGCTCGCCCAGCTCCACTGCCGAAGCCAGCACGCGCATGCCCTGGTCGCTGGGGTCGTGGGCGCGGCTGGAGTGCAGGATCAGTTTCAGCTCATCACGGCTGTAGTGGTGCTCATGGTGCGGGCCCGGTTCGCCCTGCCCGGCGATCTTGAGGATGGCGTTGGCACTGGCGTTGAGCAGCCAGATGGCCGGGTACATGGCCCAGTAGAACAGGTAGAGCGGCACTGCGGTCCACAGCGACAGAAGCTCCGGCTTGCGGATCGCCCAGGACTTGGGCGCGAGCTCGCCGACTACAATGTGCAGGTAGGAAATGATGAAGAACGCGGTGAAGAACGACACGCCGCGGATGACTTCCTCGGAGTGCACGCCAATCGCGGCCAGCAGGGGCTCCAGCAGCTCGGCGAAGGCCGGCTCGCCGACCCAGCCCAGGCCCAGCGATGCCAGGGTGATGCCCAGCTGGCAGGCGGAGAGATAGGCGTCGAGCTGGTTGTGCACCTTGCGCAGGATGGTGCCGCGCCAGCCGTGCTGGTTGGCGATGGTCTCCACGCGGGTGGAGCGCAGCTTGACCATGGCGAACTCGGCGGCGACGAAGAAGCCGTTGAGTACGACGAGGAACAGGGCGAACAGGATCAGGCCGAAATCGGCGAAATAAGTGAGGAAGTTGCTACTAGGGGAAGGGTCCATGGTTCTGTTGGTTTGCAAATGGACGGACAAGAATGCGGTTCAGCGGGCCCGGCTGGCAAGCCCGCTCGCGCAAGAGTCGAAGCGGAGGGCTGCTATGCGCGGCTCTCGACCTGTTGCGGCGGGAAGTGACAGGTGAAGCTGCTGCCCTTGCCCGGCACGCTGCTGATGTCCAGGGTACTGCGATGGCGCAGCAGGACGTGCTTGACGATGGCCAGGCCCAGGCCGGTGCCGCCGGTGCTGGCGTTGCGGCTGGAGTCGACGCGGTAGAAGCGCTCGGTCAGGCGCGGCAGGTGCTTGGGATCGATGCCGATGCCGCTGTCCTGCACGGCCAGGTGCGCGCCCTGTTCGTCGCCCCACCAGCGGATGCGGATCTCGCCTTCATCGGGGGTGTACTTCACGGCGTTGAACACCAGGTTGGAGAAGGCGCTGCGCAGTTCCGCCTCGCTGCCCTTGAGCTTCAGCTTCGAGTCGGCCTCCAGGCTGATGCGATGGTTGCGCGCGCCGGACAGCGCGTGGGCGTCGTTGCGAATCGACAGCAGCATCAGGTCCACCGCCACCGGCTTGTTGTCCGCTGGGTAGTCGGTGGCTTCCAGCTTGGCCAGCAGGAGCAGGTCGTTTAGCAGGTTCTGCATGCGCCCGGCCTGCTGCTGCATCTGCTGCAGCGCGCGGGTCCAGCGCGGGTTCACGTCCTCGACGTTGTCGAGCAGCGTCTCCAGGTAGCCGGCGATCACCGTCAAGGGCGTGCGCAGCTCGTGGGAGACGTTGGCGACGAAGTCCTTGCGCATCTGTTCCAGCTGGTGGACGCGGGTCACGTCGCGCACCAGCATCAGGTGTTCGCCGGCGCCGTACAGGGTGATGTGGAATTGCAGGCGCAGGTTGTCGCTGATGGGGGAGGAAAGCTCCAGCGGCTCGCGGTAATCCTCGCCTTCGAAGTATTCCTTGAAGCGCGGGTGGCGCACCAGGTTGGTGACCGGTTGGCCGCCGTCCTGCGGGCTCTTGAGGCCCAGCAGGCGCTCGGCGGACTGGTTCCACCATTCCAGGTTGCCATCGCGATCGAGCAGGATCATGCCGTCGCGCAGCGCCGCGGTGGATTCCTGCATGCGGTCGATCACCGCCTGCAGGCGCCCGCGGGCCCTCTGGTTGCGCCGCTGCAGGTGGTAGATGCTGTCGAACACCTCGCCCCACAGGCCATAGCCATCGGGCGGGGCTTCATCGGGCTGGTGGTTCTTCAGCCACTTGTGCAGGCGCAGCAACTGCCAGGTCGACCAACCGAGGTAGGCGCCCAGCGCCACGGCGATGGCCCAGCCGTACTGGCCGGTGATCAGGCCGAGCAGCGTGCCGGCGGCTACGACTAGCAGCAGGTGGCGTATCAGCACGCCACTCCAGTTCTGGGTCACGAAATTCCGTTCCTTGTGCCCGCCAGATGATTAGCCGGGTCAGCTTTTGGTCGAGAAACGATACCCGGTGCCGCGCACGGTCTGAACCAGATTTTCGTAGACCTCGCCCAGCGCCTTGCGCAGGCGACGGATGTGCACGTCGACCGTGCGTTCCTCGACGTAGACGTTGCCGCCCCAGACCTGGTCCAGCAGCTGGCCACGGGTGTAGGCGCGCTCCTGGTGGGTCATGAAGAACTGCAGCAGGCGATATTCGGTCGGACCCATCTCGGCGGGCTTGCCGTCGATGGTCACGCGGTGGCTGATCGGGTCGAGCATCAGGCCGCCCACTTCGATCGGCGTCTCGCTGTCGCCGGCGCCGGTGCGGCGCAGCACGGCCTTCAGGCGGGCCACCAGTTCGCGCGGGGAGAAGGGCTTGGTGATGTAGTCATCCGCGCCGACTTCCAGACCCTGGATCTTGTTGTCCTCTTCGCCCTTGGCGGTGAGCATGATGATCGGGATGGCCGAGGTCAGCTCGTCGCGCTTGAGGCGGCGGGCCAGTTCGATGCCGGAGGTGCCCGGGAGCATCCAGTCGAGCAGGATCAGGTCCGGTTTGCGATCGACGATCACCGCGTGAGCCGTCTGGGCGCTGTCGGCCTCCAGACATTCGTAGCCGGCCATCTCCAGGGCCACGGCGATCATTTCCCGGATCGGAGCTTCGTCATCGACGATGAGGATTGTCTTGCCAACCATGCTGAGGCCTCAGAATTTCTGTGTTGCGCCGCATTAGATAACGGAAATATTTCATGAATGTGACACCCGGATGTTAGCCGAGCCTCGTCGCAGAGCGCTCGTCTATGCTCAATGGGCCGCCACGCGTTTGCCGCGCGGCACAAGCGGAACTCACCGGCCCGGTCGGCGGTGTGTCCGGCAGGCTCACCTGCCGGAGTCTTGCGATGACGGTAGTGAGTGCGTTGTCGATGTCGCCCTGGCCGGCCCTGCCCGCAATCCCGCCCGCCTTTGCGCCGATGCTCGCGCCGTTTCCACCTCACCAGAGGAGAAGCGTTATGAAACTGCTATTCCCGGCCCTGGCACTGGGCCTGATGCTGCCTGCGATGTCCGCCCTGGCCGCCGGCCCCGGCATGGAGAAGAACGGCATGCTGGTCGATGCCAAGGGCATGACGCTCTACACCTTCGACAAGGACAGTGGCGGCAAGTCGATGTGCAACGGCGGCTGCGCGCAGAACTGGCCTCCGCTGATGGCCGCTGCAGATGACAGCGCCATGGGTGACTGGACGCTGATCAAGCGTGACGACGGCAGCGCCCAGTGGGCCTACAAGGGCAAGCCGCTGTACACCTTCGTGCAGGACAAGAAGGCCGGCGACATGGCCGGTGAAGGCAAGATGGGCGTCTGGCACATGGCCAAGCCGTAAAGCTCTCTGTAGGAGCGGGCTTCGTCCGCGATGGCCTCCGGCGCGATGCGGACCTATCGCGGACGGAGTCCGCTCCTACGGATGTCCCAGCCTCAGCGCAGGGCGAAGTCCAGCACGGTGCCGAGGAAGATCGCCAGCCCCGCCCAGTGGTTGTGCAGGAAGGCCTTGAAGCACTTCATCGGCTCGCGGTCGCGGGTCGAATGGAACTGCCAGGCGAAGCAGCCCGCCGCCACGGCCAGGCCCAGGTAGTAATACAGGTGCATCGCCAGCTTGTTGCCGGCCAGGATCAGCAGCAGGAGCATCAGGCCCTGCAGGCTCAGGTTGATCACCCGGTCGGCGTCGCCGAAGAGGATCGCCGTGGACTTCATGCCCATCTTCAGATCGTCCTCGCGGTCGGTCATCGCGTAGTAGGTGTCATACGCGACCGTCCACAGCACGTTGGCGAAGAACAGCAGCCAGGCCACCGCCGGCAGGGTGCCGCTGGCCGCGGTGAAGGCCATTGGGATGCCCCAGGAGAAGGCCGCGCCCAGCACCACCTGCGGGTAGTAGGTGTAGCGCTTCATGAACGGGTACAGCGCCGCGATGGCCGCCCCGCCGAAGGACAGCCAGATGGTCTGTATGTTGGTGCACAGCACCAGCAGGAAGCTCAAGCCCAGCAGCACGAAGAAGGCAATCCAGGCCTCGCGCACGGTGATCCTGCCGGTGGCCAGCGGGCGCGCCTTGGTGCGCTCCACGTGGCCGTCGAGCTTGCGGTCGGCGAAGTCGTTGATCACGCAACCGGCCATGCGCATCAGCACGGTGCCGAGGACGAAGATCACCAGGTTCTTCACGCTCGGCACGCCGCCGCTGGCCATCCACAGCGCCCACAGCGTCGGCCAGAGCAGCAGGTAGATGCCGATCGGCTTGTCCATGCGCGTCAGCTGGATGAAGTCCCAGGCGCGGGGATGCAGGCGGGCGAGGGGTTTGATCAGGGCGACGAACATGGCGGCCTCCGGAAAACGATCCGGGAATTATACGGGCTGTTGTTCCACGCGTTGCCACAGTGTCGGCAGGAATACTTCGGCAACCAGCACGCCCAGGCCATCGCGGCTGAAGCAGGAGCGGCGCCCCCACAGGCGTTCGGCGCGGACCTCGGCAGGCAGGCTGGCGGCAGGATAGCGGCACACTTCGATGGGCCCGCGCAGGAAGGCGCGGTCACTGAACAGCAGTTCGCCCAGGGAGCGCGTGCCGAGCAGGCGCAAATCGAAACCCGAGCCCTCCAGCGCCGAGCGTGCAGCGACGCTGCGGGCGAATACCCAGGGCGTGCCGTGGCCCTTCAGGTACACCTCGCGCACCCAGCCCTGGCTGCCATCCGGCACGCCCAGCGCAGCGCACTCATCGGTACGCAGGCGATGCCAGCCCTCGGCAAGCGGCTGCACGGCGAAGGCTCCGTCGGACAGCGCGGTAAGGCGGCGCGTCAGCGAGCCTTCGTCGAACAGCCAGTCCACCACCTGGACGGCGGGGGCAGGGTGCAATTGGGCGGCGGTGAGCCAGCGAGGCGGGTGGATCAGGGCGGCTTCGGGCACGGTATCGACTGCGGTTGGCCAGGGACGCGGCAGCTTAACATGGCGGCTTTGCGGCTCCGATTGCGTTGTCTGCAACAGTGCCTTGCGCAAAACCCCACCAAAGGTTTGGCCGGCTACCCGCATTTTTTCAGGGGCTTGCGCCACAAGCCCATCGCCAGTAAAAAGCCGGACATTGGACGCACTGACGTTCAAGCGACAAGAACATGAGGGTGATAGCTGATGAAGAAGTGGCAGTGCGTGGTTTGTGGCCTGATCTATGACGAAACCAAGGGCTGGCCGGAAGAGGGCATCGCCGCCGGTACCCGCTGGGAAGATGTGCCGGAAGACTGGCTGTGCCCGGATTGCGGCGTCGGCAAGCTGGATTTCGAGATGATCGAGATCGGCTGATCCACGGCCAATGGAATCCCCGCGACGGCGGCCTTCGGGCCGCCGTCTGCGTTTGTGTGGCCAGCAGGCCTCAGCCGTGCGCGGTAGACTGGATGGACGCCGGGTTGGCCTTGCTGACGCATCCCGGCGGCACGGGCGCCGTTGGCCGGCGCCGTCAAAGTGGGTTAGGTTCACTTCGCAATCGCAGGAGGGCTTGGCTGATGCGCAAATGGCAATGCGTGGTCTGTGGCTTCATCTACGACGAGGCGCTGGGGTTGCCCGAGGAGGGCATAGCTCCCGGCACGCCGTGGGAAGACATCCCGGCGGATTGGGTCTGCCCGGACTGCGGCGTCGGCAAGATCGATTTCGAAATGATCGAAATTTCCTGAACCCTGCCGAGATAACGAATCAACGCGGCGGCCCGATGGCCGCCGTGCCGTCTTTACGATGTGCCGTCTTTTGGAAATGGAGAGAGCAATGAGCGAAAACGCACCGCTGGTGATCATCGGCACCGGCCTGGCCGGCTACAACCTGGCTCGCGAGTGGCGCAAGCTGGACAGCGAGACGCCGTTGCTGCTGATCACCGCCGATGACGGCCGCTCCTATTCCAAGCCGATGCTCTCCACCGGCTTCTCCAAGGACAAGGACGCCGACGGTCTGGCGATGGCCGAGGCTGGCGCCATGGCCGACCAGCTCAAGGCGCGCATCCTCACCCACACTCGTGTCACCGGCATCGATCCGGGCCACCGGCGCATCTGGATCGGCGAAGAAGAAGTCCAGTACCGCGACCTGGTGCTGGCCTGGGGCGCCGAAACCATCCGCGTGCCGGTCGAGGGCGATGCCCAGGAGCTGATTTTCCCGATCAACGATCTCGAGGACTATGCGCGCTTCCGCGCGGCTGCCGCCGGCAAGCGCCGCGTGTTGCTGCTGGGCGCCGGCCTGATCGGCTGCGAATTCGCCAACGACCTGTCCAGCGGCGGCTACCAGCTCGACGTGGTGGCGCCGTGCGAGCAGGTCATGCCCGGCCTGCTCCACCCGGCTGCCGCCCAGGCTGTGCAGCAGGGGCTGGAAGGCCTCGGCGTGCGCTTCCACCTCGGCCCGGTGCTGAACAGCCTCGTGCGTGCGGGAGATGCCCTGGAGGCGCATCTTTCCGATGGCCAGGTGATCCTCTGTGACCTGGTGGTTTCTGCCGTGGGCCTGCGCCCGCGCATCGATCTGGCCGCTGCCGCGGGCCTGGATATCAACCGTGGCGTGATGGTCAATCGCGAGCTGCGCACCTCCCACGCCAATATCTACGCCCTGGGCGACTGCGCCGAGGTCGATGGCCTCAACCTGCTGTACGTGATGCCGTTGATGTCCTGCGCCCGCGCGCTGGCCCAGACCCTGGCCGGCAAGCCGACGCCGGTGACCTACGGTGCCATGCCCGTGACGGTGAAGACGCCGGTGTGCCCGCTGGTGGTGTCGCCGCCCCCGCGCGGAAGCGAGGGCGAATGGCAGGTGGAAGGCTCTGGCCCGGACCTCAAGGTCCTGTGCCGGGATACCGCCGGTCGATTGCTCGGTTACGCCCTCACAGGCGCCGCCGTGAGTGAAAAACTCTCTTTGAACAAGGAGTTGCCGGCCCTGTTGGCGTGACAGGCGCCGTCTATGGCGTTTTTGCCTTGGGAAACTGCTCGCAAATTGTCAGACGATACTGGCGTACCAGCTTTCGGCGTGCCATTCTCCCCCCGTCTGCCGCAGCCTAGAGCCTGTACGGCAAGGCTGCGGTGCCTTGGGCGCTGTTGGGAAGACAGCACGGACACAACAACAACAAACCGTCAAAGAGGCATTTATGCGTAAACCAGAACTCGCCGCCGCGATCGCCGAGAAGGCCGACCTCACCAAAGAACAAGCCAACAAGGTGCTGAACGCGCTGCTGGATGAAATCACTGGCGCGCTCAACCGCAAGGACAGCGTTACCCTTGTCGGTTTCGGTACCTTCGTTCAGCGCCACCGTGGCGCCCGTACCGGCAAGAACCCGCAGACCGGCCAACCGGTCAAGATCAAAGCCAGCAATACCGTTGCTTTCAAGCCGGGCAAGGCGCTGAAAGACGCGGTCAACTGATCGCGCCTGACCCGGGGCCAGAGCGGCTCCGGGTTGCCTCCTCCAGTTACATAATCCCTCCAAAAGACCGGATGTAGTCCGTTTTCAAACTGGCTACAATGCGCAGACTTTTGTCTCGAACGTCGAGGTTTGTGCATGAAATTCCGTCTTCTCCTGTGGATGCTCGGTCGCCTGATGGCCAAGGCCAGCCGCGAAAACCCGGCATTCCAGAAGCAGCTCGAAGGCAAGGACCTGGTGTTCCAGCTCCACACCCTCGACGGCAAGGTCGCCCGCCACTACATCGTCAAGGACCTCAAGGTCAGCGCCCGCCGCGGCACGCACCCCAGCCCTGCCTTCGCGCTGGGTTTCAAGGACGGCGCCTACGGCTTCGCCACCATGACCTCGAAGAACCCCCAGCTGGCCTTCATGCAGGGCATCCAGAACAAGGACATCCAGATCCAGGGCAACCCCGGCCTGGTGATCTGGTTCCAGGGCCTGGTGAAGTACCTGAAACCGAAGAAGAAGGCCGCACCGGCCAGCGACAAGAAAGCGGCCTGAACCGGCCACAAAAAAGCCCTCATGAGAGGGCTTTTTTATGGGTGCAGATAACGGCTTTTCGTAGGAGCGAGCTTGCTCGCGAACCGGAACCGCTCGGTGCTATTGGGTTCGCGAGCAAGCTCACTCCTACAAGAGGAAGCGCGGCTTCGCTCAGTGGCCGGGATTGAACTGGCTGGCCAACTCGCGCAGTACCGCTTCGGCGTCGAGCACCTTGCGCACGGCGTCTTCGGCCTTTTCACGCGGGATGTCCAGGCGGTCCAGCAGGTCCTGCGGGATATCGGTCTCCGGGCCGCTGCCGATGCCGTGGTTGCGCAGCAGGCGGGTCGCCAGGCACACCAGGTTGGCGTAGGCCGAGCAGTCGCCGGCATAGGACGGATCGTGCTGGAAGCGCAGCGCGGTGTAGATCTCTTCCGGCATGTCCCAGGTGCGCATCAGCCAGGCGCCGATCTGCTCGCGGGTGATGCCCAGCAGGTGCTGCTCGACGAGGTTGTGCTCGACGTGCGGGTTCACTTCCAGGTGCCGGCAGATCAGCGAGAAATGCGGCGGGAAGATGTGCGCCAGGACCAGGTAGCCGATGCTGTGCAGCAGGCCGCCCAGGTAGGTCAGGCCGGCTTCCGGGCGTTCGGCGCGGGGCACGGCGCGGGTCAGGCCCTCGATCACCGCAGCGGTGTAGATCGCCTGGTGCCAGTAGGGCGTGGCGTGCTGCGGCTGGTCCTTGGGCAGGCTCAGGGTCTTGCCCAGGGCCAGGCCCAGGGCGAGGTTGATCACCAGGTCGAAGCCCAGCACGCGGACGATGGCGTCTTCCACCGAGCGGATCTTGCCGGGTGCGGCGTAGTAGGGCGAGGCCGCCCAGCTGACCACCTGCGCAGCGAGTGCCGGGTCGGTTTCCACCACGCCGGTGATGTCGTCCACCGTGGCGTTGGGATCGACGCGCAGCTTGATGATCTTCTGTGCGGTTTCCGGCAGCGGCGGAATCTCGATGGTTTCCTCCAGGCGCTGCTGGATGCGGCGGGCGGTGAACGCCTGCACGGCCTGGGTGATCTCCTTGCGGTCGTCGTCCGGGCGATCGAGGTTCGGCCGGATCGAGTCCAGCAGCACGCCGAAGCGCGCCGCACTGGCTTTCTCCAGCAGGCTGCGGAAGGACGCCGTGGGAATCTCCAGCAGGGTGCCCGGCGTGCCGGATTCGATCAGCAGCTGGGGCTCCTGCAGCAGGCGCTCGTCATACAGGCACGGCGAGCTGGTCAGCGGCGGCAATGCCGGCAGGCGACCGAGCTGGTGCTTGCCGAGCATGCGCTCCAGGCGATCAGGCTTGACCGCCACCAGCTTGCGCCCGGTGAGTTCGGCGAGGCGATTGAGGTCCAGCAGCTGGCTCTGCGGGAACAGCACCAGCAGGGTGCCGACGGCATCTTCCAGCAGGCTGGCCTGCACCCGACGCGCCGCGGGAAGCGTGGTGGCGTCGCTCACCTCGCGAGAGGGAATGCCCAGCTTGGCGAGCAGCTGCAGGATGACCTCGGGGGCCTGCGAGGAGTCGGATGGGGCGCGTGCGGCATCGCTCATGAATGTGATCCGGTTATCAACGGCTGGGTCGGAGTATAACCACGCAGTCAGCGTGACCGAGCGGTCAACTGACCGATGAGAGTGAAATACATCACACTTGTCCGTATTGCTGCCCGTGTCGCAGCCAGCGTGCCAGTAATGGGCTGACCGATTGCGGCCAGTGTGCCAGCAGGGCTTGAGCGGCATCGCGTACCGCTGGCAGCAGGTCGGCGTCGCGCATCAGGTCGGCGACCTTGAATTGCAGCAGGCCGGTCTGGCGGGTGCCGAGCATTTCGCCGGGGCCACGTAGCTCCAGGTCCTTCTCGGCGATGACGAAGCCGTCGCAGGTTTCGCGCATGATCCCCAGGCGCTCGCGGCCGATCTGCGACAGCGGCGGGTGGTAGAGCAGCACGCAGTGGCTCGCCGCACTGCCCCGGCCGACGCGGCCGCGCAGCTGGTGCAGCTGGGCCAGGCCCAGGCGCTCGGGGTTCTCGATGATCATCAGGCTGGAGTTGGGCACGTCCACGCCGACCTCGATCACCGTGGTCGCTACCAGCAGCTGCAGCATGCCTTCCTTGAAGGCTTCCATGACCACGGCCTTGTCCGCAGGCTTCATGCGGCCGTGGATCAGGCCCACGCGCAGTTCGCCCAGCGCCGAGGAGAGTTCCTCGTAGGTGGTTTCCGCGGCCTGGCAGGTCAGCTCTTCGGATTCTTCGATCAGCGTACAGACCCAGTAGGCCTGACGGCCTTCAGCGCAGGCGGCACGAACGCGCTCGATCACTTCGATGCGGCGGCTGTCGGCCACCAGCACGGTATTCACCGGCGTACGGCCGGGCGGCAGCTCGTCGAGGATCGAGGTGTCCAGGTCGGCGTAGGCGCTCATCGCCAGGGTTCGTGGGATGGGCGTGGCGGTCATGATCAACTGGTGCGGGCAGAGCCGGCCGTCCACGCCTTTCTGGCGCAGGGCGAGGCGCTGCTGTACGCCGAAGCGGTGTTGCTCGTCGATGATCACCAGAGCCAGGCGCTTGAACTTCACTTCGTCCTGGAACAACGCGTGGGTGCCGACGATCATCGGCGCGCCGCCAGCGATCTGTTCCAGCGCGCTGGCGCGGGCCTTGCCCTTGAGCTTGCCGGCCAGCCAGGCGACCTCGATACCCAGCGGCTGCAACCACTTGGTGAAGTTGAGGAAGTGCTGCTCGGCCAGGATCTCGGTGGGGGCCATCAGCGCCACCTGGTAGCCGGCCTCCAGCGCCTGCAGGGCGGCGAGGGCGGCGACCACGGTCTTGCCCGCACCCACGTCACCCTGCACCAGGCGCAGCATGGGTTCGGGCTGGGCGAGGTCGTAGGCGATCTCCGCACCGACGCGCTGCTGCGCGCCGGTGGGCTTGAAGCCGAGGTTCTTCAGGTACAGCGCCGGCAGGCGCTTGGCTGGCGGCAACTGCGGCGCAGCCTGGGAGCGCACGCTCTCGCGCAGGCGTTGCAGCGACAGCTGGTGGGTCAGCAGCTCCTCGAAGGCCAAGCGGTGCTGGGCCCAGTGGCGGCCCTCGGCGAGTTCTTCCAGGTCGGCGTCCGGCGGCGGCCGGTGCAGGTAGCGGATGGCTTCGTCCAGCGGGCCCAGGCGGTAGTCGCGGGCCAGCTCCGCCGGCAGCCAGTCCGGCAGGCTCGACGGGCCGAGGCGCGCCAGTGTCTGCTCGCTGAGCTGGCGCAGACGCTGCTGGGTAAGGCCTTCGGTGGTCGGGTAGATCGGCGTCAGCGTCTGCTCCACCGGCGCCGCGGCGGCGTCGGTGAGCGAGCGGTATTCGGGGTGGTAGATCTCCAGGCCCGATGCGCCGGGGCGCGCCTCACCGTAGCAACGCAGGTGCGTGCCGCGCTTGAGGTTTTCCTTCTGTGCCTGGCTGAAGTGATAGAAGCGCAGGCTCAGCGTGCCGGTGCCGTCCTGCAGGCGCACCAATAAACTGCGGCGCTTGCCCATCACCACGTCGGCGCCGGAGACCACGCCTTCAACTACTGCATCCTGCCCTGGGCGCAGCGCGCCAATGGGAGTGATGCGGGTACGGTCCTGGTAGCGCAGCGGCAGGTGGAAGAGGATGTCCTGGAGGTTCTCCAGGCCGACCTTCGCCAGTTTCTCCTCCAGCGCGGCGCCTACGCCCTTGAGCGCGGTGACCGGGACGTTAGACAGATCGGTCATGCCGGCTCGGCTTCACCCTTGACGGTCGGCTTGGCGACCGAACAGAGGCGGATCGAGTCGGCCAGCACCTCGATGGCGCGCGGCCGCGGGAAGCTGGCGCGCCAGGCGATGGCGACGGTACGGAAGGGCACTGGCGCGCTGAACGGACGCACTTCCAGCACGCCCGGCGCATAGTGGTGGCTGTCCACGGCGGAGAACGGCAGCACCGACACGCCCAGGCCGGAGGCGACCATGTGGCGAATGGTTTCCAGCGAGCTGGATTCCACGGTGGTGTGCTTGTTCTCGCTGCCCTTGTGGGTCGTCGGGCAGGCTTCGAGTACCTGGTCGCGGAAGCAGTGGCCCTCGCCGAGCAGCAGCAGGCTCTTGTCGTTGAGCAACTCCGGGTCGATGGTCTTCTTCGCGGTCCATTGATGGTCCGCCGGCATCAGCACGTAGAACGGCTCGTCGAACAGCTGCAGGGTCAGCACGTCGGCTTCCTGGAACGGCAGGGCGATGATGATCGCGTCCAGCTCGCCGGTGCGCAGCTTGTCGCGCAGGATGTGGGTGAAGTTTTCCTCGATGTACAGCGGCATCTGAGGGGCAACCCGGTGCAGCTGCGGGATCAGGTGCGGGAACAGGTACGGGCCGATGGTGTAGATGGCGCCGACCTTGAGCGGCGAGGTCAGCTGGTTCTTGCCGGCCTGGGCCAGTTCGCGGATGCCCTGGGCCTGCTCCAGCACCTTCTGCGCCTGCGCCACGATGCCTTCGCCGACCGGGGTCAGGCGCACCGCACTCTTGCTGCGCTCGAAGATCAGCACGCCGAGCTCGTCTTCCAGCTTCTTCACGCCCACCGACAGGGTCGGCTGGCTGACATGGCAGCGCTCTGCGGCGCGGCCGAAGTGTTGCTCCTGGGCAAGCGTGACGATGTAGCGCAGTTCGGTCAGGGTCATGGCGACTAAATCCGTTGAGGTGGCCCAAGCATAGCGGCTGCACCGCCGCGAACCAACCGCGCTAAACTGCCGAGCTTTGATTCGCGGAGCCAAGCATGAGCAAGAGCACCTTCCCGAGCCTGATGATCGTCGGCTGCGGCGATGTCGGCAGTCGCCTGGGGCGCCATCTGGCCGCGCAGGACTGGCGCGTCCATGGCCTGCGTCGCAATGTCGCCGCGCTGCCGCTGGAAGTGCTGCCGGTGGCAGGTGACCTGGCCCAGCTCGAATGCCCCGATACCTGGCCGGTCGGCAGCCTGGATTACCTGGTGTACTGCGCCGCCGCGACCCAGCATGACGAGGCTGGTTATCGTGCTGCGTACGTCGAAGGCCTGCGCAACACCCTCGGCTGGCTCAAGCAACGCGGGCAGACGCCCAAGCGCCTGCTGTTCGTTTCCAGCAGCGGCGTCTATGCCCAGCGCGATGGCCAGTGGATCGACGAGACCTCGCCGGCCGAGGCCGAAAGCTATTCCGGCAGCGTGATGCTCGAGGCCGAACAGGTGGCCCTGCAGAGCGGTATTCCCGCCAGCGTCGTGCGCCTGACCGGCATCTACGGCCCCGGCCGCGAGTGGCTGCTCAAACAGGTGCGCGAGGGCTACCGCGTAGCCAGCGAGCCGCCGCTGTACGCCAACCGCATTCACGCCGAGGACTGTGCCGGCCTGCTGGCGCATCTGCTGGAAGCCGATCGCCAAGGTGTTGCTCTGGAAGACTGCTACCTCGGCGTCGACAACGATCCCGCCGCCTTGCATGACGTGGTCGCCTGGCTGCGCGAGCACCTCGGCGTGACCCACTGGGCCGACGAGCAGACCGTGCGCCGCGCCGGCAGCAAGCGCTGCAGCAACGCCCGCGCCCGTGCGCTCGGCTGGGAGCCGCGTTACCCGAGCTTCCGCGAAGGCTACGCGGCGATCCTCGCTGGCAAAGACGACTGAGATGGACGCCAACCGGCTGCTGGCGCGCCCCTGGTTGCCCGGGGTGGAGTTGTTCCACGCGGACTTCTCCGGCCAGCCCTTCGGCCGCCACAGCCACGATGCCTTCGCCATCGGCGCCATCCTCCATGGCGCCGGCGGCTACCAGTGCCGCGGCGCGCACCACGTGCTCCCCGCCGGCACGCTGTCGCTGATGAATCCGGAGGAGCCGCACACCGGCAACGCCGAAACCGAGCGGCTGGTCTATCGCATGCTCTACATCGAGGAATCGCGCCTGCTGCCGCTACTGGGGCGCAAGCAGTTGCCGCGCGGCTTCCAGGCGCTCAATCCACCTGACGATGGACAAGTCGCGGACGCGCTGCAACGCGTGGCAACCGAGTTCGAACGCAACGATGCGCTGGCGCTGGAGAGCGAGTTGCTGGCACTGCTGGAGCGGGTGTTCATCCGCCATGGCGGGATGCGTCCGAATGCGGCGGCGTCGCGGGATGGCAGCGTGACGGCGCAGCTGCGGGATTACCTGGAAGCGCATTACCGCGAGGCCGTCACGCTGGAAGACCTCGCCGCCCTGTTGCAGCGCCACCCGCGTCATCTGATCGAAGCCTTCCGCAACGCCTACGGCGTGCCGCCGCATACCTACCTGCTGCAACGGCGCATCCGCGAGGCCAAGCGTCTGCTGGTGTCCGGCGAGAAGCCACTGGACGTCGCGTTGTCGCTGGGCTTCTACGACCAGGCGCATTTTTCCGGCACCTTCCGCCGCTTTACCGGCGTCACTCCCGGACGTTTCCTGCGCGCCACGCGGACCTGAGTTTCTTCCAAGACTGCTCGGGACGGGGCCTTCCAGACTGCGCGGCACCGCATTCGGGAGATCGCCATGTTCGCCGCCTTCGCGCTGGTCGCCAGCACCCATTTCGCCGCTCTGCTGTCGCCGGGGCCGGATTTCTTCCTGCTGATCCGTGCTGCGCTTTTGCGCGGCAGGCGCCACGCAGACGGCTGCGCAGCGGGCATCGCCCTGGCCAATCTGGCCAGCATGCTGCTGGTGTTGTTCGTCCTGGGCCTGCTGCCGGAGGTGGCGAGCCATGGGCTGCGCGTCGTGCAACTGCTGGGGGGTGGGTATTTCGTCTGGCTCGGTGCGCAGGCCCTGCTGGCGCGGCGTGAGCTGGAGATCCCCACGGCCAGCGGCCACCGCGAGGCGGGCGGCTTCCTGCGGGGAGTGCGCGAGGGGTTTCTGGCCAGCAGCCTGAATCCCAAGCTGCCGATCTTCTACACCGGCCTGTTCGGCGTACTCGGGCAGTTCCACCTGCCCGCCTGGGCGCTGGGCGCCTGCGTGCTGTGGATGGCCGCGGTGGTGCTGCTGTGGGACATGGCGCTGGTGCGCCTGCTGGATCGCCCGCGCTGGCGCGGCTGGCTGAAGCGCCGGGTCACGGCGCTGGACAGGATCTGCGGGGGATTGCTGCTGGCGCTGGGTGGCTGGCTGCTGTGGAGCGGGCTGCGCTGATGCTGTCGGCCCGCCCGCTTGCGGATCAGTCGCGCTCCAGGGTCCAGACCTTGTTGCCCGGGGCGTACTGCGGCATCTCGTCGGCCTGGGCGCGGTTTACCGCCTCGAACAGCTCCAGCTTGTCGCCGTCGCGCTCGAACAGGTACTCGCGGCCCTGCTGGCCCTGTTGCAGCCAGATGCTGTCGTTGTCGCCGCTCATGGCTGCGCAGTCGCCGGCCAGGCACAGCGCGTAGCGGTCGAAGCCCGGCATGCCTTCGAGGGTGCCGTTGGAGAGGAACTTGACCTTGCTGCCCTTGCCTTCGCCTTCCTCGATGATCCAGGTGCCGTTGAGGTAGGCCGCATACAGCGCGTTCTCGAAGGTGCTGCCGGCCGATACCTGAGCGGCGGGTTGCTCCTTGGGGCGCAGGAAGCGCTGTTCGGGCCAGTTGTCGCTGCCTACCTGCACCAGTTCCTTGCCGTCCAGCTCCAGGGCTTCCTGGTTGCTGCCGTAGAACTCGACGCGGTAGTGCTTGGGACCTTCAGCGGTAAGCTGGCCTTCGCCCAGCTCGAAGCCGTTGCTGAAGGTTGCCTGGCTGGTCTTGGTGTCCAGCTTCCATTCCAGGTTAGGGCCGTAGGCCAGCAGCGCCTCGCGCAGCTTGCCACCCTTGCCGGCGGCGTCGATGGCGGCCTGGTTGACCCAGACACCGGAAGGGTCGGACGGGGTGCCGGCGCAGCCGGTGAGCAGGCCGATCAGGGCGCTCAGGATCAGGGCGCGACGCATGTTTGCTCCTTGCAGACAAAGGAACGGGGCCGCTGGGGCCCCGTAGGTGTTTCGTGACGCTTATTCGAGGACGACGATGGCGTCCATCTCGACCTGGGCGCCTTTGGGCAGGGCGGCGACGCCGATGGCGGCGCGGGCCGGGTAGGGCTGGGTGAAGTACTTGCCCATGATCTCGTTGACCTTGGCGAAGTGCGACAGGTCGGTGAGGAAGATGTTCAGCTTGGCGACGTCGTGCAGGTAGCCACCGGAAGCCTCGATAACGGCTTTCAGGTTCTCGAAGACCTGGACGGTCTGCTCTTCGAAGCCCTCGACCAGTTCCATGGTTTTCGGGTCCAGCGGGATCTGACCGGAGACATAGACGGTGTTGCCGGCCTTGATGGCCTGGGAGTAGGTACCGATGGCGGCCGGGGCTTTGTCGGTATGGATTACGGTCTTGGTCATGTCGACTCCTTAGGGTGGGATCAGCTGCGCATGCGGGTGATGCGGATCACGCCCTTGAGCGCGCGCAGCTTCTTGATGACGCGGGCCAGGTGCACACGGTCATGCACGCTGACGACGAGCTGGACCACGCTGATGCGGCCGTCGCGCTCGTCCATGCTGATCTTCTCGATGTTGCCGTCGGCGGCGTTGACGCTGGTGGCGAGCAGGGCGATCAGGCCGCGCTGGTGTTCCAGTTCGACGCGCAGTTCGACGTTGAATTCGCCGGTGACATCCTTGGCCCAGCTGAGCTGGATGCATTTTTCCGGATTGTGGCGAATCTCGCTGATGTTCCGGCAGTTCTCCAGGTGCACGACCATGCCCTTGCCGGCCGACAGGTGGCCGACGATCGGGTCGCCCGGAATCGGCGTGCAGCACTTGGCGTAGCTGAGTACCAGGCCTTCGGTGCCGCGGATGGCCAGCGGGCCCTCGGCGCTCGGCGCTTCCTCGCCTTCGCTGGACAGCAGGCGACGCGCGACCACGTAGGCCATGCGGTTGCCCAGGCCGATCTCTTCGAGCAGGTCCTCGAAGACTTCCATGCGGTATTCGCTGAGCACGCCCTGGATGCGTTCCTGCGGGATCTTTTCCAGGTGGCTGTCGAAGCCGGCCAGGGTCTTGTTCAGCAGGCGCTCGCCGAGGTTGATCGACTCGGAGCGGCGCTGCAGCTTGAGCGCGTGGCGGATGTGCGTGCGCGCCTTGCCGGTGACCACGAAGTTGAGCCAGGCCGGGTTCGGCCGGGTGCCCGGCGCGGTGACGATTTCCACCGTTGCGCCGCTCTGCAGCGGTTCGGACAGCGGCGCCAGGCGGCGGTTGATGCGGCAGGCGATGCAGCTGTTGCCGACGTCGGTGTGCACCGCGTAGGCGAAGTCGACCGCCGTGGAGCCCTTGGGCAGCTCCATGATGCGGCCCTTGGGCGTGAAGACGTAGACCTCGTCCGGGAACAGGTCGATCTTCACGTTCTCGATGAATTCCAGCGAGTTGCCGGCGCGCTGCTGCAGTTCGAGGATGCCCTTCACCCACTGGCGGGCGCGGGCGTGGGTGCCCTTGGGCGACTCGTCCTCGCTGGACTTGTACAGCCAGTGCGCGGCGATCCCGTGGTTGGCCATCTCTTCCATCTCGCGGGTGCGGATCTGGATCTCGATGGGCACGCCGTGCATGCCGAACAGCGTGGTGTGCAACGACTGGTAGCCGTTGGCCTTGGGAATCGCGATGTAGTCCTTGAAGCGACCGGGGAACGGCTTGTACAGGTTGTGCACGGCGCCGAGCACGCGGTAGCAGGTGTCGACCTTGTCGACGATGACGCGGAAGGCGTAGACGTCCATGATCTCGTTGAACGCCTTGCGCTTGCCGCGCATCTTCTTGTAGATGCTGAACAGGTGCTTCTCGCGGCCCAGGACCTGGCCTTCCATGCCCTCGCGGGCGAGGCAGTTGACCAGCGATTCCTGGATCTTGCCGACGATCTCGCGGCGGTTGCCACGGGCTTTCTTCACCGCCTGGCGGATGCGCTCGGAGCGCATCGGGTGCATGGCCTTGAAGCCCAGGTCCTCGAATTCCACGCGCATGCTGTGCATGCCCAGCCGGTTGGCGATGGGCGCGTAGATTTCCAGGGTTTCCTTGGCGATACGCCGGCGCTTCTCGCCGGACAGTACTTCCAGCGTGCGCATGTTGTGCAGGCGGTCGGCCAGCTTCACCAGGATCACGCGGATGTCGCGCGCCATGGCCATGGCCATCTTCTGGAAGTTCTCGGCCTGCGCCTCGGCCTTGGACTCGAAGTTCATCTGGGTCAGCTTGCTGACCCCATCCACGAGTTCCGAGACGGTTTCGCCGAACTGCGCGGTGAGCGCTTCCTTGGCGATGCCGGTGTCCTCGATCACGTCGTGCAGCATGGCCGCCATCAGGCTCTGATGGTCCATGTGCATGTCGGCGAGAATATTGGCGACGGCGAGCGGATGGGTGACGTAAGCCTCGCCGCTGCGGCGGCGCTGCCCGTCGTGGGCCTGCTCGGCGTAGTAGTAGGCGCGGCGGACCAGGTTGACCTGGTCCGGGCCCAGATAGCTCGACAGACGATCAGCGAAGGCGTCTATGCTCGGCATGGGTCTACCCCCTGCCGAGCGGCCAGTCGTGGTGTGCCAATTCGTCGGCCGGACATCGACTTACAGGGCCTCGTGGTTGGCCTCGTCTTCGAAGGCAGCGAACAGCGGTTCTTCTTCAACCACGTCCTCCAGCAGAACGATTTCGTTGTCAATCAGGCCGGAAGCGATTTCGCGCAGAGCAACGACGGTGGGCTTGTCGTTTTCCCACGGTACCTTGGGCTCTTTGCCGCCGGTAGCCAGTTGGCGCGAACGCTTGGTGGCGAGCATGACCAGCTCGAAACGGTTATCGACGTTGTCCAGGCAGTCTTCAACGGTGACGCGGGCCATGGTGTTCCTCGTTACTAAATGGAAGCCCGGAGAAAGCCGGGCGGACTGAGTAGTTTAAAAAATCGCCAATCTTTATGGAAGTGCCTTCTCTCGGCTGCTTCAGGCCAGCAAACGCTGCAGCAGATCGGTGTGGCGCTGCTGCTGGGCATCCTGGCGCAGCTGGCGGGCGCGGAAGATCGCCTTGAGGTCTTCCAGCGCGTGGGCGAAGTCGTCGTTGATCACCAGGTGATCATATTCCACATAGTGGCTCATTTCACTGACGGCTTCCTGCATGCGCCGCTCGATCACCTCGTCGCTGTCCTGGCCGCGGTTGGTCAGGCGCTGGCGTAGGGCTTCCTGGGTCGGCGGCAGGATGAAGATCGACTGCGCCTGGGGCATCAGCCGGCGCACCTGCTGCGCGCCCTGCCAGTCGATCTCCAGGATCAGGTCGTTGCCCTCGGCAAGGGTCTTTTCCACCCAGCGCTGAGAGGTACCGTAGAGGTTGTCGAAGACCTGCGCGTGCTCGAGGAACTCGTTGCGCTCGAGCATGGCCTTGAAGGTGTCATGGCCGACGAAGTGGTAGTTCACCCCGTCCACTTCGCCCGGACGCATGCCGCGGGTGGTGTGGGAAACGGAGACGCGCACGTTGGGCATGGCGTCAAGCAGGGCCTTGACCAGGCTGGTCTTGCCGGCGCCCGACGGCGCGGAAACGATGTACAGGGTGCCGGACATGGCGCTTTCCTGGAGTAACGGTTGACTGAATGGAAGCCGGAGGCGTCCGGCTTACTCGATGTTCTGGACCTGCTCGCGCATCTGCTCGATCAGGACCTTGAGGTTGACCGCCGCCTGGGTCGAGCGCGGGTCGAAAGCCTTCGAACCCAGCGTGTTGGCTTCGCGGTTGAGTTCCTGCATCAGGAAGTCCAGGCGGCGGCCGGCAGCTCCGCCGGCCTTGAGCACGCGGCGCACTTCGGTGACGTGGGTGGTCAGGCGGTCGAGTTCTTCGGCGACGTCGCTCTTCTGCGCCAGCAGGACCATTTCCTGCTCCAGGCGCTGCGGGTCGAGCTCGGCCTTCATCTCGTTGAAGCGATCGAGGATCTTCTGGCGCTGGTTGGCGAGCATCTGTGGCACCAGCTCGCGCAGGTTCACCACTTCTTCCTGCATGGCGCTCAGGCGTTCGTCGATGATCTTCGCCAGGTCCGCGCCTTCGCGGGCGCGGCCGGCCTTGAGCTCGTCCAGGGCCTGATTGAAGGCGGCCAGCGCGCTGGCATTGAGCGCCTGCGGATCGGCGGCATCGCCCACCAGCACACCCGGCCAGGCCAGCACGGCCAGCGGGTCGAGCGGGGCGGGCTGCTGGATCAGGCCGGCGACGGTCTCGGCGGCGGCGACCAGTTGCGCGGCGCGTTCGCGGTCGACTTGCAGCGGCTTGCCGGCGTTTTCCTCGTTGAAGCGCAGGGTGCATTCCACCTTGCCGCGCGACAGGCCCTGGCGCAGCGCCTCGCGCACCGCGCCTTCGAGGTCGCGGAAGGCTTCGGGCAGGCGCAGGTTGGGCTCGAGGTAGCGATGGTTGACCGAGCGCAGTTCCCAGCTGAGGGTTCCATGGGTGCCGGCGCGCTCGACGCGGGCGAAGGCGGTCATACTGTGGACCATGGAATTACCTCGCTTGAAGACTGTGGGAAACGGCCGACAGGTCGTCGGAAACCGGCAATTGTAACCCAGCGTAGCGCGCCGTCGCACGCCGGCGGTGGTTGCGTCCGTCCGCTGGCCTCTATAATGGCCGACATTCCCCCGCCAGCAATCTGTACAGGATGCCTCCATGAACCGTCCCAGTGGCCGCGCCGCCGACCAACTGCGCCCGATCCGTATCACCCGCCATTACACCAAGCACGCCGAGGGCTCCGTGCTGGTCGAGTTCGGCGACACCAAGGTGATCTGCACCGTCAGCGCCGAATCCGGCGTGCCGCGCTTCCTCAAGGGCCAGGGCCAGGGCTGGCTGACCGCCGAATACGGCATGCTGCCGCGCTCCACCGGCGAGCGTAACCAGCGTGAAGCTGCGCGCGGCAAGCAGGGTGGCCGCACCCTGGAAATCCAGCGCCTGATCGGCCGTTCCCTGCGCGCCGCGCTGGACCTGACCAAGCTGGGCGAAAACACCCTGTACATCGATTGCGATGTGATCCAGGCCGACGGGGGCACCCGCACCGCGTCCATCACGGGCGCCACCGTGGCGGTGATCGATGCGCTGGCCGTGTTGAAGAAGCGCGGCGCGCTCAAGGGCAACCCACTCAAGCAGATGATTGCCGCCGTTTCCGTGGGCATGTACCAGGGCGAGCCGGTGCTGGACCTGGACTACCTGGAGGATTCCGCCGCCGAGACCGACCTGAACGTGGTCATGACCGATGCTGGCGGCTTCATCGAAGTCCAGGGCACTGCCGAGGGCGTTCCCTTCCAGCCGGCTGAGCTCAATGCCATGCTGGAGCTGGCCCAGAAAGGCCTGCAAGAGCTGTTCGAACTGCAGCGCGCCGCACTGGCGGACTGATCCGCACTCGATACCCAACGGCAAGGAGCGAAAGGATGAGCGACGAAGTACCGGTACAGCAGGTTCAGCCGAGCCAGGAAGCCCGCCAGTGGGCGATGTTCTGCCACTTCGCCGCCTTCCTCGGCTTCATCTTTCCCTTTGGCAACCTGCTCGGGCCGCTGATCGTCTGGCAGATCAAGCGTGAATCGGACCCGTTCGTGGACCGCCAGGGCAAGGAGGCACTGAACTTCCAGATCACCGTGAGCCTCGCGGTGGTGGTCAGCTGCCTGCTGATGCTGGTGGTGATCGGCTTCTTCCTGCTGGGGCTGGTGAGCATCGGTGCGCTGGTGCTCACCATCATTGCCGGGATCAAGGCCAACGAAGGGCTGGATTATCGCTATCCCTTCACCTGGCGCCCGATCAAATAGGGACTGAACTCCAGGCACGAAAAAGCCGGCTCGAAGCCGGCTTTTTTCTGTCCGCCTTTCGGCGGCACGACGGGGCTCAGATGCTCAGCGTCCAGTCGTAATCGACGATCAGCGGCGCATGCTGGGAGAAGCGCGGCTGACGCGGCAGCTTGGCGCCGCGCACGAAGCGGCGCAGACCCGGCGTGAGGATCTGATAGTCGAAACGCCAGCCCAGGTTGAGCAACTCGGCCTGCTCGCTTTCCGGCCACCAGCTGTACTGGTCGCCTTCGCGGTTGACCTCGCGCAGGGCGTCGACATAGCCCATGGTGCCGAAGATCTCATCCATCCAGCCACGCTCCGGCGCCATGAAGCCCGGAGATTGCTGGCATTCGCGCCAGTTCTTCACGTCCAGCTTCTGGTGCGCGACGTAGAGCGAGCCGCAATAGATGTATTCGCGGCGCTTGCGGCGCTGCTTGTTCATGTACTGGGCGAAATCGTCCATGAACTTGAACTTGTGGTTCAGGTTCTCGTCCCCTTCCTGCCCGGTAGGCAGCAGGAGAGTGGCGATACTCACCTTATCGAAATCGGCTTGCAGGTAGCGCCCGTAACGATCGGCCATCTCGAAACCCAGGCCGCTTATGACAGCCTTGGGTTGCAGACGACTATAGATTGCGACGCCGCCCTGACTGGGCACTTCGGCATCGCAGGCGTACAGGAAGTAGCCATCCAGTTGGTAGGACGGGTCATCCAGATCGAAAGCGGAGGCGCGGGTATCCTGCAAGCAGATCACGTCGGCATTCTGGGCTTGCAGCCAACTGAGCAAACCACGCTCGGCTGCAGCCTGAATACCATTCACGTTCACACTGATGATCCGCATAAATGGCCCCCAAAATCACGTGTGTGTATGATACCCGAGCTCAAACGGTTTAGCTAAATTCATACCGGCCGGTTCTCTCCCATGCACGCATATCAACGCGATTTCATCCGCTTCGCCATCGAGCGCGGCGTTCTTCGCTTCGGCGAGTTCACCCTCAAGTCCGGGCGCACCAGCCCGTACTTCTTCAACGCCGGTCTGTTCAATACCGGGGTTGCGCTGTCCCAGCTGGGTCGTTTCTACGCCAGCGCGGTGGTCGACAGCGGCATACCTTTCGACGTGTTGTTCGGCCCGGCCTATAAAGGAATCCCGCTGGCGGCCGCTACAGCGATTGCGTTGGCCGAACAGCATGGCCGCGACCTGCCCTGGTGCTTCAACCGTAAGGAAGCCAAGGACCATGGCGAAGGCGGCACGCTGGTCGGCGCCCCGCTGACCGGCCGCGCGCTGATCATCGATGACGTGATCACCGCCGGCACTGCGATCCGCGAGGTCATGCAGATCATCGACGCCCAGGGTGCCCAGGCAGCCGGCGTGCTGATCGCGCTGAACCGCCAGGAGCGCGGCAAGGGCGAGTTGTCGGCGATCCAGGAAGTTGAACGGGACTTTTCGATTCCGGTCGTAAGCATTGTCTCGCTGGAGCAGGTGCTGGAATATCTGGCCGGTGACGGTCAGCTCAAGCAGCATCTGGCGGCTGTCGAGGCCTATCGGGCGCAGTACGGTATCTAACCGCAACCAGGACGTAGGGCATGGCCAAGCAGGGTGCTTTCCGCTACAGGGTGTTGATGGGGCTTCTGGGAGCCATGCTCGCAGGCCAGGTTACGGCTGCCGGGCAGCCGACCAGCCAGGTCGAGATGTACCGCTACGTCAATGACAAGGGCATCACCGTCATCGACCGGCTGGGCGTCCCTCCGCAATACATCGGCAAGGGCTACCAGGTGCTCAACGACCAGGGCCGGGTCATCCGCGAGGTTCCGCCGGCACCGACCGCCGCCGAGATCGAGCAGCGCAAGGCGGACGCCGCCCGCGCCAGCTCCGATCAGCAACTGATGCGCATGTATACCAGCGTGGAAGACGTCGACCGTGCCCGTGATCGCAAGCTGGCCGAGCTGGATGGGCTGGCCAGCGTGGCCAAGGGCAACCTGCAATCGCTGAAGATGCAGCAGGCCAACCTGCAGGCCCGTGCCGCCGACCAGGAGCGCGCCGGTCGCCAGGTGCCGGACGACCTGGTCGCGCAACTGAACAACCTGCGCGACGATGAACAGCGCCTGCAGCAGGATATCGCTCGCTACCAGCAGTTGCGGGTTCAGGCGCAGAGCAGCTTTGCCTCCGATCGGGCGCGCTTCGCCCAGATATCCGGCGGTAATTGAAGAGCCTGCCGCCGCGCTTACTGCTGCGGCGAGACGCGTTCGAATTCGTTGATCTTCCCGCGCAGCCAGTCCGGCAGGGGCTGGCTCGTCCGATCCTCGCCGGCATAGGCGTAGATCAGTTCCCCCAGCGTCAGCAACTGTTCGTCGCACCAGATCGACACCTGGAAGGTCAGGCTGCTGCGACCCAGGCGGCTGACGCGCACGCCCATTTCCAGCCAGTCGTCGAAGCGCGCCGGCGCCAGGTACTCCAGGGTGGTCTTCACCGCGAACAGGTCGCCGCCGCCACGCAGCAGGTCGGCCGGGTAGCTCACGCCCAGGTGGCGGTAGTACTCGGTGGTGGCGACGTCGGCGTAGGTCAGGTAATTGCCGTTGAAGACGATGCCCTGCGGATCGACCTCCGACCAGCGCACGCGCAAGCCATGGAAGAAGCTGAAGTCGTTGCGGGAAACGGGAGACGCGGCCATGTCAGAAGGACTCCTGTAGACCTGTTCGAGGCCGGGCATCCATGGGGCTGAAGCGGCCTGGAACAGGCAAAAAAACACCCGCGAGGATCGCTCCTGGCGGGTGTCGTTGCGATCAGCGCTGCTTGCGGTTGGTGATCAGCGTGCCGACACCGCTGTCGGTGAAGATCTCCAGCAGCACGGCGTTGGGCACGCGGCCATCGATGATGTGCGCACTGGTCACGCCGCCTTGGACCGCTTCCAGGGCGCAGCGAATCTTCGGCAGCATGCCGCCGTAGATGGTGCCGTCGGCGATCAGCTCGTTGACTTGCTCGGTGGTCAGGCCGGTGAGCACCTGACCCTGCTTGTCCATCAGGCCGGCGATGTTGGTGAGCAGCATCAGCTTCTCGGCCTTCAGCGCTTCCGCCACCTTGCCGGCCACCAGGTCGGCGTTGATGTTGTAGGACTCTCCGTTGGCGCCCACGCCGATCGGCGCGATGACCGGGATGAAGTCGCCCTGCACCAGCATGTTCAGCAGGTCGACGTTGACCCCGGTGACCTCGCCCACGTGGCCGATGTCGATGATTTCCGGCTTGGTCATTTCCGGCGTCTGGCGGGTGACGGTGAGCTTCTTCGCGCGGATCAGCTCGGCGTCCTTGCCGGTCAGGCCGATGGCGCTGCCGCCATGACGGTTGATCAGGTTGACGATGTCCTTGTTCACCTGGCCGCCGAGGACCATCTCCACCACGTCCATGGTCTGCGCGTCGGTGACGCGCATGCCATCGATGAAGTGGCTTTCGATCGACAGGCGGCTGAGCAGGTCGCCGATCTGCGGACCACCACCATGGACCACCACCGGGTTGATGCCGACGGCCTTCATCAGCACCACGTCGCGGGCGAAGCTGTTCTTCAGCTCGTCCGTTTCCATGGCGTTGCCGCCGTACTTGATCACCAGCGTCTTGCCGACGAAACGGCGGATATAGGGCAGGGCTTCGGCAAGGACGCGGGCAACCTGGGCGGCGTCATCGCGGCTCTGGGTCATGGTGGGCTCCGGCATAATGCTACGTAAGTGTCAGAAGGGCAGGCTGAGGGCGGGATCGACCGCTTTCAGCTGGGTGCGGAACACTTCCTTGATGCGTTCCAGTTCGTCCTGGGAATCCGCCTCGAAACGCAGGACCAGCACCGGGGTGGTGTTGGAGGCGCGTACCAGGCCCCAGCCTTTGGGGTAATCCACACGTACGCCGTCGAGGGTGGTGAGGTTGGCTTCACCCCACTGGCCGCGGGCCTGCAGCGCCTCGATCAGGGCGAACTTGCCCTCGTCGGTGACGGTGATGTTGATTTCCGGGGTGGAGATGTCCATCGGGAATGCGGAGAACACGCGCTCGGCATCGCGTTTGTCGAGGCTGATGATTTCCAGCAGGCGCGCGGCGCTGTAGATGCCGTCGTCGAAACCGTACCAGCGCTCCTTGAAGAAGATGTGGCCGCTCATCTCGCCGGCGAGCAGGGCGCCGGTTTCCTTCATCTTCTTCTTGATCAGCGAATGGCCGGTCTTCCACATCACCGGGCGGCCGCCGTAGCCGCTGATCAGGGAGATCAGGCGACGGGTGCATTTGACGTCGAAGATGATGTCGGCGCCCGGGTTGCGCGAGACAACGTCCTTGGCGAACAGCATCAGCAAGCGGTCCGGATAGATGATGGTGCCTTCGTTGGTCACCACGCCCACGCGGTCGCCGTCGCCGTCGAAGGCCAGGCCCAGGTCGGCGCCGGTTTCCTTGACCTTGGCGATCAGGTCTTCCAGGTTTTCCGGCTTGCCCGGATCCGGGTGGTGGTTGGGGAAGGTGCCGTCGACATCGCAGTACAGCGGGATCACGGTGCAGCCCAGGGCCTCGATCAGCTGCGGGGCGATCACGCCGGCCACGCCGTTGCCGCAGTCCACCACCACCTTCAGCGGTTTGGCCAGGGCGATGTCGTCGCGGATCTGCTTGAAGTAGCGCGGCAGGATGTCGATCTGCTGCACGCTGCCCACGCCAGAGGCGAGATCACCGTTCTGGATGCGCTCGCGCAGGGCCTGGATCTGTTCGTTGGCCAGGGTTTCACCGGCTACGACGATCTTGAAGCCGTTGTAGTCCGGCGGGTTGTGGCTGCCGGTGAGCATGACGCCGGATTTGCCTTCCAGTACGTTGGCCGCGTAGTACAGCACTGGCGTGGGCACCATGCCCACGTCGGTGACCTGGCAGCCGCAGTCGAGCAGGCCCTGGATGAGGTGCTGGACCAACTCGGGGCCGGACAGGCGGCCGTCACGGCCCACGGAGACGCACGGCTCGCCGCGCGCAAGGCTTTCGGAACCGATCGCACGGCCGACCCAGTAGGCCGTCTCGGTGGTCAGGGTGTCGCCGACCACGCCACGGATGTCGTAGGCGCGGAAGATGCTGGCGGGCAGTTGCGGGGCTTTGGGCGTGCTCATAGCGGGTGTGTGCTCCAATCCCAGGAGATCCTGGTCTTCATCAAGAATGTCGATGTCCAGAATGTCGGTGTTCTGGAATAGCGGATCGACCAATGGCGATTCAGTGGCAGCGGCCGGGGCACTGGCAGCGGTGGCAGCCGGGACCGGCTGAACGGCTGCTGCAGGCGCGGAAGGGGCGCTGGCACTGGGTGTTTCGGTTTTACGGCGTGGCTGGCGGGCCAGCGCCTGAGCCAGTGCCCGCAGGCTCGGCAGGCTCAGCTCAGGAGCTTTGGCAGTGCGTTGGCCGGCGAGTTCCTGAATGAACTGCCCCAGGGCCTGGGCATCCTTGCTGACCCGGCGCTGCATCGCACTTTGCGCAAGGTAGAGGCCAAGCAGGCTGCCCACCAGTGCCAGCAGAGCGGCGATACCCAGCAGGGTTGGCGAGTACAGATGGTCGGTGACGGTCGGGCCGGGGGTGAAGCTCAGCTTCCAGTTCGGATTGCCACTGGGCAGCGCTACCGGAGCAGCGTCGCTGGCCTCCCCGCGTTGCAGCAGCAACTGGGCCGGCGAGTTGCCGAACTGCTGGGAAATCTGCAGCTGGCCGATATCGGCGGACATCGGCGGCAGGTTGCCGAGCAGGCGCTGCAGATCGACGACCAGCAGCAGCGAACCCTGGATCGAGTTATCCGCGGCGCGCAGGGCAACCGGGCTGTAGACCATCCAGCGAGTGCCGACCTTGTAGGCCTCCGGCGCCACAGCTTGGCCGCTTTCGACGCGGTGCAGCATATCTAGCGCGGCGTAGTTCAGCGGGCCGGGGCGGGCGGTGTCCTGCACGGCCTGACCATTGGCGTTCAGGTGGACGTCCACCAGTCCGTCCAGATGGCCCTGGGTCAGCGCCTTCTCCAGCGCGGCGATGCGCGTCGGGTCATTGCTCTGCAGGGCGGGCAGCAGTTGCGGGTCGCCCGCCATGGCGCGGCTGTCGGCGGCCAGCAGATTCAGGGACTGGCGCAGCGCGCCGGCCTGGCTTTCCGACCAGGCGTTGCTCAGCTGGGTGACGTGTGCCTTGTCGGCCTGGCCGAACAGGCTGAACCACAGCAGCGCGCCGGCCGCCGCCACACCGCCCACGGTAAGGACGAGGGATGGCAGCAGTGGTTTGAGGTCGACCTTGGGGGCCGATCCCTTGACGGGCTTCTCCGCCGGTACGAGTTCCGGCAGTTCGGCGCTGTCCTTGGCAGTGCGTTGGAAAAGTTTCATGCAACGTCTCCTCGGCGATTCATCCTGAAAGGGGTAGGGGTCAATGGCTGCCGGAGTGCCCGAAGCCGCCGGCACCGCGCTGGCTTTCGTCGAAGCTCTCGACCAGCTCGAAATGCGCCTGCACCACCGGCACCAGCACCAGCTGCGCGATGCGCTCGCCGATGGCGATCTTGAAAGCGGTATTGCCGCGGTTCCAGCAGGAGACCATCAGCTCGCCCTGGTAGTCCGAGTCGATCAGGCCGACCAGGTTGCCCAGCACGATGCCGTGCTTGTGGCCCAGGCCCGAGCGCGGAAGGATCAGCGCGGCCAGGCCAGGATCGGCGACGTAGATGGACAGGCCGGTGGGGATCAGCACGGTCTGGCCCGGCTCGAGGATGAGGTCTTCCTTGAGCATGGCGCGCAGGTCGAGGCCGGCGGAACCCGGGGTGGCGTACTGAGGCAGCGGGAAGTCGCTGCCCAGGCGGGAGTCGAGGATCTTGGCTTGCAGGGAATGCATTGAGTTCTCAGTGTTGATTGATGCGTTCGGCGATGAAGGCGACCAGCTGACGGGCAATCTTGCCCTTGCTGGTCTGGGCGAACGCAGTCTTGTGCAATTCGCGGTCGATGACCGTGATGGCGTTCTCTTCACTATTGAAGCCGATTGACGGATTTGCCACGTCATTGGCGACAATCAGGTCGAGATTCTTGTCCTTGAGCTTGCGCGAGGCGTACTCGAGCAGGTTCTCGGTCTCCGCCGCGAAGCCGACGCTGAAGGGCCGGTCTTCGCGCAGCGAGAGGGTGGCGAGGATGTCGGGATTGCGCACCAGCTGCAAGAGCAGGCCATCACCCTTGGTGGGATCTTTCTTCAGCTTTTGCGTTGCGACCAGTTCCGGGCGGTAGTCGGCCACGGCGGCAGAGGCGATCAGGATGTCCGCCGGCATCGCCGCTTCACAGGCGGCGAGCATGTCGCGGGCGCTGACCACGTCGACGCGGCTCACGCGGTCCGGGGTCGGCAGGTGCACCGGGCCGGTCACCAGGGTCACGCGGGCGCCGGCCTCGGCGGCCGCCTCGGCCAGGGCGAAGCCCATTTTCCCGGAGCTGTGGTTGGTGATGTAGCGCACCGGGTCGATGTTTTCCTGGGTCGGGCCGGCAGTGATCAGGATGTGCTGGCCGGTCAGTGCCTTGAACTCGAAGCAGTCGGCGGCCAGTTGCGCCAGTTCTTCGGCTTCCAGCATGCGCCCGGGGCCAACGTCGCCGCAGGCCTGGCTGCCGGCAGCGGGGCCGAAGAAGTGCAGGCCGCGGCTGCGCAGCAGCTCGGCGTTGACCTGAGTGGCCGGGTCGCGCCACATGGCCTGGTTCATCGCCGGAGCGAGCGCGACCTGGGCATCGGTGGCCAGAACCAGGGTGGTCAGCAGGTCGTTGGCCACGCCTTGGGCCAGGCGCGCCATGAGGTCGGCGGTGGCGGGGGCGATCAGTACCAGGTCGGCCCAGCGAGCCAGTTCGATATGCCCCATGGCCGCCTCGGCGGCAGGGTCGAGCAGGTCCAGGTGTACCGGATGGCCGGAAAGGGCCTGAAGGGTGAGCGGGGTGATGAACTCGCGGCCGCCCTGGGTCATCACGACACGCACCTCGGCGCCCTGGTCGCGCAACCGGCGGACCAGTTCGGCGCTCTTGTAGGCGGCGATACCGCCGCCGACGCCCAGAACGATGCGTTTACGATAGAGCCGCTGCATAGGCCAGCCTTAAATACGGAAATGGATGACGCGCGCTGAAGCCGACGACGCCTCCCCAGGCCTCCGGCTGCGCGCAGCGAGGGGGCTAAGATAGCACAGCGCCTGCGCGGGAACAGCGGGCGGCCTGACCGGGAGGTTCCTTGAGTATTCGTGATTGGCCTGCGGCGGAGCGCCCGCGGGAAAAGCTTCTCGAACGGGGCGCGGCGAGCCTGAGCGACGCTGAGCTGCTGGCAATCTTCCTGCGTACCGGCGTGGTCGGCTGCAGCGCCGTCGACCTGGCGCGGCGCCTGCTCAGCGAGTTCGGCAGCCTGCGGGCCCTGCTGGAGGCCGATCTGGAATCGTTCTGCAGTCACCTGGGGCTGGGCGTCGCCAAGTTCGTGCAGTTGCAGGCCGTGCTGGAAATTGCCCGGCGCCACCTGGCCGAACAGCTCAGTCGCGACTCGGCGCTGGAAAGCCCTCAGGCCGTGCGCGACTTTCTCAAGGCACGGTTGCGCCACGAGCACCACGAGGTGTTCGCCTGCCTGTTCATGGACAATCGCCACCGGGTGCTGGACTTCGAAGTGCTGTTCCACGGCTCCATCGACAGCGCCAGCGTCTATCCCCGGCAGATCGTCAAGCGCGCGCTGGCGCACAACGCTGCCGCGCTGATCCTGGCGCACAACCATCCCTCGGGGATTTGCGAGCCGAGCCACTCCGACCGCCTGCTGACCCGCCGCATCATCGAGGCGCTGGCGCTCATCGACGTACGTGTGCTGGATCACTTCATTGTCGGTGACGGCGAGCCGCAATCAATGGCCGAGCTGGGGATGGTCTAGCGCGTTACAGCTGCACCTTCGAGAAATCCTGGCGACCGAAGGGACTGACTGCATAGCCCTTCACGTTCTGGCGGGTGAGCGCCGAGGCTGTCGGGTGCGCCAGCGGCAACCACAGCGCCTGCTCGTGGATGATCTGCTGGGCCTGGTGGTACAGCGCGCTGCGCTTGGCCTGATCGGCGACCGCCTTGCCCTGGCTGATCAGGCTGTCGAGCTTCTCGTCGCAATAACGGGCGAAGTTGAGGCCGGACTTCACGCTGGCGCAGGAGAATTGAGGGGTGAGGAAGTTGTCCGGGTCGCCGTTGTCGCCGGCCCAGCCCATGAACAGCAGGTCATGTTCGCCGGCCTTGGCACGGCGAATCAGCTCGCCCCATTCGATCACGCGAATCTCGGCCTGGATGCCGATCTGCGCCAGGTCTGCCTGCAGCAGTTGCGCGCCGACGCTGGGGTTGGGGTTGAGCAGGCTGCCGGAGGGGCGGGTCCAGAGGGTGGTCTTGAAGCCGTCCTTGTGCCCGGCCTCGGCCAGCAGGGCGCGGGCCTTGTCTAGGTCGCGGGGATAGCCTTGGATGTCCTTGGCGTAGCTCCAGGTGTTGGGCGGGTAGACGCCGTCGGCGACGGTGGCGCTGCCGGCGAACACGCTCTTCAGGTAGGTGCCTTTGTCGAAGGCGAGGTTGATCGCCTGGCGCACCTTGGGGTTGTCGAGCGGCGGGTGCTGGCTGTTGATGCCGACGAAGGCGGTCATGAACGCCGGGGTCTGTTCGACCTTGAGCTCGGCGCTCTTGGTCGCGGCTTCGACGTCCAGCGGTTTGGGCGACAGGGCGATCTGGCATTCGCCGCGCTTGAGTTTCTGCAGACGCACGCTGGCGTCCGGCGTAATGGCGAACACCAGGTTATCCACAGCCGGCTTGCCGCCGAAGTACTCGGCGTTGGCGCTGTAGCGCACCACGGCGTCCTTCTGGAAGCGCTTGAAGACGAAGGGCCCTGTGCCGATCGGCTGGGCGTTGAGCTTCTCCGGGGTGCCGGCCTTCATCAGCTGGTCGGCGTATTCGGCGGAGTAGATGGAGGCGAAGCCCATGCTGAGCATCGCCAGGAAGGTCGCGTCCGGGTGGTTGAGGGTGAAGCGCACATGGCGCTCATCGACCCTCTCCACGGCTTTTACCAGGCTCGGCAGCTGCATCGACTGGGCATGGGGGAAGCCGCTCTGCGCGACCTTGTGCCAGGGTTGGGCCGGGTCGAGCATGCGCTGGAAGCTGAACACCACGTCGTCGGCGCTCAGCGCGCGGCTGGGCTTGAAGTAGTCGGTGTGGTGGAAGGCTACGCCCTCGCGCAGCTGGAAGTCGTAGGTCAGGCCGTCATCGGAGACCTTCCAGCTCTCGGCCAGGCTCGGCACCACTTCGCCGCGGGCGGCATCGAAGTCCACCAGGCGGTTCATCAGTACATCGGCCGAGGCGTTGGTGGTGGTCAGCGAGTTGTACTGCACCACGTCGAAGCCTTCAGGGCTGGCTTCGGTGCACACGCTCAGCGAGGCTGCGCTGGCGAGGGCGGGAGAAAGAAGGAGGGCGAGAAGGGCAAGACGCATGACGGACTCCGTGTAAGCTGGCAAGATGCCCATCCGCGAGGCTGGGCGGGTCATGCAAGGCTGTTGGCAGCCTCGAAGGAGCTACCCTAGACCAAGCCGCTGCCCGTCACAACGATGACAGGCGACGAACGGCACCAGTGCCGCGGCCCGCGGGGGCTGGCGTCGGCTTTTCCGAGTCATGCTTTCCCTTGCAGCGTGAAGTGACTTTCTGATATAAAGCTGCGCTCTTTTCTGGGGCCCTGCCTGATCCTGCGACTCGATCGCGGCGAAGCGGCAGTTAAGACCCCGGTGAAACTGAGAATCCTATTGAGTTAAGCAGCCAACCCATGCCGGGTTTGGCATGTGGTTTACAGAGGGCTGAGCCATGTCGAGAGTTTGCCAAGTGACCGGTAAGGGTCCGGTTACCGGGAATAACATTTCCCACGCACACAACAAAACCCGTCGCCGTTTCCTGCCGAACCTGCAGCATCACCGTTTCTGGGTTGAATCCGAGAAGCGCTTCGTGCGTCTGCGCGTTTCCGCCAAAGGCATGCGTATCATCGACAAGCGTGGCATCGAGGCCGTTCTGAACGACCTGCGCGCCCGCGGCGAAAAATTCTAAGGAGCTGCAGTCATGCGCGAACTGATCCGTTTGGTGTCCAGCGCCGGTACCGGCCACTTCTACACCACCGACAAGAACAAGCGTACCAAGCCTGAGAAAATCGAGATCAAGAAATACGATCCGGTTGTTCGCAAGCACGTGATCTACAAGGAAGCCAAGATCAAGTAATTGATCTTCGCCCTTGTGAAGAAACCCGCCCTTGTGGCGGGTTTTTTCTTGCCTGCGGTTTCTCACGGAACCGCAGGCACAAAAAAGCCCGCCGATCGGCGGGCTTTTTCATGTTCGGTGGATCAGGCCTTCTGCTCGAAGATCACGTAGACCTTGCGGCACGGCTCCAGCACCTCCCAGGTGCCGCTGAAGCCGGCGGGGATGACGAAGCGGTCGCCGACGCGCACGGTCTTGGCACCGCCATTGGCGTCACGGATCACCGACACGCCCTGGAGAATCTCGCAGTACTCGTGCTCGGTGTAGCTGACGTTCCAGTGGCCCGGCTCGCCTTCCCAGATGCCCACGTTGAACTGGCCGCAGTCGCTGGCGTAGTGGTTGCGCACGTTCTGCGCCGGGTCGCCCTTGATGATGCGGTCCGGGGCGGGGCGGTAGTGTTCGGGGGCGGTGGTGGCCTGGGCGAAATCGACGATCTGCTCGACGTTCATGGCGGTCTCGGTTCTTTAGAGTTGTTGGCGAGAGTGCGTGCGGGCACGCGCAGCGCTGTTGGATATTTACTCCGAAGCGGCTGTCGGAAAACCATCAGCCGACGAATCAGGGCAGTCTATGTTTAATAAAACGAACGTGACAAGGCCATTTGGCCGCTTAGTGTAAAAAATATTGAAAATTGGCGGCCTCCGGTTTAGGGTTGCCAACAGCATGCGTTTGCTCCGCCTTGCGGAATATTTGACAGTGCGCCCACGCCGGGCGCCTGCACCTGAATAAGTACATTAATAAGAGGACACGTTGTCATGGGTACCCTCACTCGCGCCGATTGGGAAGCTCGCGCCAAGGACCTGCAGATCGAAGGCCGCGCCTTCGTCAACGGTGAATACGTCGACGCCGCATCCGGCGCCACCTTCGACTGCATCAGCCCTGTGGATGGCCGCTTCCTGGCCAAGGTCGCCAGCTGCGACCTGGCCGATGCCGAGAGTGCCGTGCAGGTCGCCCGTGCCGCGTTCGATTCCGGCGTGTGGTCGCGCCTGGCCCCGGCCAAGCGCAAGAAGGTCATGATCCGCTTCTCCGAGCTGCTGCTGGAGAACGCCGAGGAACTGGCCCTGCTGGAAACCCTCGACATGGGCAAGCCGATCAGCGACTCGCTGAGCATCGACGTGTCCAGCGCCGCCAACAGCCTGCGCTGGAGCGGTGAAGCGATCGACAAGATCTACGACGAAGTGGCTGCCACCGCCCACAACGAACTGGGCCTGGTCACCCGCGAGCCGGTCGGCGTTGTCGCTGCCATCGTGCCGTGGAACTTCCCCCTGCTGATGACCTGCTGGAAGCTCGGCCCGGCGCTGACCACCGGTAACTCGGTGATCCTCAAGCCTTCCGAGAAGTCTCCGCTGACCGGTATCCGCATCGCCCAGCTGGCCATCGAGGCCGGCATCCCGAAAGGCGTGTTCAACGTCCTGCCGGGCTTCGGCCACACCGTGGGCAAGGCCCTGGCCCTGCACATGGACGTCGACACCCTGGTGTTCACCGGTTCGACCAAGATCGCCAAGCAGCTGATGATCTACGCCGGCGAATCCAACATGAAGCGCGTCTGGCTGGAAGCCGGCGGCAAGAGCCCGAACATCGTCTTCGCTGACGCCCCGGACCTGAAAGCCGCCGCCGAAGCCGCTGCCAGCGCCATCGCCTTCAACCAGGGCGAAGTCTGCACCGCCGGCTCTCGTCTGCTGGTGGAGAAGTCGATCAAGGCCGAGTTCGTGCCGATGGTTGTCGAAGCCATCAAGGCCTGGAAGCCGGGCAACCCGCTGGACCCGGAAACCAACGTCGGTGCGCTGGTCGACACCACCCAGATGAACAACGTGCTGAGCTACATCCAGGCTGGCCATGACGATGGCGCGAAACTGGTGGCCGGCGGCAAGCGCACCCTGGAAGAAACTGGCGGCACCTACGTCGAGCCGACCATCTTCGACGGCGTGACCAACGCCATGCGCATCGCCCGTGAAGAGATCTTCGGCCCGGTGCTTTCGGTCATCGAGTTCACCGATGCCGAAGAAGCCGTGCGCATCGCCAACGACACTCCGTACGGCCTGGCCGCGGCGGTGTGGACCAGCGACCTGTCCAAGGCCCACCTGACCGCCAAGGCGCTGCGCGCCGGCAGCGTGTGGGTGAACCAGTACGACGGCGGCGATATGACCGCTCCGTTCGGTGGCTTCAAGCAGTCCGGCAACGGCCGCGACAAGTCGCTGCACGCCTTTGATAAATACACCGAGCTGAAAGCCACCTGGATCAAACTCTGATCCTCGGCTGAAGCAGGTCGGCCCCGATCCAGGGGCCGGCTCTGACAAAGAGCCACACCCGCGGCCGGGTTTCCCTCAGGGAAACCCGGCCGCTGTGCATTGCGCATCGGGCACCCTCGCGCCTGGCGTGCGCTCCGGATGGAACGGGAGAAAGACAATGCGTTGGGGTCCTTATTTTGCTGTGTGTGCTGCCGTGATCAGCATCGGTCTGGCCCTGGGCCTGACCATGCCGCTGGTTTCTCTGCGTCTGGAGGGCTGGGGTTACGGCAACTTCGCCATCGGCGTCATGGCGTCCACGCCTGCGGTTGGCGTGCTGCTGGGCGCGATGATCGCCGGCCGCCTCGCCGCGCGGGTCGGCACACCGCTGCTGATGCGCATCTGCCTGATTTCCGGGGCCTTCTCGGTGGGCCTGCTGGCATTGCTGCAGAGCTATCCGATCTGGCTGTTCCTGCGCCTGCTGATCGGCGTGCAACTGACTGTCGTGTTCATCCTCGGTGAAAGCTGGATCAACCAGTTGGCCATCGAGAAATGGCGCGGCCGCCTGGTCGCCCTGTATGGCACCGGCTACGCGCTGAGCCAGCTGTCCGGCCCGGTGCTGCTGACCTTCATCGGTACCGCCGACGACCGTGGTTTCTGGTTCAGCGTCTGCCTGCTGGTGGGCGGTTCCCTGTTGCTGCTCGGCCGTACCGGCGCGCCCAAGGTCGACCCGCACAGTGCCAACGGCCGCGGGTTGTTCAGCTTCTGCGCCCAGCTTCCGGCGATCGCCTGGGCGGTGGTGCTGTTCGCCGGCTTCGAGGCCATGATCCTCACCCTGCTGCCGGTGTATGGCATCCAGCAGGGCTTTACCCAGGCGGTGGCGCTGGCGATGGTCAGCACCGTGGTGGTCGGCGATGCGCTGCTGCAACTGCCCATCGGCTGGCTGGCCGACCGCATCTCCCGGCAGACGTTGTTCAAGGGCTGCGGCATCGTGCTGTTCCTCAGCAGCCTGGCCATGCCGCTGCTGCTGCACCATAGCGCCATCTGGCCGGTGCTGGTGCTGTTCGGCGCCAGTGCGGGCGGGTTGTTCACCCTGTCGCTGATCCTGATTGGCGAGCGCTACCGTGACGACGCGCTGGTTCGCGCCAACGCGCATATCGCCCAGCTCTGGGGAATTGGCTGCCTGATCGGCCCCCTGGCGACCGGCGCGGCCAGCCAGTGGATCAGCGGCCATGCGCTGCCGCTGGTGATGGCACTGGGCGCTGCCGGTTTCGTGGTGCTGGTGTCCTATCGCGGCTTGCCGCCGGTGATGCGCGCGACCGACGCCGAGCTGCAGCAGGAGCGCTCCTAGAGCATCTTCTCCAGCCCGATGGCGCCGGCGATCCATACGTTGAGCCGGCGCCAGGCGTTGCCCGGCTCACGGTCCAGCGCCACCAGCTTGCCGCCACGCTCCTCGATCCAGACCAGCTTCGGCGGGTCGCTGTTCGGCGCGATCTTCACCTGGTAGCTGACGCTCGGCGACATACTGGCCAGCGCCAGGCGGCGCACCTGATCGGCCAGCTCCGGGCTGTCGACGATGATGCCGACCTCGGTGTTCCACAGCACCGAACGCGGGTCGAAGTTCAGCGAGCCGACGAACACCTTCTGCTGGTCGAACACTGCTGCCTTGCTGTGCAGGCTGGCGCTGCTCGAGCCGCGGACCATCCACGGCGCGCCGGACAGGCGCTGGTCCGGGTCGGCGCGCAGCTCGTAGAGCTTCACCCCATGCTCAAGCAACTCCAGGCGATAGGGCGCGTAGCCGGCATGCACCGCCGGCACGTCGGTGGCTTCCAGCGAGTTGGTCAGCAGGCGCACGCTGACGCCGCTTTCGGCGCGTTGGGTCAGGTAGTCGACGCCGGCGCTGGTCGGCACGAAGTAGGCCGAGACCAGGATCAGCTCTTTCGACACTTCGTCGAACAGCGGTTGCAACTGGGTGCTGAGCAACTGCTCGCCTTTCGGATCGCCCTGGTCGAGTACCTTGAGTGGCGTATCCCAGACTGCCTTGCCCGGCGCCCAGACCAGGTCGTCCAGCCAGTTCTGCAGGTGCGGGCGGTCGCTGTTGCGATTCAGCCGGGCGATATAGCTGGAGCTCTTCACCCGTTCCTTCGCCAGGTAGTGATCCAGCTTGCGGCGCATGCGATTGAGCTCGTCGAGGTCCGGCTCGCCCCACAGGTAGTCCTCGACGGGCCGGCTGATGCGGCTGTTCCAGTACTGGTCGAAGCTCTGCCCCAGCGATTGCGCCACCGGCCCTACGCCCATCAGGTCGAGGTCGCTGAAGTTCATCTCGGCCTTGGCGTCGAAGTACTCGTCGCCCAGGTTGCGGCCGCCGACGATGGCCACGCTGTTGTCTGCCAGCAGCAACTTGTTGTGCATTCGCCGGTGCTGCTCGGAGAGGTTGAACAGCCGCCCGAGGTTGCGCGTGACGCCGGTGCTGCGGCCCAGATGCAGCGGATTGAACAGGCGCACCTGAATGTTCGGGTGGGCGGCGAGGGCGCCCAGTTCGTAATCCCAGCCATCGCTGCTGGTGTCGTCGATCAGGATGCGCACGCGTACGCCGCGATCCGCCGCGTGCAGCAGTTCGCGGATCAGCGCGCGGGTGGTGAGGCCGTCGTGGACGATGTAGTACTGGACGTCGAGGCTGCGCTGGGCCTTGCGGATCAGCTCGGCGCGGGCGAGGAAGGCGTCGACGCTGGAAGCCAGCAGGTGGAAGCCGGACTGGCCGGGATGGGCGGCGGCGCGCTCGCTGATCTCATTGTCCAGCCGCGTGCCCTGCACCGGCAGCACGTGCGAGGGCTCGGGCGGCGGCGCACTGGCGCAGCCGCCCAGGGCCAGCAGGATCAGCAGGAGCAGGCGTGGAAGCAAGGGAAGTCTCCGACAAGCCCGCCGGTGACGGGCTGCGGAAGATTCTAGCCGCTGCAGCGCGCAGGGGTCAGCCGCCGAGGGTTTCCTTGAAGCGGTACCAGGCCATGCCCAGGGCCAGCAATGGCGAGCGCAGCAGCTTGCCGCCGGGGAAGGTGATGTGCGGCACCTTGGCGAACAGCTCGAAGCCGCTGCCCTGCTGGCCGGCAATGGCCTCGGCGAGCAGCTTGCCGGCCAGGTGCGTGGCGTTCACGCCATGGCCGGCATAGGCCTGGGCGAAGTACACATTGGGCTGGTCGGGCAGGCGGCCGATCTGCGGCAGGCGGTTGGCACCGATGCCGATCATGCCGCCCCACTGGTAGTCGATGCGCAGGTTTTCCAGGTGCGGGAAGACCTTGAGCATCTTCGGTCGCATATAGGCGGCGATGTCCGCCGGATCACGCCCGGAGTAATGGCAGGCACCGCCAAACAGCAGGCGGTTGTCGGCGGAAAGACGGTAGTAGTCCAGCGCTACGCGTTGGTCGCACACGGCCATGTTCTGCGGCAGCAGCGCATGAGCCTGTTCGGCGGACAGCGGCTCGGTGGCGATGACGTAGCTGCCGGCCGGCAGCACCTTGCCGTCGAGGTAGGGATTCAGGCGGTTCTGGTAGGCGTTGCAGGCGATCACCAGGGACTTGGCGCGCACGCTGCCCTGGGCGGTACGCACGCGCACTTCGCTGCCGTAGTCGATGCCGGTGACAGCGGAGTTCTCGAACAGCTTCACGCCCAGGCGCTGCGCCGCGGCGGCTTCGCCGAGGGCGAGGTTGAGCGGGTGCAGGTGGCCCGAGCCCATGTCCACCATGCCGCCGACATAGAGATCGGAGCCGACGATGGAGCGCATCTCCTCTTTCGGGACCATGCGCAGTTCGTGGCGGTAGCCGAGGCTCTTCAGTTCATCGAAGTCTTCCTGGAAGCCTTCGACGTCGGAAGGCTTGTTGGCCAGATCGCAGTAGCCCCAGGTCAGGTCGCAGTCGATGGCGTATTTCTCGACGCGGCGGCGGACGATTTCCACCGCCTCCAGACCCATCAGCTTGATGGCATGGACGCCATCGGCGCCGATCACCGGCTCGAACTGCTCCAGGCCGTGGCCGACGCCGCGGATCAGCTGGCCGCCGTTGCGGCCGCTGGCGCCCCAGCCGATCTGGTGGGCCTCCAGCAGGATGACCGAGAACCCGCGCTCGGCCAGCTCGATGGCCGTATTCAGCCCGGAGAAACCACCGCCGATGACGCACACGTCGGCCCTTTCCTCGCCGGCCAGGGGCGGTACTTCGAGGCGGCGATTGACGCTCGCGGCGTAGTAGGACGGGGCGTGGCGGTCGGTGTGTACCGGCTGGTGAACGCGGGCGTTCATGTGCGATATCCTGATTTTTGTGTTGTTAAAATTTTACGCAGGATAAACGCCGACTTCCCGCCCAGCCAATAGGCAGCGGCGCAAAAAGCGCTGGGAAGTCGTAAATAAACTCGATGAGCCTGCCGCGAACGGCGGGGAATCAGTCCGGCTTTTTAGTCCGGCTATTTAGTCGGGGATAGGCAGGGTGAGGCTTTCCTTCACCTCTTCCATCACGATGTAGCTCTTGGATTCGCGCACGTGGGGCAGCTTGAGCAGGATGTCGCCCAGCAGCTTGCGGTAGGAGGCCATCTCCGAGATACGCGCCTTCACCAGGTAGTCGAAGTGGCCCGACACCAGGTGGCACTCCAGCACGTGGGGCAGTTTGAGCACCGAGCGGCGGAAGTCCTCGAAGGTGTCACCGGATTTGTAGTCCAGGCTGATTTCGACGAACACCAGCAGGCTCGCTTTCAGGTACTGCGGGTTCAGCCGGGCGTTGTAGCCCATGATGATCCCCTCGCGCTCCAGCCGGCGCACGCGCTCGGTGCACGGCGTGGTGGAGAGGCCGACGCGCTCGCCCAGTTCGGTGAAGGAGATGCGACCCTCTTCCTGCAGGATGCGCAGGATATTGCGGTCGATCTTGTCCAGTTCGCGGCGGCTTTGGTGCTGGGTTCTCATGGGAAAGACTCTGGGATGAGCTTTGGGGGAATGTCGGCAATATAGTCGGTTGTGCAGGGAATATCACTGGCATCCCTTGAACTTCCCGCGCCGGGCGGCCAGCCTGTAGGCCAGAGTTCTGCCGTTTCCGGCTGTAATCGCCTGTTCTTTCCGGAGCCTTCGCATGTCGTTCCCCCGCCTGCGCACCGTCCTCCTGCTGCTGTTGCTGCTCCTGGCACTGGCGGTCGGCGCGGCGTGGCTGGCGGTTCCACGTCTGCTGGCCAATGCCGGGGTGAGCATCGAGCAGTGGCAGGGTCTGAGCGTTTCGCGACAAGGGCTGACCTTGGAACAGATGGCTCTTCAGCGGCAGACACCCGATGGCGCGCGGTTGGCCATCCAGTTGCGCGAGGTCCGCGTCGGCTGGCCCGAACATGCCGATGGCCGCTGGCGCTTGAAGGAACTGGCCGCCGGCAGGATCGATGTCCGCCAATGGCCGGGAGAGAGGGCGGAAGATGAGGATGCTGCCCTGCCGGACCTTGCGCAGCTCAACCGCTGGTTGGCGCTGCTGCCCGGGCGGCTGGCGCTGGAGCAGGTTTTCCTCGAGCTGCCCTGTGCCCGCGAACAGCGCTGCACCCTCAATGGCAGCGCCCACTGGCAGCAGATCCAGGGCGGCGCCGCGGCGCTGGGCGGCGAGCTGCGCCAGGGTGGGCAGCAGCTCGCCTTCAATGGCCTGTTGCAGCCCGGCGACGGGCAGTGGCGCTTGCAACTGGACAGCTTCCTCGATAACGAACAGCTGCTGTCGCTGGATTCGACCTGGGCGCCGGGCGCCCGCCAGCTCAGCGGCAACCTTGCCAGCCCCGCCGTGCCGCCGGTGCAGGCGGTGCGCAACTGGCTGGGCATGTGGTTGCCAACGCCGAACCTGCCGCTGCCTATTCCCGAAGCCGGCCGTCTGCGCCTGAGCTGGAATACGCAGCTGGCTGGCAGCGCCGCGTGGCCGGACTGGCCCGGCCTGCGCGATGGCCGCGGCAACATCGATCTTTCCCTGCAATTGCCGCAACCCTGGCCGCTGCCAGGCCTGGGCAACCTGCAGGGCGACCTGCGGCTGATCGCCAGCGGCACCGACGTTGGCTGGCGGCCCTCGGTGCTCAGCGGCGATCTGCGCCTGTCCGACCTCTACGGCGACTGGCTGCAGGTGCTGCCAGTGGGCCTGCGCCCGGCACGAGTGACGCTGCACATGGAGCCCGGCGTGGATGAAGAGGCCGGTAGTGTTCGCGCCGACCTGCACGCCGTGGGCGCCGCCGACCTGCGCCTGCGTTCCCGCGTGGCATTGCTGGAAGCGACGCCACTGGCGCTGCAACTGATGGACTCGCGGCTGGAGGGCAAGGTCCCGCACCTGGAACTGGCCGGCTTGCGTGGCGACACCAGCCGACTCGACCTGAGCTTCGAGGGGCGCGTCGACCAGCAGTCAGCCAACTTCGCCTTCGCCGATGGCGCGCAACTCCAGGTCGGCACCCTGGCCGGCCCACAGTCGCTCAAGGCGAGCAAGCTCAGCGCCGTTCTCGGCAAGGGCACGCTCGACCTGGGCTATGCGGCCGATACACCAGCCACCCTGCAACTGAATGCGCCGCTGAAACTGGCCGTGGGCGAACTGCGCCAGCCCCACGTCAAAGCGCTTTCCTGGAATGCCCTCGGGACGCTGGCGGCGAGCCTCGACAGCCAGCAGTTCAAGGGCCGGCTGCTGAACAGCGGCGGGCTGAACGCCGAAGTCGATCTGAACAATTCCGCCAAGCAGGGTGTTGCGCTGGTTGCGCGCCAGCCGGAGTTCTTCCTGCGCACCGGCAACCCGTTGGAGAAGTCCCTTGGCGACTGGCCGGCGCTGCTCAGCCTGAACAACGGCAAGGCCAGCTTCGACCTGAATTGGCGCCTGCCGCCGGGTAGCGCGCCGCAGAGCCTGGACCTGAACCTGCGCGGGCAAGGTCTGGAAGGCGTGTACGACCGCAGTGAGGTCCACGGCCTCGACCTGCAGGCGAAGTTCGCGCTGAAAGGCTCGCAGATGGAGCTTCAGCTGCCGCAGGTGAAAGTCGCCTCGCTCAACCCCGGCGTGACGCTGGGGCCGCTGTCGCTGCAGGGCAACTACAAAGGCTCGCTGGACGCGCCGCTGGCCGGGCGGGTCGACTGGCAGCAGGTGGAGCTCGGTTTGTTCAACGGTCGTGCATGGCTACCGCCGGGGGCTGTGGATCTTTCCTCGCGCCGCGAGGGTCTGACGCTGAAGCTGGAAGGGCTGGCGCTGGAGGCGATCCTGGCGGCGTACCCGGCGGAAGGGCTGTCCGGCAACGGCATCATCGACGGCAACCTGCCGCTGGGCCTGCATGACGGCAAACTGGTCATCCACGGCGGGGAAGTCGCCGCGCGGCAGCCGGGAGTGCTGCAGTTCCGTTCGGAGAAGATCCGCTCCCTGGGCCAGAGCAACCCGGCCATGCAACTGGTGGCCACGGCCATCGACGATTTCCGTTACGACAAATTGAGCAGCCGCGTGGATTATGATGAATCGGGCAAGCTGCTCCTCGCCCTGAGCCTGAGCGGGCGCAACCCCGCGCTGGAACAGGGCCGGCCGATCAACCTCAACGTCAACCTGGAGGAGAACGTGCCCAAGCTGCTCACCAGCCTGCAACTGAGCGACCGGGTCAGCGACACCATTCGCAAGCGCGTGCAGGAACGCCTGCGCAACGACCCGGCCGCTGCGCCATGACCGCAAGGAGAACCCCGATGCGCCTTCGCGCCGTTTTACCCTTCCTGCTTCTGGCAGGCGTCGTCCAGGGCTGCACGCCCACCGTGCAGCTGGCCGCGCCCAAGGAGCCGATCAACATCAACCTCAACGTGAAGATCGAGCACGAGATCTATATCAAGGTCGACAAGGCGCTCGACGGCATCATCAACGAGAACAGCGGCCTGTTCTAAAGAAGGAGCCTTTGCATGAGATTGCACCGCAAACTGGGCGTCGCGCTGGTCGCCCTCTGCCTGAGCCTGCCGGTCATGGCCATGAGCCTGGAGCAGGCGATGTCCGCCCTGGGTGGCGCCAAATCCCAGGGGCTGGTCGGCGAGCAGACCGACGGCTACCTGGGCGTCGTGAAGAATGGCGGTGACGCCGCCGATATCGCTGCGCAGATCAACGCCGCGCGCCGTGCCGAGTACCAGAAGGTCGCCGGCCAGAGCGGCGCCAAGCTGGCTGACGTGGAAGCACTGGCCGGCAAGAAGGCCATCGAACGTACGCCATCGGGGCAGTACGTGCAGGTCAATGGTCAGTGGGTACGCAAGTAACCGCGCCAAGGGGATATCCCTGCTCGCCGCCGCTTCGGGCGGCGAGTCCGGGAAGCCGCTGCGCAAGCAGGTAATTCCCGTCGGGGAACGGCCCGGCGCGAGAAGTTCTGGCCAATCCCGCTCTGTTCGCTATTTCATCTGGGTCTGGTGAGGTTTTCACCAGATCCTCGACCATTCGGTCTCGGGTGAAAATGCCGTAATCCTGGTGGATGTCCCTCCGTGAAAGCGACTTTTGCCAGGATTTTTCGTCAAATACCGCATCGCAATCAGTGAATATCTCTGAGCCTGACTTCCTATACTGCGCGCATCTACGTTCAGAATAAGAAACGTCTGCGCCCCTGGCGCGACGTAGGAGGCAAAGATGCGCGTTCTGGTGCTTGGCAGCGGTGTGATCGGTACCGCCAGTGCTTACTATCTCGCCCGTGCCGGCTTCGAAGTGGTCGTCGTCGACCGCCAGCCCGGCCCGGCCCTGGAAACCAGCTTCGCCAACGCCGGCCAGGTGTCGCCTGGCTACGCCTCGCCGTGGGCCGCCCCGGGCATCCCGCTCAAGGCCATGAAATGGCTGCTGCAGACCCACGCCCCGCTGGCCATCAAGCTGACCGGCGACCCCAGCCAGTACACTTGGATGTGGCAGATGCTGCGCAACTGCAACGCCAAGAGCTACGCGGTGAACAAGGAGCGCATGGTGCGTCTGTCCGAGTACAGCCGTGATTGCCTCGACGAGCTGCGTGCCGAGACGGGCATCACCTACGAAGGCCGCTCCCTGGGCACCACCCAGTTGTTCCGCACCCAGGCTCAGCTGGATTCCGCCGCCAAGGACATCGCCGTCCTGGAAAGCACCGGCGTTCCTTATGAAGTGCTGGACCGCGCCGGTATTGCCCGCGTCGAGCCGGCCCTGGCCAAGGTGGCCGACAAGTTGGTCGGCGCCCTGCGCCTGCCCAACGACCAGACCGGCGACTGCCAGATGTTCACCACCAAGCTGGCCGAGATGGCCAAGGCCCTGGGCGTGGAATTCCGCTTCGGCCAGGACATCCAGCGCCTGGACTTCGCTGGCGACCGCATCAACGGCGTCTGGGTCGATGGCCAACTGGTCACCGCCGACCGCTACGTGCTGGCGCTGGGCAGCTACTCGCCGCAGATGCTCAAGCCGCTGGGCATCGACGCCCCGGTCTACCCGCTCAAGGGCTACTCGCTGACCGTGCCGATCACCAACCCGGACATGGCGCCGACCTCGACCATTCTCGACGAGACCTACAAGGTCGCGATCACCCGCTTCGACCAGCGCATCCGCGTCGGCGGCATGGCGGAAATCGCCGGCTTCGACCTGTCGCTGAACCCGCGTCGCCGCGCCACCCTGGAAATGATCACCACCGACCTCTATCCGGAAGGCGGCGATGTCAGCCAGGCCGAGTTCTGGACCGGCCTGCGCCCGGCTACCCCGGACGGCACCCCGATCGTCGGTGCCACCCGCTACCGCAACCTGTTCCTCAACACCGGCCACGGCACCCTGGGCTGGACCATGGCTTGCGGCTCGGGTCGCTACCTCGCCGACCTGATGGCCAAGAAGCGTCCGCAGATCAGCACCGAAGGTCTGGACATCTCCCGCTACGGTTCCACTTCGGAGGCTCAGAATGGCCATCCAGCGCCTGCACACTAATCAGCGGATGAGCCAGGTCGTCGTCCACAACGGCACGGTGTACCTCGCCGGCCAGGTGGCGGATGACCTCACCGCTGGTGTCGAGCAACAGACCCGTGAAGTCCTCGCCAGCATCGAGCGCCTGCTCGATGAAGCCGGCACCGACAAGTCGCGTGTCCTCTCGGCAACCATCTATCTGAAGGACGTCGCCGCCGACTTCGCCGGCATGAACGGCGTCTGGGACCAGTGGGTCCCGCAGGGCTGCGCCCCGGCGCGCGCCACCGTCCAGGCGGCGCTGTGCTACCCGGAGATCCTCGTCGAGATTTCCATCGTCGCTGCACTGCCCTGATCGTTTTTGCGTGGCCCGGCCGGAGCGCCGGGTTTTTTTCGTCTGCAGTTTCGTACCACGTTGATAAAAAGAGAGCCTCGCCATGCGTCCCGCCCGTGCCCTGATCGATCTCGCCGCCCTGCGCCACAACTACCGCCTGGCTCGTGAAGTCACCGGCGCGCGAGCGCTGGCCGTGGTCAAGGCCGACGCCTACGGCCACGGTGCAGTGGTCTGCGCCCGCGCCCTGGAAGGCGAGGCTGACGGCTTCGCCGTGGCGTGCATCGAGGAAGCGCTGGAGCTGCGCGAAGCCGGCATCCGCGCGCCGATCCTGCTGCTCGAAGGCTTCTTCGAGGCCAGCGAGCTGGAGCTTATCGACGCCCATGATTTCTGGTGCGTGGTGCACTCGGCCTGGCAGCTGGAAGCCATCGAGCGCGCGCGCCCGAGCAAGCCGCTGACCGTCTGGTTGAAGATGGACTCGGGCATGCACCGCGTCGGCTTCTTCCCGCAGGACTACGCCGCCGCGCTGGCGCGCCTGAAGGCGTTGCCCCACGTGGCCAAGGTCGTGCTGATGAGCCACTTCTCCCGCGCTGACGAACTGGACTGTGCCCGCACCGAAGAGCAGGTCGCCGCCTTCCAGGCCGTGCGCGAAGCCGCAGGCCAGGGGCATGAGATCAGCCTGCGCAACTCCCCCGGCATCCTCGGCTGGTCCGAAGTGCCCAGCGACTGGGTGCGCCCCGGCATCATGCTCTACGGCGCCACTCCGTTCGAGCAGGCCCATCCGCTGGCGGACCAACTGCGCCCGGTGATGACCCTGGAATCCCAGGTCATCAGCATCCGCGAGCTGCCGGCCGGCGAGCCGGTGGGGTACGGCGCGCGCTTCATCGCCGACCGCCCGGTACGTGTCGGCGTAGTTGCCATGGGTTACGCCGATGGCTATCCGCGCCACGCGCCGGACGGCACGCCGGTGTTCATCGATGGCAAGCCCAGCCGCATCATCGGCCGTGTGTCCATGGACATGCTCACCGTGGACCTGACCGACCTGCCGCAGGCAGGCCTGGGCAGCCGCGTCGAACTCTGGGGCCCGAACGTCCCCGCCAGCCAACTGGCTTCCCTGTGCGGCAGCATTCCCTATCAGCTGTTCTGCAACCTCAAGCGCGTCCCGCGGGTCTACAGCGGCGAGTGACGGATACCGCCCGTAAAGTTTGCGCAGGATCGTCGGGCGATCTGTTGTAAATACTGAACGGTGTTGCCATGATACGTGGCACTTGGAACCCGCTCGGCTCAAGCCGCTGCGGGTTCTGCCTTTCAGAGCCTGCCTGATCACAAGAATAAGGAGGACCCCACCCTTGGACGTCGGTGCTCGTCTGCAAGCCATCCGTAAGCTCAAAGGTTTGTCCCAGCGCGAACTCGCCAAACGGGCGGGTGTGACCAACAGCACAATCTCGATGATCGAGAAGAACAGCGTCAGCCCCTCCATCAGTTCGCTGAAGAAAGTGCTGGGTGGTATTCCGATGTCCCTGGTCGAGTTCTTTTCCCTCGATCTTGAGCAGAGCAGCAACACTCCTGTGGTCTACAAGGCAGACGAACTCAGTGACCTGTCCAGTGGCTCGATCATCATGAAGCTGATCGGCAAGGACTACCCCAGCCGCGCCATCACCCTGCTCGACGAGACCTATCCGCCGGGCTCCGACACCGGTGACGACATGTACGCCCACGAAGGCGAAGAGACCGGCGTATTGGTCGAAGGCCGTCTGGAACTGACGGTCGGCGACGAGACTTTCGTCCTCGAATGTGGCGACAGCTACTATTTCGACAGCACCAAGCCGCACCGCTTCCGTAATCCGTTCGAAACTCCGGCACGACTGATCAGCGCGACCACACCGGCAAATTTTTGAACAGCCGGTAGGACCGGCCAGATCAGCTGCGACCTAATGCCGCAAAGCCCGGTAAGAAAGCCCGGCAAGGTGGCGCAATGGTTTCGAGCTTCGAAGCTTTGCCGTTATACTTGCGCCCGCTCGCGCGGCCCGAGACTGTGACTGCACCGCGACCGGGCGTGATAAGCCACGATGAGGGTGAAAGGGTGAACCTGATTAGAAAAATCCTGGCAGCCCAAGCTGCCGTACTGGCCCTGTGGGCAGTGAGCGTTCAGGCCGCGACCAACGATGACGCCATTGCCAAGCGTCTCGAACCTGTCGGCAAAGTCTGCGTCCAGGGCAAGGAGTGCGAAGGCGTTGGCGCCGTGGCTTCTGCTGGCGGTGGCGGTGCTCCGCGTTCGGGCGAAGAGATTGTCGGCAAGGTCTGCACCACTTGCCATGGCAGCGGCCTGCTGGGCGCGCCGAAAGTCGGCGACAAGGCTGACTGGGGCAAGCGCGCGAAAGAGCAGGGCGGTATCGACGGCCTGCTGGCCAAGGCTATCTCGGGTATCAACGCCATGCCGCCCAAAGGCACCTGCGCTGATTGCTCCGACGACGAGCTGAAAGCTGCGATTCACCACATGTCCGGCCTGTAACAGCCGACCTGTGCGAAAAAGCCGCCCAAGGGCGGCTTTTTCATGCCCGCGATTTGTCGCTGCGCGTGTCGCGGGAGCAACTTTTGCGTAAAGCCGGTCCAAACTCCTGTCGTGGACAACGAACCCGGAGGGATGCCCGGTGCAATCCTGCTCGATCGAAACCGCTGTTGAAGAACTGTTGCACCGCCTGGACGGGCACATCCGTCTCGGGCTTCCGCTGGGCCTGGGCAAACCCAACCGACTGGCGAACGCGCTGTACCGGCACGTGCGCGAGAATCCGCGCCGGCAACTGACGTTCTACACGGCGCTGTCCCTCGGCCGCCCGCAGGCCGGCGGCGAACTGCAGCGGCGCTTCCTCGAACCCTTCGTCGAGCGCATCTACGGCGACTACCCCGAACTGGACTACCTGCACGACCTGCGCAGCGGCAACGTGCCGGAAAACATCCGCGTCGAAGAGTTCTACCTGCAGCCCGGCAGCCTGCTGGACAGCGCCCCGGCGCAGCAGAACTACATCAGCTGCAACTACAGCCACGTGGCGCGGGACATCAACGCCAAGGGCGTCAATGCCGTTGCCCAACTGGTTGCGCGCGACCCGGCGCGGCCGGGCAAGCTGAGCCTGGCGTGCAATCCGGACATCACCCTCGACCTGTTGCCGATGCTGCTGCGTCGCCGCGCGGCAGGCGAAACCATCGTCATTATCGGCGTCGTCCACGACCAGTTGCCGTACATGCCCGGCGACGCCGAAGTGGACGAGGACTTCTTCGACCTGCTGGTCGATGCACCGGGCGACAACAGCACGCTGTTTTCCACCCCCAACCTGCCAGTGGGCCTTCAGGACCACTGCATCGGCCTGCACGCCAGCGCCCTGGTGCGCGACGGTGGCACCTTGCAGATCGGCATCGGCTCCATGGGCGATGCCTTGACCTCGGCGCTGCTGACCCGCCAGCGCGACAACGATGGCTATCGTGCGCTGCTCGACGGCCTCGACTCCACCGCCCGCCACGCCGGACTGATCGAGCGCGACGGCGGGCTGGGCGCTTTCCAGCACGGGCTGTATGGCTGCAGCGAAATGTTCGTTCCCGGCCTGCTGGCCCTGGCCGAGGCCGGTGTGCTCAACCGCCGGGTAGCGGCGCGCCCCGGCGCCGCGCCAACCGAGCCGGGCGTCTGGCTGCACGGCGGCTTTTTCCTCGGTCCGCAGGCCTTCTACCGGCGCCTGCGCGAGATGCCCCGCGAGGAGCTGGCCGGCATCGGCATGACCGGCATCGGCTTCGTCAACAACCTGTACCGCGACGAAGAGCTCAAGCGCGAGCAACGCCGGGATGCACGCTTCATCAACAGCGCCTTCACCGTCACCCTGCTGGGCGCCGGCGTGGCCGACCAACTGGAGGACGGCCGGGTACTCAGCGGTGTCGGCGGGCAGTACAACTTCGTCGCCCAGGCCCATGAACTGGAAGGCGGGCGCTCCATCCTGATGCTGCGCAGCTGGCGCGAGTCCGAGGGTGAGCTGAGCTCCAACATCGTCTGGAGCTACGGCCACACGACGATTCCCCGGCATCTGCGCGACATGGTGGTGACCGAGTACGGCGTCGCCGACCTGCGCGGCCGCAACGATGCCGAGGTGATCGCCGCCATGCTGTCCATCGCCGACTCACGCTTCCAGGATGCGCTGATCGCCCAGGCCCAGGAGGCCGGCAAGCTGCCGAAGGATTTCGCGCTGGACGAGTGCTATCGCGACAATACCCCGGAGCGCTTGCGGGACGCGGCGCGGCAGCATCGTCATCTGCTGCCGGAGTTTCCCTTGGGTTGCGACTTCACCGAACAGGAGCGCGAGTTGTTGCGCGCGTTGGGTTGGCTCAAGAGCAAGCTGAAGCTGAGCGAGATTCTCGAACTGGGCAAGGCGACTCTCGATGCGCCGGCGCCGGAGGCCTACCCGGCGCACCTGGAGCGCATGGGGCTGGCGAATCCGGATGGGTTGCGCGAGGAACTGTACCAGCGCCTGGTGCTGGCCGGTCTGAAAGCCAGCGCCGAACAAACCTTGTAGGCGCGAGGGGGCGCCATCGTTATGGCTTGCGAAGCTCTCCGGGATGGCAACGGTGCGGTGCGGTTCGCGAGCAAGCTCGCTCCTACAGGACATGCCAGGTCCGTCGAGCGGGCATGAAAAAAGGCGGGCCCTGTCGGCGCCCGCCTTTTTTCGTGGTGCGGTGGATCAGTCTTCGAGGAACTCGACCTGACCGTTGGCCAGGGACTTCACCCGAGCCAGGGATTCCACGCGGTAACCCTCGCTTTCCAGAAGGGAGCGGCCTTCCTGGAAGGACTTCTCGATGACGATGCCCAGGCCGGCGATGCTGGCGCCCGCCTGCTGGATCAGGTCGATCAGCGCCTTGGCGGCATGGCCATTGGCGAGGAAGTCGTCCACCACCAGCACGTGGTCGGCGGCGGTCAGGTGCTTGGCCGAGATGGCGATGGTGCTTTCGGTCTGCTTGGTGAAGGAGAACACCTTGGAGATCAGCAGGTCGTTCTTCAGCGTCAGCGACTGGAACTTGCGGGCGAAGATCACCGGGATGCCCAGCTCGAGGCCGGCCATGATCGCCGGGGCGATGCCCGAGGCCTCGATGGTAACGATCTTGGTGATGCCCTGGTTCTTGAAGCGTTCGGCAAATTCATGGCCGATCTGCTTCATCAGCGCCGGGTCGATCTGGTGGTTGAGGAAGGCGTCTACCTTGAGGACCTGTTCGGAAAGAACGATGCCTTCGCTGCGAATTTTGTCTTTGAGAGTGTTCACGGGGGTGCTTCCGGAGCGGCTGTCGCTGATGAAGCGCGTAATTCTACAATGCTCGTGGGGTTCTGCGCGACGTTCCGACCAATGCAATTGCTGATCGAATGGACAGTTTTTCGATGGATGGCCGCGCGTGATCCCGGTGCGGTGCCTTTCTGTAGGAGCGAGCTTGCTCGCGAACCGCACGGCGAAGAGCTTCGCGAGCAAGCTCGCTCCTACAGGGAACAGCCTCAGCGCTTGAGCATCGCCCGGATATCCGCCAGCGCCGAATTGCCCTTGGCTACCTTGACCTCCTGCGGCGCGTCTTCCTGGCCTTCCCAGACCAGGTCTTCGGGCGGCAGCTCGTCGAGGAAGCGGCTGGGAGAGCAATCGATGATTTCGCCGTACTGCTTGCGCTTGGCGGCGAAGGTCATGGCCAGGTTCTTCTTCGCCCGGGTGATGCCCACATAGGCCAGGCGCCGCTCTTCCTCGATGGTGTCGGCCTCGATGCTGGAGCGGTGCGGAAGGATTTCCTCTTCCACGCCGAGAATGAACACGTAGGGGAATTCCAGACCCTTTGAGGCGTGCAGGGTCATCATCTGCACGCCGTCGGCGCCTTCTTCCTCTTCCTGCTGGCGCTCGAGCATGTCGCGCAGCACCAGCTTGGCGATGGCCTGCTCGATGGTCATGTCGCCTTCTTCGTCGCGCTCCAGGGTGTTCTTCAGCGCTTCGATGAGGAACCAGACGTTGCCCATGCGGAAATCGGCAACCTTGTCGCTGGAGGCGTTCTGCCGCAGCCAGTTCTCGTAGTCGATGTCCATCACCATGCTGCGCAGCGCGCCGATCGGGTCGCTGCCGGCGCATTGCTCGCGGACCTTGTCGATGAAACGCTTGAAGCGCTGCAGACGCTCGATGTAGCGGGCGTCCAGGTGTTCGGACAGGCCAAGCTCGCCGGAAGCATTGAACATCGAGCAACCGCGCTCGGTGGCGTAGTTGCCCAGCTTCTCCAGGGTGGTGGAGCCGATCTCGCGGCGTGGCACGTTGATCACCCGGAGGAAGGCGTTGTCATCGTCCGGGTTCACCAGCAGGCGGAAATAGGACATCAGGTCCTTCACCTCCTGGCGTCCGAAGAAGCTGGTACCGCCTGACAGGTGATAGGGAATCTGGTGGTGCTGAAGTTTCAGCTCGATCAGCTTCGCCTGATAGTTGCCCCGGTAGAGGATGGCGAATTCGCTGTAGGGCCGCTGCGTCTTCAGGTGGATGGTGAGGATTTCCATGGCCACCCGCTCGGCCTCGGACTCCTCGTTGCGGCAACGGATCACCCGGATCGGGTCGCCTTCGCCCATCTCGCTCCACAGCTGTTTCTCGAACACGTGGGGATTGTTGGCGATGAGGATGTTGGCGCATTTGAGGATGCGGCTGGTGGAGCGGTAGTTCTGCTCCAGCATCACCACCTTCAGCGAGGGAAAGTCATCCTTGAGCTGCATCAGGTTTTCCGGGCGCGCGCCGCGCCAGGCGTAGATCGACTGGTCATCGTCACCCACCACGGTGAAGTGCGCGCGCTGCTGCACCAGCATCTTCACCAGCAGGTACTGGCTGGCGTTGGTGTCCTGGTATTCGTCCACCAGCATGTAGCGCACGCGGTTGCGCCATTTTTCGAGGATCTCCGGGTGCTCCTGGAACAGCTTCACCGGCTGCAGGATGAGGTCGTCGAAGTCCACCGCGTTGTACGCCTTGAGCGTGCGCTGGTAATGCAGGTAGACCATGGCCGCGGTCTGTTCCTTGGGATTGCGCGCCTTTTCCAGCGCCTCTTCCGGAAGGATCAGGTCGTTCTTCCAGCTGCCGATCAGGTTCTTGATCTCGTCCAGACCGTCATCGCCGGAATATTCCTTCTGCATGATGTCGGTCATCAGCGCCTTCACATCGCTCTCGTCGAAGATCGAGAAGCCGGGCTTGTAGCCCAGGGCCGCGTGTTCCTTGCGGATGATGTTCAGGCCCAGGTTGTGGAAGGTCGAGACGGTCAGGCCCTTGCCTTCGCCCGGGCGCAGCAGGGTGCTGACGCGCTCCTTCATCTCGCGGGCGGCCTTGTTGGTGAAGGTCACGGCGACGATGTACTGGGCGCGGATGCCGCATTGCTGCACGAGGTAGGCGATCTTGCGGGTGATCACGCTGGTCTTGCCGGAGCCGGCGCCGGCCAGCACCAGGAGCGGGCCGCCGACGTAGTTCACGGCCTCTTGCTGCCGGGGATTGAGTCGGGACATGAAGGCGGGGGTCTTTAGTGAAGCGGGGGCGTATTCTAGCAGGCCCTGCCGGGCGTCGGGGTGCCGCTCGGAATAGCGGCGATCTGTGACACGATCGTACTTATGTGTTTTGGATAAATCTGTACATGTATTAGGCTTGTGACAGCATTACTTGAAGAAAACTCTTAAGAGTTTCTCTGAAGTTTCGTCTACATCCGTGGGATGTCCGGATGGCGTCGCTTCAAAACCGGGAGAAATGGGCGCAGGGATGGTGCCTGGAGTTTCTCCCCTTTCTAGAGATACATGGGGGTCGCTTGGCAGCGTCGGTCGAACCAACGCGCCTGCTCCTGCTGGCGGAAGCGCCGCAGTGGGCCCAGCTACTGCGCGGGCATCTGGCCGCGTTGGGGCCGGGCTATTCGCTGATCACGGCCCCCTCCTGGCAAGCCGCCAGCGCCCTGTTCGACGAGGATCAGGTCGGCCTGGTGCTCGCCACGCCTGCCAAGTTGCCGTCCGCCCACCAGTGCCACCTGCCGCTGATCCTGCTGCTGGAGCGCGAGCCCGCGGAAGAGCCCGTTGGCGTCGCCGACTACCTGGTGGCCGAATCCCTCAGTGTCGAAGTCCTGCGCCGTACCCTGCGCTACGTGCGTGAGCGCACTTCGCTGCAGAACACCCTGCAGAGCCTGGCCGAACAGGACCCGCTGACCGGCATCGCCAACCGCCAGGGTTTCCAGACCCTGCTTGCCGCCCGTCTGAGCGAGAGCGAAGGGCGCGGTCTGGCGCTGGGTCACCTGGACCTGGACAACTTCCGCCACGTCAACGACGCACTCGGCCACCAGGCCGGCGACCGCCTGATCCTGCAGGTGGTGGCACGGCTGAAGGCGCACCTGGACAACGGCGACCACATCGCCCGCCTGGGCAGCGACGAGTTCGCCCTGCTGCTGGACACCCGCCGCGACCCGGCACGGGTGGAGAAGGTCGCCGAACTGATAGTCGAGTCCCTGGGCGAACCCTACTGGGTCGAGGGTGAAAGCCTGCTGCTGGGCTGCAGCCTGGGCATGGCCCACGCCCGCGCCGGCGAAGCCGCCGACCCGCTGCTGTGGCACGCGCACATCGCCATGCAACAGGCCAAGTCGCGCCAGGGCTGCACCTTCCACATCTTCGATGAGCGCATCAACCGTGGCGCCCGCAGCCTCGCCGATCTGGAAAGCGAACTGCGCCGGGCGCTGCGCCGCGATGAGCTGGAGCTGCACTACCAGCCGCGCCTGGACCTGCACACCGGGCAGATCGTCGGCCTCGAAGCCCTGGTGCGCTGGCGCCATCCCGAGCGCGGCCTGCTGACACCGGGCGACTTCGTGCCGCTGGCCGAGGAAAGCGGGCTGATCGTGCCGCTGGGCTACTGGGTCATCTCCCGCGCCCTGCGCGACATGCAGTGGCTGCGCGGGCGCGGCCTGCCGCCGCTGCACATGGCGGTGAACCTGTCGTTCCGCCAGTTCCAGGACAGCCAGCTGCTGCCGACCCTGGAGCGGCTGATCCGCGAGCGCGGCGTCGACGCCCAGTGGCTGGAGTTCGAACTCACCGAAACCGCCGTGATGCGCCGCAGCGACCAGGTCCTGCAGACCATGCAGGCCCTCGGCCGCCTGGGCGTGCGTTTCTCGCTGGACGATTTCGGCACCGGCTTCTCCTCCTTCGTGCACCTCAACAGCCTGCCGATCACCCTGCTGAAGATCGACAAGAGCTTCGTCGGCGGTATGCACGAACGCACGGAAAACCTGCAGCTGGTGCGCGCGATGATCAACCTGGCGCACAACCTCAACCTGGAAGTGGTCGCCGAAGGTGTCGAGACCGCCGCCCAGCAGGACGAGTTGCGCCAGTTTGGCTGCGACCAGGTCCAGGGTTACTGGATCAGCCGGCCGCTGCCATTGTCGGAGCTGGCGCGTTTCCTGGTCTTCGGCGCCAACCGTGCGCTGCGCCTGCAGGACTCGGTCAGCTAGCGACCAGTTGGCACGGCCAGGGCCGCGGCAGGCGTACGCGGACGCAGCAAGCGCGACGTCTTCGCCTCGAAGGCCAGCGTCAGCCCGATGGCCGCACAGGCCAGGCCCGACGCCAGCCCCCACCACACGCCACTCGGTCCCCAGCCCAGTGGGAAGGCCAGCAGCAACGCCATCGGCACGCCCACCAGCCAGTAGCCGGCCAGCCCGACGAGGAAAGTGGTGCGCGCATCCTTCAGGCCGCGGATCGCGCCCATGGCGATGCACTGGGTGCCGTCGAACAACTCGAACCACGCGGCGATGGCCAGCAGGCTGACCGCCAGTTGCACCACATCGCGGTTGGCCGGGTCGTTGTGGTCGATGAACAGGCCGATGACCAGCTCCGGTGCCAGCCAGAACAGCGCGGCGAAGGCGAACATGCAGCTGGCGCCGAAGCCGATGCCCAGCCGCCCGGCGCGGCGCGCTTCGACCAGCCGGCCGGCGCCGTAGTGCTGGCCGATGCGGAAGGTCACCGCGTAGGAAAGCCCCATGGGCACCATGAACGCCACGTACACCGACTGGATGGCGATCTGGTGCGCCGCCAGCGCGGTGCTGCCGATCACGCCCATGCACAGCGTCGCCACGGTGAACATGCCCGACTCCACCGCGTAGGTGCCGCCGATGGAAATGCCCAGCCGCAGCGATTCGCCGATCACCTTGAAGTCCGGCTTCGACAATCCCTTCAGCAGTGGGTAGGGCGCGTAGACCCGGTGCCAGCGCAGGTACAGGGCGAAGATCACCGGCAGCGCATTCATCACCACGGCGGTGACCATGCCGATCCCCGCCAGCCCCAGGCGCGGCAGGCCGAACAGTCCCTCGATGAAGGCGTAATTGAGGGCGAAGTTGGCCAGCGCGCCGATCAGGCTGATGGCCATGACCGGGCCGGGCCGCTCGATGGCGCTGGTGAAACCGCGCAGCACCATGAAGGCCATGTAGCCGGGCAGGGCGAAGACGATGCTGTGCAGAAAACTCATGGTGCCGGCGACGGTTTCCGGCGCCTGGCCGAAGGCGATCAGGATCGGCCCGAGGTTCCACAGCAGCAGGCCCGCCAGCAACGCCAGCGCGCCACCGATCCACAGGCCGGCCTGGGTCGCTTCGACCACGCCGCGGGCGTCCTTCGCGCCATGCCGGATCGCTACCAGGTTGCCGGTGGCCGCGACCACGCCGACGCAGAAGGTCGAGACCAGTGCATAAGTGGACGCGCCCAGTCCGCCTGCGGCCAGCGCCTCGCGGCCGAGCTTGCCCATCATCACGGTGTCGGTGAACACCATGGCGACGTAGGCCAGCTGTGCGGCGATCAGCGGGCCGGCCAGGCGCAGGATGGCGGCGAGTTCGTCACGGTACGGGCGTTTCATGAGTCAGGCTCAGCAAGCGGCAGGCGCCGCATCGATAGGAATGGCCCATTCTCCGGCCGTTGTGGACGCGGGCACAAAAGGAAAAATGCGATGCCATCCATGAGTCATACTCATGTTTAAGACAGCCGGAGCCCGCCATGAACCGCCAGTTGCCGCCCCTTTACGCCCTGCGCGCCTTCGAGGCTGCCGCGCGGCACGCGTCCTTCACCCGCGCCGCCGAGGAGCTGGCGATCACCCAGAGCGCGGTGAGCCGGCACATCAAGACCCTGGAAGAACACTTTGCCTGCCGGCTGTTCCAGCGCCGCGGCCGCCAGCTGGAGCTGACCGAAACCGCGCGGATGCTGCTGCCCGGCCTGCGCGACGGTTTCGATGCGCTGGAGCGCGCCTGTGCCAGCCTGCGCGCGGACGAAGGCGTGCTGCGGCTGAAGGCGCCGTCGACCCTGACCATGCGCTGGTTGCTGGCGCGGCTGAGCAAGTTCCGCATGCAGAACAGCGATATCGAGGTGCAGCTGACCAGCGCCTGGATGGACGTGGATCGCGTCGACTTCGTGCATGAGCCCTTCGATTGCGCGGTGCTGCTGAGCTCGGGGCACTTCCCGCCGGACTGGGAGGCCGCCTTGCTGTTTCCCGAATGGCTGATTCCCGTCGGCTCGCCCGCGCTGCTGGCGGATGGCCCCTGGGACGCCGAGCGGCTGGCCGGCGCCGAACTGCTGCACCCCACCCCCGACCGTCGCGATTGGCGGCGCTGGTTGCAGCGCATGGGCCTGGGGGAGCAGGTCTCGCTCAAGGGCGGACAGGTATTCGATACCCTCGAACTGGGCATAGTCGCCGCGACCCGCGGCTACGGCGTTTCCATCGGCGACCTGGTGATGGTCGCCGAGGATGCCAACCAGGGCCGCCTGGCACTGCCCTGGCCCAGTGCCGTCGCCAGTGGCGAGAGTTATTACCTGGTCTGGCCCCGCGCGCGTCGGGACCAGGGGCGCCTGCGGCGGCTGCGCGAATTCCTCCAGGCGGAGATGCAGGCGATGCAGATGCCGGCGGTGGACTACTTCGAATGACCTGTCGCTGCGGATAATCTGTCAGCCGTTGCCTTCGCCGGGAATCCCATGAACTCCATCGACCACCTCATCCAGCTCGCCGGCCTGCGCGGCAGTCTCGACCTGCGTTGCCGCTTCCTCGGTGACTGGGCGCTGGACCACGAGCCCTTGCCCGAGGGGACGGCGCAGTACCACGTGGTGCTGTCCGGCAGCTGCCGGGCGGAAATGCCCGACGGACAAGCCCTGGACCTCAAGGCAGGCGAGGTACTGGTCCTGCCCGATGGTGCAGCCCACCTGTTGCGCAGCCAAGGCGCTCGGGTGGTCGCGCAGTCGCCGGAAGTCCACGAGGAGGGCCTGTTGCCGGTCCATCGCCTTGGCACCGGCGAAGGCGAGCTGGACATGCTTTGCGGCAGCTTCCATTACCAGCGCGGCTCGCTGCTGATCGGCTCGTTGCCGAGCGTCCTGAAGGTGTCCTGCCAGGACAATGGACTGGGTGAAGCTCTGGCCGCACTGGTCGGCCTGCTGCGCGCCGAGGCGGACGGCAACCAGGCCGGTGCGCGTTTCCTGGTCGATGCATTGTCCTCGGCGCTGTTCACCCTGATCCTGCGCGTCTACCTGCAGGAGCACACCCCCAGCAGCGGCACCCTGGCATTGCTCGCCGACAGGCGCCTGAGCCGCGCCTGGCAGGCCATGCTCGACGATCCTGCCCACGAATGGACCATCGAGGCCCTGGCTGAGCGCGCGAACATGTCCCGCGCCACTTTCACGCGCCAGTTCACCCAGGTTGCCGGGCAGTCGCCCTGGGCGCTGCTGACCACAGTTCGCATGGAACTGGCCTACCGCCTGCTGAGCACCTCGCAGCTGAGCCTCTCCGACATCGCCGCCCAGGTCGGCTACCAGTCCCAGGCCTCCTTCACCAAGAAGTTCAGGGACACGTATGGCGAGGCCCCCGGCCGCCTGCGCCGTGCGGTGAACTAGACCAGTCGTCGCTGCCGGCAAAGCCGCGTGGCGCGTATGGATATGTCCTGCCGCCTTCGCGACGGTTCGCGTCGCTGCCGTCGCAGAGCTGAAACAGCGCTTTGCTAGGGTCATTGCTGGACTAGTCCAGTGAGGGCCCGTTTCGGGCCTTCCCCATTCCAACAACACCACTCGGGGGAATTCCATGAAGCCCATGCGCACCTTGCTAGCCGGCCTGATCCTGGCCGGTCTCGCCAGCACCACGTTTGCTGCCACTGAGCTGAAGCACTGGCCGGCGCCCGCCGCCAAACAGCTCGACGCCCTGATCGCTGCCAACGCCAACAAGGGTGCCTTCGCGGTCTTCGACATGGACAACACCAGCTACCGTTACGACCTCGAGGAATCGCTGCTGCCCTTCCTGGAAATGAAAGGCGTGCTGACCCGCGAGAAGCTCGACCCCTCGCTCAAGCTCATCCCCTTCAAGGACGTGAACGGCCACAAGGAAAGCCTCAACAGCTACTACTACCGCCTCTGCGAAGTCGACGACCTGGTCTGCTACCCCTGGGTTGCCCAGGTGTTCTCCGGCTTCACCCTCAAGGAGCTCAAGGGCTATGTCGACGAGCTGATGGCCTACGGCAAGCCGGTGCCCAGCACCTATTACGAAGGCGATGTGGTCAAGACCATCGAGATCAACCCGCCCAAGGTCTTCACCGGCCAGACCGAGCTGTACAACAAGCTGATGGAGAACGGCATCGAGGTCTATGTGATGACCGCCGCCCACGAGGAACTGGTGCGCATGGTCGCCAGCGATCCCAAGTACGGCTACAACGTGAAGCCGGAGAATGTCATCGGCGTCACCACCCTGCTCAAGGACCGCCAGAGTGGCGCGCTGACCACCGCGCGCAAGCAGATCAGCGAGGGCAAGTACGATCCCAAGGCCAACCTGGACCTGGAGATCACCCCCTACCTGTGGACCCCGGCGACCTGGATGGCCGGCAAGCAGGCGGCGATCCTCACCTACATCGACCAGTGGAAGAAGCCCATCCTGGTCGGCGGCGATACGCCCAGCAGCGACGGCTACATGCTCTTCAACGGTACCGCCGAGAACGGCGTGCACCTGTGGATCAACCGCAAGGCCAAGTACATGGACCAGCTCAACGGCATGATCAAGAAGAATGCCGAGGCCCAGGCCAAGCTTGGCCAGCCGGTGACCGCCGACAAGAACTGGGTGATCGTCACGCCGGAAGATATCCAGTAAGCGCGTTCGCCTGTGTAGGAGCGGACTCCGTCCGCGATCGGTCCGCATCGCGCCGGATGCCATCGCGGACGAAGTCCGCTCCTACGCCCCTTTCCGGTGCTTGCACCATGGCTGCTCTGGTAGGGCGCATAACGCGCCAGCGTTATTCGCCGCGAAATGGCCGGCACATAACCCGTTCCGAGTTATGTGCCCTAAGCCATTGCCCAGCTCCTGCGCTGTCGGGCAGATCGGTTCGCGAGCAAGCTCGCTCCTACAGGTGTGCTCCGCTCCTTGTAGGAGCGAGCTTGCTCGCGAACCGCTTGGTGCCCTTCCTTCAGGCGGACGCTGGTGCAGGGGATCTTCCGGTGAATTTCCCGACAGCCTCGCAGTTCCTGAAAGTCTTCGCGCTGGGGCGGTAAAGCGGCTGCGCTGCGCTTGGGAAGGTCCCTACACTGCCGCGGCGTTGCGGTCCTACAAGTTCACTGCTTAGCGTTTCGCCCTGCCACGGCGTCATCGTGGCCAGGTGTGGAAACCTGAACATTCGACAGTGATCGTCATGGGTTGGGCAATCCGGCACCTATTCGGTGCCGGATTCGCTTCGCACTCCATGGCGGGCCGTGTGAGGCGGGCTTCGGCCCGACCGGCTATCGCTGTCTAATGTCCGGTTTCCACCCTTGCACGGTCCGCCTCCCTCTGTCGGCAGTTCCGGGCGGCGGCTTCCTGAATGAGCAAGGAGCTTCTGCATGAACCTTTCGATTTCTCCGGCCGACCAAGGCCTCACCCCGACCTGTTTCGTCCGCCATAACCGGCAGTTGCGCGCTCTGATGATCGAGCAGCAGGCGTGGTTCGTGGTACGTGACCTCGGCAAGCTGCTCAGCTACAAGATATCCGCGCCCTTCATTGCCCGTCTCGATGGCGATCAGAGCCGCCGTGAGCGCCTCGTTGGCAATCCCGAACCGGAGCTGCTGGTCAGTGAAAGCGGCTTCTACGCCCTGCTGCTGGTCTACTGCTACCACCCGGAGAACCGTAGCCTGCGCCAGTGGTTGACCAATGAAGTGCTGCCTGCCCTGCGCGACCAGCCCAACCACGACGCGCGCCTGCCGCGCCGGCGCATGCAGCATCTGCTGGGTGAAGCGCTGCCGGTGATGGATTGGCAGGGCAGCCTGTGGGTGCGCTGGCACGATGCCGTAGGGCTGATGGAAAACCACCTGCGCGCCTGACTCCGGCCGCGCTTCATGGCCTGGCGGCCCACTGCTGAGGGCCGGAAAGAAACCGCCCAGCAGGGATGCTGGGCGGTTGCCTGCTGCCACCGCTATCGGCTGGCAGCATCGGGCCCGGTCAGGCCAGTGCGGCTTCGTGGTGCAAGGGAAGAACCGACTCCAGCGCCAGGGCCGTGTTGAACACCGGATGGTAGGAGCCACCTTCCGCCTGCTGTACCTGCACGGCGTGATCGCCGGAGAACGACAGGGCGTCACGGCCGACCTGCAGGAGATCGCTCAGCTTGAGGGCGGCAAGCTTCTGCGAGTTCTGAATGACCATGCCGAGATCGGACTGCGCAGTCGCCCCGGAGCCGTCGGCGCTGAACAGCGAAGTGCCAGCAAGGTTGAACTTGCCCTGGGCGTCCTGGCTTTGCGCATCGACGCTGGACTTGCCAGCCAACGAGTGGCTGTCCGCACTGAACAGGCCATCGAACAGTGCGGTGGAAGCCTTGGCACCGTTCAGGACAGCCAGCCCCAGCGCTGTCTTGCCCGTCACGCCGTCCTTGCTGGCATCGAAGAGCGAGTTGTTGGCGAAGTCGAGTGCCTTGCTCAGGCCATCCTGCACCTTGACGCCCAGGTTCGCCTGGCCGGCGGCGCCGTCCTTGCCGAGGCTGGCGATACCGTCGAACAGGGTGGCGGAGGACTTGGTGCCATTCTGGGTGGTCAGGTCCAGCGCGGTCTGGGCGGCAGCGCCATCCTTGTTGAGGTTGAATACCGAGCTGTTGGCGAAGTCGAGAACCTTGCTCAGACCATCCTGCACCTTGACGCCCAGGTTCGCCTGGCCGGCGGCGCCGTCCTTGCCGAGGCTGGCGATACCGTCGAACAGGGTGGCGGAGGACTTGGTGCCATTCTGGGTGGTCATGTCCAGCGCGGTCTGGGCGGCAGCGCCATCCTTGTTGAGGTTGAACACCGAGCTGTTGGCGAAGTCGAGAACCTTGCTCAGACCATCCTGCACCTTTACGCCCAGGTTCGCCTGGCCGGCGGCGCCGTCCTTGCCGAGGCTGGCGATACCGTCGAACAGGGTGGCGGAGGACTTGGTGCCATTCTGGGTGGTCATGGCCAGCGCGGTCTGGGCGGCAGCGCCATCCTTGTTGACGTTGAAGGCCGAGCTGTTGGCGAAGTCGAGTGCCTTGTTCAGGCCATCCTGCACCTTGACGCCGACGTCCGCCTGGCCGGTCAGGCCGGATTTGGTGGCATTGAAGAGGCTATCAAGCGCGGTGGTGGTGGTCTTGGCGCCGTTCTGCGTCACCAGGCCCAGGCCGAGCTTGCTGGTGGTACCTGTCTGCGAGCTGTTCACCAGGGAGTTGATCGCGAGGTCCAGCGCCTTGCCGGCGGCATCCTGGGTTTTCACCTGAACGTCCGTCTGCGCTGTTCCAGCGGCCTTGTCCACAATGCTGTTGACAGCAACTTCGGTATTCTTGGTGGCGACGTTGAGGTTGAAATTCAATTTGGACGAAGTTGAGCTCGAAGTGCCTGTGCCCAGTCCAAGAATATTAAATAGACCCATCATGTATTTCCTTCGATAAAGTGCAAAACAGTGCCGCCGCAGGCCGTGCCTGCGGACGACACGTCATCAAATGAATTGATGCCGCGCCATCGTAGTGAATGGCTTCGCAGGGCGTTTTTGCTTTAGAGGGAAATCAGAATATTCTCTCTGGCTAACAGAGGTTTCTCAGGAAAACCGTAATAAAATCAAAGCTTATTGGTGATTTCTGTTGTCCTGAAGTTGCGCCGATATGTGAGGTTTTCAGTTTGATAGAAGTCTGATATTTCGCAGCAGTATTGAATGTAAATGGAGTCATGCTGCCGTTATTCTCTGTGATGCATATATCAGTTGCTTAATAAGCTGATGTTATTCATTTCCCGTCGGATTCAACGTATTGGGCTGATCACTCCTTGAGCTGACCCAGCCCGTACTCCAGGCTGGCGGCGGAAAGCTCGCCCATCTGGCTGTGCTTCAGGCGTCCCTGGGCGTCGTAGAACAGCGTGGTGGGCATGCCGTAGGAACCGGTGAGCTGGCCCAGGCGGTTGCCGCTGTCGAGCAACACCGCCGCTTCGCTCAGGCCCTGGTCGCGCAGGAACCGCTGCACGGCTTCGGCGTTCTCACCCTGGTTGACCAGCAGGAAGCGCACATCGCTGCGCTGCTTCTGCGCGGCCTCCAGCACCGGCATTTCGCGCCGGCACGGCGGGCACCAGGTGGCCCAGAGGTTCACCACCATGGGCCGGCCATCCAGCGCGCGCAGGTCCACGGCCGCACCGCGCAGGTCCCTCACCGTGAGCTCGGGAATCTGCTGGCTGCGATCCAACGCCGAAGTCACGGCTTTGCCGCCGCCCCACAGGCACACACCGACCACGGCCGCGACGGCCAGCGGGCGGCGCAGCTCCGTTCTGCGCCAGGCCAGCAGTGCGCCGATCAGAGCGGCAGCGATCACTCCCGGCAGTGCGAGAAAGCCGCCGTCGCGAATATCCACGATGCTTGCCGGCATCGCCGCGTACTGCTCGAAGTAGCGCGCGACGAAGGCCAGCCGCGCCACCAGCAGGCCGCCGAGAAGCATGGCGAACAATGCGCCTTCGGGATTGGCGCCGCGCTTGCGCCCGGCCAGCCAACCGGCCAGCAGGGCGCCGAAGAAGCCGAGGTAGAGCAGGACATGGGGCAGGGGAAGGGCCAGTGGGCCGAGGGTCAGACTGGTCAAGGCAGGAGCCCGGCAAAAGGAAACCAAGGTACAGCAGGGCGCGGCCACGGGGCAGCGCCGGGCTGTGGATAAATGTTTCGCCTCAGGCCGGCAGCGGCTCGGCCTGCTGCTCGCGCAACTCGGCGGTGAGTCGCCCGGCGCAGGCGCCGACCTTGCGCACGGCAGCCTCGATCAGCGGCAGGTCGCGGTTGGAGTAGTTCATGCGGATGCAGTTGCGGTACTTGCCCGAGGCGGAAAAGATGTTGCCCGCCGCAACCTGCACGTTGTCGCGGCGCAGCTCCTGGTTCAGCCGCACGCTGTCGAACTGCGGGTCGAACTCGACCCAGAGCATGAAGCCGCCGCGCGGCCGGGTGACCCGCGCGCCTTCGGGGAAGTAGCGGCCGACCCACTCGGTCATCAGGTCGCGGTGGCGCTGGTACTGCGCGCGCATGCGGCGGATATGCGGCTCGTAGTGGCCGCCGCCGACGAATTCGGCCAGGGCCATCTGCGGCTGCGGCGCGCAGGTGCCGCTGGCGATGTACTTGAAGTGCAGGATGCGATCCAGGTAGCGCCCCGGCACCACCCAGCCGGTACGCAGGCCGGGTGCGACCGTCTTGGAGAAGGAGCTGGCCAGCAGCACGCGGTCGTCGGTGTCGAAGGACTTGATGCTGCGCGGGCGCGGGAAGGCGTAGGCCAGTTCGCCGTAGACGTCGTCCTCGAGGATCGGCACGTCGTAGCGCGCCGCCAGCGTCAGCAGGGCGCGCTTGCGGGCGTCGGGCATGATGTAGCCCAGCGGGTTGTTGCAGTTGGGGGTGAGCAGGATCAGCTTCACCGGCCACTGTTCCATGGCCAGTTCCAGCGCTTCCAGGCTGATGCCGTTGGTGGGGTCGGTGGGAATTTCCAGCGCCTTCAGGCCATACGCCTTGAGCGCCTGCATGGCGCCGTGGAAGCTCGGCGAGTCGATGGCGATGATGTCCCCCGGCTCGCAGATGGCGCGCAGGGTGATGGCCAGCGCTTCCTGGCAGCCGGTGGTAATGACGATTTCACTTGGCGGCACTTGGCAGCCGGAATCGAGCATCAGCCGGGCGATCTGTTCGCGCAGCGGCAGCGACCCCTGGATGCCTTCGTAGCCGAGGCTTTGCAGATCGGTTCGGCGCGCGGCATGGACCATCGCCCGTTGCAGCGGCTTGAGCGACGGGCTGGCGATATCCGGGGTGCCGCGCCCGAGCTGGACGAAGTCGCCGCCCGGCGCGCGGCGCACCTGTTCCAGTACCTGGTCCCACTGCGAGACATCCACTGGCCGTTGCGCCGGGCGAGTCATCGCCGGCATTGGCGGCAGCTCGCGACGTTCCGGCACGAAGTAGCCGGACTTCGGCCGCGGCTCCACCAGGCCGTCATCCTCCAGTACGCGGTAGGCCTGCTGCACGGTGCTGATGCTGACGCCGTGCTCTTCGCTCAGTGCGCGCACCGAGGGCAGGCGATCGCCGGGGCGATACAGGCCTTGCTCGATGCGTTCGCCGAGGGTGGCGGCCAACTGCGCGTAGCGTTTCATGACAGATCTCCCGTGCCGGGTCGGTTCGGCTCGATGCAGTACAGATCGGGAAAAAATACGCCATTCAGACCGATTTCGCCCAGCTCTGTATGGAAAAAACTCTGCCTTGTTGAATCTGTAATGATTTTCCCCGATTCGCCACGCTAGCCCCACGTCCGAAGAGCCCGACTGGAGGAGCGACGACATGAGCGGCCTGAGCGATGTGCGGCTGACCCTTTATCAACAGGAACTGCTGGAAATTCCGGGCACCCGCGTGGCGCCGCGTGAGCACGGCGAAAGCCGCTGGCAGCAGTTCTGGCGCCGCGTGCGCACCCGCAAGCAACTCCTGGAACTCTCCGACGAGCAACTGCGCGACATCGGCATCAGCCGCGAGCAGGCGAAGCTGGAAGCGATGCGGCCATTCTGGCGCTGCTGATCACCTACAGACCATTCAGGGAGCACTTATGAGCGAGACGCGCGCTGCTGCGTTTGAATGGATCGCCGCCGAACTCGGCTACGACTTCAGCGGTGAAATGAAGATCGGTGGCAACTACGTGCCTTTCCTCATCGACGGAAACCAGGTGCACCTGAGTGGGCAGATTCCGCGGGTAGGCGATGAAGTCGTCGTCACTGGTCGGGCGGGCAGTGAGGTGTCGCTGGCCGATGCCCAGCTGGCCGCCAAGGTCTGCGTGATGCGGGCGCTGGCATTGCTGCGGCAGGCGCTGGGTGATCTGGATAACGTCCGCAAGGTGCTGCAGCTCAATGTGTTCGTGCAGTCCGCCGAGCATTTCACCCAGCACAGCGAGGTGGCCGATGGCGCTTCGGCGGTGCTGTATGAGGTGCTGGGCGCGGCTGGCGTGCATACGCGTACTTCGGTCGGTGTCTATCAGTTGCCGAAGAATGCAACGGTCGAGTTGAGTCTACTCGCGGTTGCCGAGGATTTGGCGCGTTAATGCCCCGCGCGGTATTGCAGCGCTTCGGCCAGGTGCGGGCGGGCGATGTTGTCAGCCTGCTGCAGGTCGGCGAGGGTACGAGCGACCTTGAGAATCCGGTGCAGGGCGCGCAGTGACAGGTTCAGGCGCTCGCCGGCCTTCTCCAGCCAGGCCTGGTCTTCTGGGGTCAATGCACAATATTGGTGCATCTTCTTCAGCGTGAGAAAGGCGTTCGCGCAGCCCTGGCGGGCGAGCTGGCGCTGGCGGGCGGCGGCGACCTGAGTGGCCAGTTCCGCGCTGCTGGTGCTCGGGCCGCTGGGCGCGAGGCTGGTGCTTTCCCGGCTGACGGTGAGGTGCAGGTCGATGCGGTCCAGCAGCGGCCCGGAGAGCTTGGCGCGGTAGCGCTGGATCTGCTCGGGCGAACAGCGGCAGCGGCCGCTGGGGTCGCCGAGATAGCCACAGGGGCAGGGGTTCATCGCTGCCACCAGTTGGAAGCGTGCCGGGAAGCGCACACGACCGTTGGCGCGGGCAATAACTATTTCTCCCCCTTCCAGCGGTTCGCGGAGAACCTCCAGGACCTTGCGATCGAACTCCGGCAATTCATCCAGGAACAACACACCCTCGTGCGCCAGGGTGATCTCGCCCGGTTGCGGGCGGCTGCCACCTCCGACCAGCGCCGGCGCGGAAGCGGTGTGGTGCGGCTGTCGGAATGGGCGCTGCGGCCAGTGGGTCAGCGGCCCGCGCCCCGCCACGGAATGGATCGCCGCAACCTGCAGAGCTTCGTCTTCGTCCAGCGGCGGCATCAGGCCGGGCAGGCGGCTGGCGAGCAGGGTCTTGCCGGTGCCGGGCGGCCCACTGAATAACAGGTTGTGTGCGCCGGCGGCGGCTACCAGCAGGGCTCGCTTGGCGGCAGTCTGGCCTTGCACTTCCGACAGGTCGGGATAGGGCGGCGTAATCCGCAACAAACCGTTCGCCTCATAAGGACGCAGGCGCTCCTGGCCGCTGAAGTGCGCGGCCAGTTCCAGCAGATGGCTCACGGCGTAGACGGTCAGGCCGCTGGCGAGGCTGGCTTCTTCGGCGTTCTCCTTTGGCACCACCAGCGCGCGGCCGGCGGCGCGGGCAGCCAGGGCGGCGGGCAGCACACCGGGGACCGGTCGCAGCGTGCCGGAGAGCGCCAGTTCGCCCAGGCATTCCAGTTCATCCAGCCCGGCGGCGTCGGCCAACTGGCCGCTGGCGGCGAGGATGCCCAGGGCAATGGCCAGGTCGAAACGCCCGCCGTCCTTCGGCAGGTCGGCCGGGGCGAGATTCAAGGTGATGCGGCGGGCGGGAAAATCGAAGCCGGCGTTGAGCAGGGCGCTGCGGACGCGGTCCTTGCTCTCCTTCACGGCGCCTTCGGGCAGGCCGACCAGGGTCAGTGAAGGCAGGCCGTTGGCGAGGTGCGCCTCGACGGTGACGCCGGGCGCTTCCACGCCGACCTGGGCGCGGCTATGGACGATGGCGAGGGACATGGATCACTCCTGGATCGCATGCCGCCCGCCAGGCGGGGCTTAATTTTCGGAGGCGGGTGCGGCGGTGTCGGCAGGGGAGAGCTTCGCTTCCATCTCCGCGACCTTGGCTTCCAGTGCCTCGAGGCGGGCGCGGGTGCGCGCGAGGACGACCATCTGGCTGTCGAATTCGTCGCGGCTGACCAGGTCGAGCTTGCTGAAGGCGCTCTGCATCAGAACCTTGAACTGGGCTTCCAGCTCGGCCTTCGGCAGGGGCGATTCGCCACCGAACAGGCGTCCGGCTTGTTGGCTGATGGCATCGAGGAAGGCTTTGGGCGGCAGCATGGTTCATGGGTTCCGGATTGAATCAGAGCGCAGTCTATCACGCAGCCGACGCCGCCTGCGGCGCGTGGGGTTGCACGCTTTTTGAGCAGTGTGCCCGCTCGCCGTGCGCGCTTTCGGTGCGCCCGAGCGGCGCTGGCGAATCGCCAGAAACCTCGCTTTTACGCCAAGTGCCTGATGGCACGGGCATTTCCACGAACTGGCAAGCTTCATGCTTTGGGGCATACATGGCGTGCACCGATGCAGTTCCGGTGCGGCAGGCGAGGCAGGGGATCGCTTCGATCAACGCAGTCGGAGTGCTGAGGTAGGGCGGCCGGCGCATTACAAAAGCCAGACACTGCGCTTAGACTTGTCTCCGGGTTCGTTCTTCCTGGGGCGGGTCCACCAAAACACGGGAGAGAGTTACATGAAGCTAGTCACAGCCATCATCAAGCCGTTCAAGCTGGACGACGTTCGTGAGTCGCTGTCCGAGATCGGCGTGCAGGGCATCACTGTGACCGAAGTCAAAGGCTTCGGCCGGCAGAAGGGCCACACCGAGCTGTACCGTGGCGCGGAATACGTTGTCGATTTCCTGCCGAAGGTGAAGATCGACGTCGCCATCGCCGATGACCAGCTGGATCGTGTTATCGAAGCCATCACCAAGGCCGCCAACACCGGGAAGATCGGTGACGGCAAGATCTTTGTCGTAAATCTGGAACAGGCCATTCGTATCCGTACCGGCGAAACCGGCACCGACGCGATCTAAGCCAAGCCCACACCGAACCCCACGCCCCAGGAGAAACAACAATGACTCTGCGCAAATACGCAGGGCTAGGCGCCCTATTGCCCCTCGCAATGCCCGGTCTGGCCTTGGCCGACGAGGCTGCGGCCCCCGTCCTGAACAGCGGCGACACCGCCTGGATGCTGATTTCCAGCGCCCTGGTGCTGCTGATGACCATCCCCGGCCTGGCCCTGTTCTACGGCGGCATGGTGCGTGCCAAGAACGTCCTGTCGATCATGATGCAGTGCTTCGCGATCACCGCGCTGATCAGCATCCTCTGGGTCGTCTACGGCTACAGCCTGGCCTTCGATACCGTCGGTATGGAGAAGGGCGTGGTCAACTTCGCTTCCTTCGTCGGCGGCCTGGACAAGGCCTTCCTCAGCGGCCTGACCAGCAACGGCCTGACTTCCGCTGCCGCGCTGTTCCCGGAAAGCATCTTCGTGATGTTCCAGATGACCTTCGCGATCATCACCCCGGCCCTGATCGTCGGCGCCTTCGCCGAGCGCATGAAGTTCTCCGCCATGCTGATCTTCACCGCGCTGTGGTTCACCCTGGTCTATGCACCGATCGCCCACATGGTCTGGAGCGGCGACGGCGGCCTGCTGTGGGACTGGGGCGTGCTGGACTTCGCCGGCGGCACCGTAGTGCACATCAACGCCGGTATCGCAGGCCTGGTGGCGTGCATCGTGCTGGGCAAGCGCAAGGGCTACCCGACCGCTGCCATGGCGCCGCACAACCTGGGCTACACCCTGATCGGCGCCGCGCTGCTGTGGGTGGGCTGGTTCGGCTTCAACGCCGGTTCCGCCGCTGCTGCCAACGGCACCGCTGGCATGGCCATGCTGGTCACTCAGATCGCCACCGCGGCCGCCGCCCTGGGCTGGATGTTCGCCGAGTGGATCACCCACGGTAAGCCGAGCGCCCTGGGCATCGCTTCGGGTGTGGTTGCCGGCCTGGTGGCCGTCACCCCGGCCGCCGGTACCTGCGGCCCGATGGGCGCCATCGTGATCGGCCTGGCTGCCGGCGTGATCTGCTTCTTCGCTGCCACCAGCCTCAAGCGCGCAGTCGGCTATGACGACTCCCTGGACGCCTTCGGCGTGCATGCGGTCGGCGGTATCGTCGGCGCCCTGCTCACCGGCGTGTTCGCAGCGCCGGCCCTGGGCGGCTTCGGCACCGTGACCGACATCGGCGCGCAGCTGTTCACCCAGTTCAAGGGCGTGGCCTTCACCATCGTCTACACCGGTATCGTCAGCTTCGTGATCCTCAAGGTCCTGGACCTGGTCATGGGCCTGCGCGTCACCGAGGAAGAGGAAACCGTGGGTCTGGACCTCTCCCTGCACAACGAACGCGGCTACAACCTGTAAGGGTTCGCGCAAGTTCGACGAAGGGCGCCCTCGGGCGCCCTTTGCTTTTTCGATCAGCACGCTAGAATGCGCGCGCATCACCGTTAGCGACGGAGAAGTGCCCGCCATGTGGCAGCAGAAAATCATCACCCTGCGCCCTCGCCCGCGAGGTTTCCACCTGGTCACCGACGAGATACTGGCCGCGCTGCCGGAACTGTCGAAGTGCCGGGTGGGCCTGCTGCACCTGCTGTTGCAGCACACCTCCGCCTCGCTGACGGTCAACGAGAATGCCGATCCCTCGGTGCGTCGCGACTTCGAGCGGTTCTTCAATCGCCTGGTGCCCCAGGGTGAAGGCGGCTATGAGCATGACTACGAGGGGCCGGATGACCTTCCGGCGCATTTCAAGTCGAGTCTGCTGGGCTGTCAGCTGACGCTGCCGATACAGCAGGGAGGCTTGGCAATGGGCACCTGGCAGGGTATCTATCTGGGCGAGCACCGTGACCACGGCGGCCCGCGCAGGATAGTGGCGACCTGGCAGGGCGAGCTTGTATGAATTTTTTCCGGCGGCGTTCGTCAAAGCGCGCAGCTGGGCTATAACTAACGTGCTTTGCAGCACCACAGAGGTTGAACAATGAGCGACGAAGAACTGGAACAGGACGAGCTGGACGGCGCTGACGAGGATGATGGCGAGGAACTCGCCGCAGCCGACGACGGCGACGCCGAAGCAGACAGCAGCGATGGGGATGAAGCCCCTTCTTCCAAGGGCGGTGGCAAGAAAGCCAAGGCCGCTGCGGAAGAAGAGGAACTGCCCTCGGTCGAAGCCAAGCAGAAGGATCGTGATGCACTGGCTCGCGCGATGGAGGAATTCCTCACTCGCGGCGGCAAGGTGCAGGAGATCGAGCCCAACGTCGTGGCCGACCCGCCCAAGAAGCCGGATAGCAAATACGGCAGCCGCCCTATCTGATATCTGACGCGACATGAAAAAGCCCCGCCGCTCCGTCTGGAGCGGCGGGGCTTTTTCATGTCCGTTTGTTGCGATTTTTCATGTGCGTAGGAGCGGACTCCGTCCGCGATGGCGTCCGGCGGGATGCGAACCTATCGCGGACGGAGTCCGCTTCTACAGTCTTGCCAGGACGCCCGGCAGCTCTGCCAGGTTGTGGATGATCGCACTGGGCGCTTCCTCGCCATCCCACGCCTTGCGCGCCGGGTTGAACCAGATTGCCTTCATGCCTGCGCGGCGCGCGCCGGCAATGTCGTCGCTGGGGTGGTCGCCGATGTGCACGGCATTTTCCGCCGCCACACCGCCACGCTTGAGCGCTTCCTGGAACGGATGCGGGTCGGGCTTGCCGACGCCCAGCTCTTCCGCGCACAGGGCGAACTGGAAGTAATCGGCCAGGCCCAGTCGGCGCACATCGGCGTTGCCGTTGGTGAGCACGCCGAGGATGAAGCGGTTGGCCAGTTGCTCCAGGGTCGGGTGCACTTCGGGGAACAGTGCCACTTGGTGTCGCGCCTGGAGGAAGGTCTGGAAGCCGGCCTCGGCCAGCTCCGTCGCCTCGGGCTGTGGATAACCCGCGTCGAGCAGCGCGTGGAACAGGATGCGCCGGCGCAGCTCGCTCAGGCGGTGCTTGAGCATCGGGTCCTGCTGCATCAGCCGCGAGCGGATTGCCCACAGGTGCTCGATGGGTACCGGGCCGAGCTGTGCAGCATTCACCGCGAGCCAGTCGCGCAGGGTGGCTTCGGCGCTGTTCATCACCGGGGCGACGTCCCACAGCGTGTCATCGAGATCGAAGGTGACCAGACGGATACTCATTCTTCTGCTCCGGGTTTACGGCGTGCCCGTGGGTGCGCCTGGTCGTAGACCGTGGCGAGGTGTTGGAAATCCAGGTGGGTGTAGATCTGCGTGGTGGCGATGTCGGCGTGGCCGAGCAGCTCCTGTACCGCGCGCAGGTCCTGGGAGGATTCGAGCATATGGCTGGCGAAGGAGTGCCGCAGCATGTGCGGATGCAGGTGCTGGCCCAGCTCGCGCACGCCGGCCTCGCGCACGCGCAGCTGGATGGCGCGCGGCGTCAGGCGCTTGCCGCTGCGGCCGATGAAGACGGCGTTGTCCTGCGGCGACACGCTGGCCCGTAGTGGCAGCCAGGCTTCGATGGCTTGCCGCGCGGCGCGGCCGACCGGCAGTTCGCGGACCTTGTTGCCCTTGCCGTGGACGCGTACCAGGCCGTCTTTCAGGTCCAGCCATTCCAGGTCCAGGCCGACCAGCTCGGAGAGGCGCAGGCCGGAGGAATAGAACAGCTCCAGCAACGCCTGGTCGCGGCGGGCGATGAACTCGTCCTCGACGCCGCCGTCCAGCAGTTGTGCGGTACGGTCGGTATCCAGCGTGCGCGGCAGCTTGCGGGCGCCCTTGGGCGCGGCGAGGCCGTCGGCGGGATCGTGCCGGCAGCGGCCCTCGCGAATCAGGTACTGGTACAACCCGCGGGTGGCCGACAGCAGGCGGGCCAAGCTGCGGCTGGCCAGCCCCTGCTGGTGCAGGCGGGCAACGAACAGGCGCAGGTCGCGCACTTGCAGCGCAGACCATTCGTTGATCGAGGATTTCTCGCACAGCGCGGCGAGGCGCGCCAGGTCGCGGCGGTAGCCGTCGAGCGTGTGCACGGACACCTGGCGCTCGCTGCGCAGGTGTTCCAGATAGGCTTGCAGATCGGCTTCGAGCGACACGCGGAAAGCTCCCAGTGATACAGCCAGGCTGGCAGCTTACCGCGTTGCGAAGGTCAGCGTACCGAGCGCAGAGGCGTGGAGAAGCGCGGCAGGGTGCGCGCGAGGACTTCGGCGACGTAGCCGAGGAACAGGGTGCCCAGCGAGCTCTTGTAATGCTGTGGGTCGGGGCTGCCGATCGCCAGTACGCCGTGCAGCCCCTGGAAGGTCAGCGGCACTACGGCGGCGGAGCCGACCTGCTCGCGTTCGCTTTCGCAGAACAGGAAGGCCAGCTCATGGGGGCGCAGCACGCCGCAGACGGTCTTGCCTCCGGACAGCAGGCCACCGATGGCCTGGTGCGCTTCGGCGCTGCTCACAGAGCGGCCCACCGGCAGGTTGTTGTCGCTGAACAGGATCAGGCTGACGTAGGGCACGAGGAACTCGTGGCGCAGGCTGTCTTCCACCGTGCTAACGATTTCTTCCAGGCTGGTGGCGTCGAGCAGATCGAGCACCAGGCGGCGGGTCTTGTCGAACAGACGATCGTTGTCGCGGGCCACGTCCATCAGCTGCGACAGCCGATGGCGCATCTCGATGTTGCGCTCGCGCAGCAGGCGGACCTGGCGCTCCACCAGCGACACGGCATCGCCCGGCTGGTGCGGAATGCGCATCTCCGGGATCAGCTCGTCATGATCGACGAAGAATTCAGGGTGCCGGCGAAGATAGTCGGCGACCTGTTCGGCTTCGAGCGTAACGCTGGGGTCCTGCGGAGTATCGGTCATAAGCGTCCCGGTTATAGACGTACCTGGCCTTCGAACACCCGCACGGCGGGCCCGGTCATCATAACGGGCTGACCCGGCCCTGCCCACTCGATGGACAACCGTCCGCCGGGAAGGTCGATCTGTACCGGCGATTGCAGCCAGCCCTGGCGAATGCCTGCGACGGCGGCGGCGCAGGCGCCGGTGCCGCAGGCCAGGGTCTCGCCGGCGCCGCGTTCCCAGACGCGCAAGCGTGCCTGGTGCGGATTGACGATCTGCAGGAAGCCGATGTTGGCCTTCTGCGGGAAGCTTTCGTGGATTTCGAGTTTCGGGCCCAGGGTGCGTACCGGTGCGCTGTCGACGTCATCCACGCGCAGCACGCCGTGCGGGTTGCCCATGGAGATGGCGGCCAGCTCGTAGCGCTGCCCGTCCACTTCCAGGGGATAACTCAACGCCTCGCTCTCGGCCTTGAACGGCACCTGTTCGGGCACCAGGCGCGGCGGGCCCATGTCGACGGTGACCTGGCCATCGTTGGCGATGGTCAGCTCGATCATGCCGCCCTTGGTTTCCACGCGGATGGTCTTCTTCGCGGTCAGGCGCTTGTCCACCACGAAGCGGGCGAAGCAGCGCGCGCCGTTGCCGCACTGTTCGACCTCGGTACCGTCGCAGTTGAAGATGCGGTAGCGAAAGTCCGCGTCCGGGTTGCCCGGCGGCTCGACGATCAGCAGTTGATCGAATCCGACCCCGAAGTTGCGGTCGCCCCACTGTTTGACGTGGCGTGGCTGCACGTGGGCGTGCTGGCTGACCAGGTCCAGGACCATGAAGTCATTGCCCAGCCCGTGCATCTTGGTAAAGCGCAGAAGCATCGTCGTCTCGGCCTCAGTCCGGCAGCAGGCTTTCGCCGGCGAACAGCTCTTGTCTCTTGCGGCTGCGCACCCTGTGCGCGGCCGAGCTATCCACCAGCACCTCGGCGGCGCGGCCCCGGGTGTTGTCGTTGGAATTCATGACGAAACCATAGGCGCCGGCCGGATGAACGGCCAGCAGGTCACCTTCTTTCCGGGCGGGAGCGCGATGCCGGCGGGGAAGTCGCCGGTTTCGCCGGGCGGCGTGCCAAGGCGCTCGGCAATCGCCGACGCTGGCACGTCTGCCACGAGCAATAGCCCGCCGCGGACGTCGAAGGCGTCCATGGGAACGCCCTCAGAGACCGTAGCGGTCCTTGCTGTGTTCGTTCTTGGCCTTTTCGTCGTCCGGCAGGTACAGCGGGCCTTTCTGCCCGCAGCCAGCGATGGCGGCGGTCAGCAGGGCGATCGCGACGAAGGGAAGCAGCAGTCGCTTCATGGCGGAATCCTTGTAATAAAGCGTCAATGGGGCCGGAGTATACCGGCCCCCCGCCGGCTTGCCTATGCGAGCCGGCTCCCGCCCGGCGGGGCTTTCGGCTCGCGCCCGGCGGGCCACTGGCCCTATGATGGCGGGCAAAAAATGGAAAGCTCGATGGACTATCGCGATCCCCTGCCCAGTTCGGTGTCGGTGGCCTACCTGCAGGGCCTTGTGGAGCATCTGCAGCGCCACGGCGTAGAGCCGGCGAAGCTGCTGGCGACGGTGCATCTGGAGCCCTCGATCCTCGCTCAGCGCGACCAGCGTATCGCCGCCAGTGCCTACCTCGAACTGGTCGGCGCCGGTGTACGCCTGAGTGGCGACGCCAACCTCGGCCTGCACCTGGGGGAAGCGGTGCGCCCCGGCTACTACGGCGTACTCGGCTACCTGATCATGAGCTGCGCGACCCTTTCCGACGCCCTGCATCGCCAGGCGCGTTATGCCGCGCTGGTGGGCAACCTGGGCCGCGTCGAGCTGGCCGACGAGCCGCCGCGCGCCGGTTGCGAGCCGTTGGTCAAGCACTGCTGGGAGGCGCTGCTGCCGCAACAGCAGCGGCAGATGAGCGAGGAGACGCTGGCCGGCTGGGTCAGCTTCGGCCATTGGGTCAGTGGCGTGGACGAGGCGCCGTTCGAAGTCCGCTTCAGCCACAGCGCCCCGGCGGACGTCAGCGAACACGCACGCATCTTCCGATGCCCGGTACTGTTCGATCAGCCGGACAATGCTCTGGTCTTCCCCAAGCGCCTGCTGGCGCTGCCGCTCGGCCAGGCTGACGCCCAGGTACAGCGCACCCTGGATGCCTACGCCGAACGCCTGCTGGTGGAGATCAACAAGGGCGACAGCGTGCTTGACCGCGCGCGCCTGGAGCTGGCGCGCCAGTTGCCGGAGCAGGGCGCCGACCTGGAGCGCCTGTCGCTGACGCTCGCCCTGAGCCCTCGTACCCTGCAGCGCCGCCTGCGCGATACCGGCCTGTCGTTCAGCCAACTGGTGGACGAAACCCGCCAGCAGCTGGTGCTCCACTATTTGCGCGACCCGGCTTTGGATACCGCCGATATCGCCTATCTGCTGGGCTTCAGTGAGGCCGGTTCGCTCGCCCGCGCATTCCGGCGCTGGACGGGGCAGAGTCTGGGCGAATACCGGCGTAAACTGGTGCCTTTGACTGATCCCGAGGACGATGCATGAGCACTTTGAGCGAGGCCCGCTTCCATGACCTGGTGGACGCCGTACAGGTAACGGTGGAGGACGCCTTCGACGACAGCGATCTGGACCTGGACCTGGAGAACTCCAGCGGCGTGCTGACCGTGCGCTTCGAGAACGGCACCCAGCTGATCCTCAGCCGCCAGCCGGCGCTGCGCCAGCTGTGGGTGGCGGCGCGCTCCGGCGGTTTCCACTTCGACTACGACGAATCCGGCTCGCTGTGGATCTGCGACAGCACCCGCGAACCGCTGGGCGCGCTGCTCAATCGCGCCACGCTGGAACAGGCTGGCGAGGATGTCGAGTTCCCCGGCATCTGACGCGCAGGCGAGCGTCGCCTCGCCCTGCTGCCGGCGCTGCTGCCTGGACGACGCGGATGTCTGCGTCGGCTGCGGCCGCACCCTGGGCGAGATCCTGGAGTGGAACGAGGCGGACAGCGAGCGTCGCCGGGCGATCCTGGCAGACTGCGAAAAGCGCCGAAACAACCACTCGCCGAAGTGGTGACTGGTCGGTGTTGCTTATTTTCTGTGCTGTGTTAGTGTCCGGGAAAACCCCGCCTTGGGCGGGGTTTTTCTTTTTTCGGAATTCATTGCGCGTTCGTTTCCCGAACGTCTTTACTGCCAGAACACCCAGGGCCCCGAGCGCGCGAGCGTCCGGGGCTCTCCTGTAAGGAGACTGCCAACCATCATGACCACGACTCCCATCACCGTCACCCGACTCGACCTGCAACGTCTGGAGCGCATGCTCGACAGCCTGGATGAGTACGGCCCCGCTGCCGAGGCGTTGGAGGCCGAGCTGGCCCGTGCCACGGTCGTCGGCCACGACGAGATACCGCCGGGCGTGGTCACGATGAATTCCACCGTGCGCTGCCGCGAGGAAAGCAGTGGCAAGGAATACCACCTGACGCTGGTCTACCCGGCCGATCTCGGCGGAGAAGGCAAGGTATCGGTCCTCGCCCCGGTGGGCACCGCGCTGCTGGGCCTGACCACAGGCCAGAGCATCGACTGGCCGGCGCCCAGCGGCAAGACGCTGAAGCTGACCCTGCTGGAAGTCGAATACCAGCCCGAAGCGGCCGGCGACTTCGATCGCTGAGTTCCCCTTCCGGGACTTTCCCTCCCCGGGCGTCCGGTCCGGCCTTCAGGCCTCGGCCAGCGCCCGGTTCAGCGCCTGTTCCAGGCTCTGCTTGTAGCGCAGGAAATGCACCGTCTGTAGCTCGCCGCCCTCGCGCATGGCCGACAGGTCCAGGTCGGTGATGTAGCAGGGGTAGCGCTCCTGTCCCCGACGCCGGTCCAGGATGTGCCTGGCCACGGCCTGGAACAGCTCGTTGCCGAACTCCAGTTCCGAGAACTCGCGGTGGTTGCAGAACAGCGTGGTGCGCGCGCGCTGGCCTTCTCCGGGTTCGACGATCGCCTGCACGTTGTAGAACGGCAGCGCTTCCAGCGGCTGCGGCGTGTTGCGCCGCTCGATGCGTTGCGCGCGCTGGTGACCGTTGGTCACCACTTCGTAGAAGAGGATGTCCGCACCCACCGGTCCCTGGCTTTCCAGTAGCGAAATCACGGCGTTGCGGCGGTACTGCACCGACTGCAGGAAGCGCTGCAGCGGCAGCAGCAGGCCTTCCTCGGTGTCGTACTCCTGGCGACGCCGCCAGAGGGCGTTGCGCTCGTCGAGGATGGTGATTTCCGCGCTGCCTTCGTCCAGGCGATAGAACACCTGCACGGTATTGGCCCGACCCAGTGGCAGGATCATGGCAAGGTCGTCGCCTTCCAGCGCGTGCCGGTCCAGCTGCAGGAAGCCACTGTCGTCCTGGGTGTCGCCCAGGTGCTCGACCAGCGCCGGCAGCCCTTCGATCACCCGATGGCTGACGCTGCCGGGCACCAGGTGCAGCAGGTGGAAATGCTGGCGCACCTGCAGCAAATAGCGCCCGCCCTTGCCACTGGCGAGCTGCGCATGGGCATCGCGGAACAGGTCTTCCACGCGCTGGGCGATGGCCGCGGCGCGGTTGCGGCAGAAGCAGCGCACCAGCAGGCGCGGCGGCGGGGCGTCGGTGGGCAGCGTGTTGAGGAATTCGCGCAGGCAGTCGAGCAGCGCGTGGGGCCCGGAATAGCGGCTGACCAGCAGTTCGTTCCAGCTGTTGAGGGTGATCTGGTCGAGGGTCAGCACCAGGTTGTCGCGCACGCCGGAATAGCCGAGCGAGTCGGTGCGCTCGGTGGTCATGTGCACGTTCATCTGGCTGTGCTGGCGCAGCGGGTCGATGCCGACGTTCACCAACAGCAACACCTGCGACGGCACCGCGCTGCGCAGCAGGGCGCTTTCCGGCACCTCGTTCAGCGGTAGCGGGACGGCCTGCTGCAGGCTGCCCAGCAGGTTCTGCAGCTCGAACTCACTCAGGTCGCTGGTGCCCGGCTGCAGGGACAACCGCGTGGTCGCATCGACCACGCCGTTGCGATGGCTCCAGGCGAGCAGGTCCATGAGGTCACGGGCGCGGCGCAACGGGGCGAAGTCGGCCATCTCCTGCAACGATAGGTTGCCACCATACAGCGCCCAGAATGGGGGTTTGCCGGCGTCGCCGCCCGGCAGCTGGGCGAGGGTGAGGATGTCTTCGGCCATGTCCGGGGCGATACCCGGGTTGATGAATTCGACCTTGCCGGCCTTGCGCTCGAAGGCGGCGTACAGGCGCCGCCCGAGGATACCCATGTCCCGCGGGTTGATGCCGCTGGCGGCATGCTGCAGGCGGGCGAACTGGGAGAGGAAGCGGTAGCTGTGGGTCAGTTCGTTGACCAGCGCGCGGCGCTCCAGCAGCACCTGGCGTACTTTCCACTGGCTGCGGCTGTCCAGTTGGGCGAAGGCGCGGTTGTCCCACTTCCATTGGGCCGAGACGCGCTCCATCACCTTGCGCTGCCAGCTCTTGTGGCCCTGGCGTGGCGGCCGGCTGAGCTTCTTGCCGACCTTGAGGTAGAGGCAGCGGCGGATCAGTTCCAGGCGCTCGGTTTCCCCGCGCGCCTTGAGGTATTCCTCCAGTCGGCGGTAGAGCATCACGTAGGGGTCGAGGTCTTCCATGTCCAGGCGCCCGGCGTAGATCGCCTGCTTGTAACGCAGGCTCAGGCAGGAAACCTGCGGGTGTTCGCTGGCGTAGACCTCGGTGAGCAGCAGCTTGAGCACCGATTTGTAGGGAGACTCGATGCCCTTGAACAACTGCCACATGCCGGCGCCGATGAACTCGCCCGGCGGGATGCGCGCCAGGTGGCCGAGGTCGAGGACATCCTCGGCGCGGATGAAGCGCTTGCTCAGCAGCGTCTGGCAGTACTCGGTGTAGCGGTTTTCTTCATAGACCGGCACCAGCCACCACAGCGGCGTGCGGCCGCCGAGCCAGATGGCGGTGCGGTAGAACTCGTCCAGCAGCAGGTAGTGCTGGCTCGTGCCGCAGTCGTCGGAGGTCAGCCGCGCCTCGCGGGCGCCCTGGGTGTAGTGCTGCGGGTCGACGAGGAAGCAGTGCACCTCGGCGCCCTGGGTTGCGGCCCATTGTTCGAGCAGCTCGCATTTGCGGCGCAGCTCCGCCAGCTCCCGCTGGGAGAGGTCGGAGGCGTGGCAGACCCACAGGTCCAGGTCGCTCTGCTCGGCCTGGGCGACGGTGCCCAGGCTACCCATCAGGAACAGCCCGTGGATCGGCAGCGGCGGGTTGCCGCGACGGGTCTTGTAGCTGAAGGATCGGGTCAGGCGCTGGGCTTCGGCGAGGATGTCCTCGTCCGGGACGAAGTTCGACAGCCCTGCGGGGGTGCTGGCCGACACATAGCCGGGCAGCAGCGGGTGGTTCACGTCCAGCAGCAGCGGCAGCAACTTGAGAACAAGCTGCTGGCGCGTGGACAGCGCTTCACTGGCCCGCTGCAGACGAGCGGCGTTGACCTTCAGGAAGCGCTGACGCAGCTGCGTAAGCACCTTTCGGTCGATGCCGTCGTCGATGTCCGGGCGGATTTCGGGAGTGAGCGTCATGGCGTACTGCTGCCTGGCCAGCGGCGCCGCATCAGGGAATGCGGCGCTCGGAAATGTGCCAGTTTATCGCCCGCTCGCGGGGGAACTTGAGGTCAGCCGCGCAGGATGCCGAGCAGGACCTGAGCGTGCTCGGCGGCGTCGAGGCCCAGGCTGGTCAGATAGCCGCCGTCCTGCTGGTCGATCAGGCCCTTGGCGTGGAGCCGTTCGGCAGCGGCCACTGTTTCGGAGGAAGCGTCGTGGTGCACTTTCAACCCGGCCTGGCTGTTCTCCAGGTCGTAGAGCGCCAGCAGATCAAGTTCTTCAACCATTTCTTTGGTGAAAGCCATTCTTATAACTCCCGATGGTCAATGAGGCTCCAGTGTAGTCTCAAGTCCCGCCGGTTCGGCAAGCGGTGTTATGCCGCTGTCTCATTCGGCAACAGTGCCGTCCGGAAGTGTCGGCAATGCGCGCAGCGCCTGTTCGTACCATTCACCGTTGAAGGGGCGGTCATCGGCCAGCATCGCTTCGATCTCGTGGGCGAGCACCAGGGCCATCAGGTGCAGGGCATCTTCGCGCTCGTAGCCGACCAGGGTCAGCTTGTTGAACACGGCGCGGGCCGCCGGTGGGTTCTCGCTCTCGATCTGGTTCTCGATGGCCTGGATCAGGGTGTCTTCGGCGAAGGACTCTTCGCTGTCGTCGTGTTCGCTCATCACAGTGTTCTCCGATGGGCTTGTGAAGCGCCGGGAAGTTGGCCAACCTGCGGATCAACTTCTGGCTGTAAAGGATTGTCGGGCGACATGATCACCTATTACACCCTGGTCGGCGACCGCCTGGTGCGCCACAACGGCAGCGAGTGCCATGGCATGCCCAAGGACACGCTGTGGATCGACCTGTTCCGGCCCACGGCGGAAGAGGAAAAGCTGCTGGAGTCGATCATCGAGGTCGACGTGCCAACGCAGGAGGAAATGGCGGAGATCGAGGACTCCTCGCGCTTCTACGAGAGCAAGGGCGCGCTGTACATGACTACCACCGTGGTCGGCGGCATCCGCGAGCACAAGCCGAGCACCTCGGAGGTCACCTGCGTACTGACGCCGCACTGGCTGGTGACGGTGCGCTACACCGACCTGCTGGCCTTCCGCACCTTCGAGACGCGCACCCAGCGCGGCGGCTGCGAGGGGCGCAGCGACCAGTTGTTCGTGACACTGATGGACAGCGTGGTGGACCGCATCGCCGATGTGCTGGAGAACGTTCAGAAGCAGCTCGACAGCCTGGGCACCAGCATCTTCCGCGAGGGCCCGGCCAACGAGAAGGCCGATCTGCAGGAAGTGGTCAAGCAGCTCGGGCGCAAGAACTCGCTGCTGTCCAAGCTCAACGAGAGCCTGCTGAGCATCAGCCGGCCGCTGAGCTATTTCCGCCAGGGCAGCAACGGCTGGATCAGCGACGAGGTGAAGCTGGGCATGAAGTCGGTGGAGCGCGACGTGCGCTCGCTCAGCGAGTACCAGACCAAGATGGCCGGGGAGATCACCTTCCTGCTGGACGCCACCCTGGGCCTGATCAACATCGAGCAGAACAGCATCATCAAGGTGTTTTCCATCGCCGCGGTGCTGTTCCTGCCGCCGACCCTGGTGGGCACGGTGTACGGCATGAACTTCGCGCACATGCCCGAGCTTGCGTGGCTGGCCGGCTACCCGATGGCGCTGGTGGCCATGGTGATCTCGGCGATCATTCCCTACTACTGGTTCAAGTACAAAGGCTGGCTGTAGCCGATTGCTGGCTGGATTGAGACGGGTTCGCTCGATGAAATTGATGTCGGTCAAGAAGGGTCGCCCCGCTGGCGCAGAGAGTGGGAAGTCCCCTGACCACTCAATGTCTCACCGGAGGAGACCATGTCCGAGACCGTCACCAGCAGAACCGCCCCGGCACGCCGTGCCAACAAGACTGCCAGCCGGGCGCCAGCCGCCAAGCCGCCGATGACCGATGGCGCGGAGGAAATCCGCGCCCAGAGCGATGGCCCGGTCGCGCTGAAAGTGGCCATGGCGCCGCGCGGCAGCAACGAGGACTCCACGTCCGCCGAGCTGCCGGCCTTCTACCCTTACCGCAAGCGGCTGCAGCGCAGGGAGTACGAACATCTCAAGGAGCAGCTGCAGGTCGAGCTGCTGAAGGTGCAGAGCTGGGTGAAGGAGACCGGCCAGCGCGTCGTCGTGCTGTTCGAGGGCCGTGATGCCGCGGGCAAGGGCGGCACGATCAAACGCTTCATGGAGCACCTGAATCCGCGCGGCGCGCGGGTCATCGCCCTGGAGAAACCCAGCGACGCCGAGCGCGGCCAGTGGTACTTCCAGCGCTACATCCAGCACCTGCCCACGGCCGGGGAGATCGTCTTCTTCGACCGCTCCTGGTACAACCGCGCCGGCGTCGAGCGGGTGATGGGCTTCTGCTCGCCGCGCCAGTACCTGGAGTTCATGCAGCAGACGCCGGAGCTGGAGCGCATGCTGGTGCGCAACGGCATCCTGGTCTTCAAGTACTGGTTCTCGGTGAGCCGCGAGGAGCAACTGCGCCGCTTCGTCTCGCGCCGCGACGACCCGCTCAAGCACTGGAAGCTGTCACCCATCGACATCCAGTCGCTGGACAAGTGGGATGACTACACCCAGGCCAAGGAAGCGATGTTCTTCCACACCGACACCGCCGATGCACCCTGGGTGGTGATCAAGTCCGACGACAAGAAGCGCGCGCGCCTCAACTGCCTGCGGCACTTCCTGCACACGCTGGATTACCCCGGCAAGGACGAGAAGATCGCCCATGCCCCGGACCCGCTGCTGGTCGGTCGGGCCGCCGACCTGGACCGTGATGAAATGCAGGCGACCCCTGTCGTGGAGAGCGCCCCCGCGGCACCCGTGGCGGCGCCGGAGCCAGAGCCTGAGGCGATTCCGGCCTGAGGCGCTACTGCTGGCTGATCAGCATGAGCTGGCCGGAAACGGCGCGGGAGTTGCGGTCGACGATGATCGGCGCCCAGGGCCGGCCGGAAGCGCTGACGCCGCTGTTGCTCTTGCTGTTCATGTCCAGCAGCGCCTTGCTCAGGTATTCCCAGCGGGTGCGCAGTTTCTTGGTCGCCTCGTTGTCGGGCAACTGGTCGATGCGCTGGGTCAGCAGCGGCACCAGCACGCTCTCGTCCTGGCCGAGGTATTCCTGGGGCTGTTCTCGGGCCAGTTCCAGGCCGCTGATGTAAGCGCGACCCAGGTACTGGGTGGCCAGGTACTCGACGCGTACCGGCAGCTCCCACAGCGGAATCTGATTGGCGTCGGCGGTAGGCGGCACGAAGCGCTCGACCTGGTTGAGCAGCTCGCGCAGGGCGCGGCTCAGGTCCTGGTTGTAGCGCCAGGGCAGGTCTTCTTCCTTGGGACCGTAGGAAACGCCATTGCGAATCTGCGTTACGAATTCGGCATGGGCCTTCTTGAGGGCGTCGTCGGCCTTGGGGTAGCCCTTGACCGCCTTGTCCAGGGTGGCCAGGTCCTTCTCCAGCTGGGCGGCGTGGGTTTCCTGGAAGCCTTCGCCGCGCAGCAGCAACAGGCTGTTGATCGAGCGGCAGGTGTAGACCTGCAGGGTCTGCAATTGCAGTTCCTCGCTGGGCAGGTTGGCCTGGGCGGCGAGGGAGAGGAGTCCGAAACAGCACAGCAGGAAACCGCGATAGACATCGAGCTTTCGGAACATGGCGGAGGCGTCCTTCTTGTTATTGTGAGCTGCCTGATTCGCCCGGGCGCGTGTTCTCTGGCGCCAGAAATGCAGCTATTCCTAGGCTAGCTGCGAACCTTGCCGCTGCAACCGTCCGAAAGAGTGATTTGTGCAGCTGAACCGATGCCGGCGGAGGGTTCGGGAGGGGGAGGACTGCTCTGGGGAGAGCCGAACCTCCGCCGGGCTTTGCGGGGCAGACGGGCGTCAGAAGCGCCAGTAGGCCGAAAGGGTGGTCTGGTCGAGATCGATGTCGCCAACCTCCAGGTACTCCTGCTCCAGGCGCACGCCCAGACCGCCGATCACGTCCATTTCACCGCCGAAACCGTAGAGCGCGTCCACGTCGTCGGATTTGCCGGCGGCATCGTCGTCGGCGTGCCAGGCATGCACGCCGGCGATGCCATACAGGCGGATGCGCTGGCCGATGGGGAAGCCCAGGTGGACGTTGGCTTGCAGCGACTCGCCGTCGAAGTGCTTCTTGCCGTCGTTCATGTCACCGAAGTCGACCACCGCGCCTTCCAGGGACAGGTAGTTGTTGAAGCGGTAGCCGGCGTACAGCTTGTAGCTGTTGTCGTGGTCATCGAAGGACCGGTCGTCGATCTCGAGGCGGGTCACGCCGCCACCGACGTAGAGGCCGCTGTCGTCGGCCATCGCCAGGGCCGGAGCGGTCAGGGCGAGGGCGCAGAGGAGTTTCGAAAGGCGCATAGGATTCCCTTGCGGCCGGCGTGGAGCATCGGCCGCCTTGCTGTCTTGCGGAGGGTTTGGGTGCTGCACTGGCACGGGTTTTTCGGCGCCAGCGCAGCAGCGGGGGAATTAGAGCGGGGCAGTGGCGGGCGCGACCATCGAAGCTTGTCGAGAGTCGCCTGGCTTTTGTTCTAGAGGCTGCTGTTCTGGAGAGTGCCGGCGCGGATCAGGCGTGGGCGGCCTGGCGCAGGCGTTCGCGGTCCAGTATCTCGATGCCGCCGTAGCTCAGGCGCACGATGCCCTGGGCCTCCAGGTCCTTGAGAATCTGGTTGGTGGTCTGCCGCGACAGCGAGAGCATGGCCGCCAGCTGGTCCTGGGGCAGGTGCAGCTCGCGCTTGGCGGTGGCCGACTCGCCGTAGCCCTCGGCGATCATCAGCAGGCGCCGGGCCAGGCGCGGCGCGGCGGGCAGCAGCGACAGCTCCTCCAGCACGGCGAAGGTGATGCGCAGCTTGTGGCTCATCAGCAGGGCGAAGTCGCGCCAGTATTCCGGGTGCTGCGCCAGCAGCGCCTGCAGCGGCGCCAGGGGCACCTGCAACAGCACGGTGGCGCCTTCGGCGTAGGCGTCGTGGGTGCGCGGCTGGCCGTCGAACAGGCAGATCTCGCCGAACCAGTTGGACGCTTCCACCAGGGCCAGCAGCGCTTCCTTGCCGCTTTCGCCGACCACGCTGACGCGCATCGCGCCTTCCACCACGCAGTACAGGCCGCACGGCGCATCGCCGCGGGCGAACAGCCGTTGCCCGGCGGGAAGGCGGCGCACCACCGCGGCGTCGCACAGCGCCTGGCGCAGGCCTTCCGGGAGGGTCTGGAACCAGCGGCCTTCCGGCAGGCGGGAGAGGTAGGGCTTGGCGTCGGTCATGGGTAATGTCGGCTAGCTGACAGAGTGGCGAGGCGCACATCGCCATGATGCCAGTACCTTGCGGGAGAACAACAATGAAAACGCTCGTCGACCACCTTGCCCAATATGCCGCCTACCACCGTGACCGGCGGAACATCGTCAGCCATTTCATCGGCATCCCGATGATCGTGCTGGCCATCGCCACCCTGTTGTCGCGTCCCGGCTTCGAGCTGGCAGGCCTGCTGGTCTCGCCCGCCACGTTGCTGGCGCTGGCCTCGGTGGTGTTCTACCTGCGCCTGGACCTGCGCTTCGGCCTGCTGATGACTGCGCTGCTGGCGCTGTCGCTGTGGATCGGCGCCGCATTCGCAGCCGGTACCACGGCGTCCTGGCTCGCCTGGGGGATCGGCCTGTTCGTGGTGGGCTGGATCATCCAGTTCGTCGGTCACTGGTACGAAGGCCGCAAGCCGGCGTTCGTCGATGACCTCACCGGGCTGATCGTCGGCCCGCTGTTCGTCGCTGCCGAAGCGGCCTTCCTGCTCGGCCTGCGCGACGAAGTGCGCCACGCCGTGGAAGAGCGCGCTGGCCCCACCTGCATCCGCGAGAAGAAGGCGACCGCCTGATTCAGCTCACTCCGTACCGCTGAGCTGGCGCAGGATCCGGGCGCTGTCGGGGTCGGCGGGGAAGAAGGTTTCCAGCGCCAGCTCCGACAGCGTCACGTCCACCGGCGTGCCGAACACCGTGATGGTGCCGATCAGGCTGCACACGCCCAGTTCGGTCTGCAATTGCACCGGGATCAGCACCATGTCGCCGCTGGCCGCTTCGTCATAGGCGGGCGCCGGATAGGCCGCCACCTCGTCGCGCAACGCCGCCAATGCCGGGTCGCCGCTGGCCTCGTAGTCGCGCTGCAAGCGCTCCACCACATGCGCCTTCCACGGCCCGAGGTTGAGGATGCGCGGTGCCAGTCCCTTCGGGTGCAGGCTCATGCGCAGCACGTTGATCGGCGGTTGCAGCAGCGCCGGGTCGACGCCGAGCAGGAAGATATCCACCGTGCGGTTGGACGCCAGCAGATTCCAGTGGCGATCCACCACCATCGCCGGGTTCGGCTCGTGGGCCTTGAGCAACTGGTCGATGGCCTGTTTCGCCACGGTCAGCGCCGGATCGTCCAGGCCTTTCTCCGAATACACCGGGGCGTAGCCCGCCGCACTGAGCAGGCGGTTGCGCTCGCGCAGCGGAATGTCCAGTTGTTCCGCCAGGTGCAGGAGCATCTCGCGGCTGGGCAGGGCGCGGCCGGTTTCGACGAAGCTCAGGTGGCGCGTGGAAATCTCCGCGTCGCAGGCGAGGTCGAGCTGGCTGAGCCGGCGGCGCTGGCGCCATTGGCGGAGCAGGGCGCCGACCGGTTGGGCTGGACTATTCATGGCTGGACTGTTCATGGTTTCGAACGATAGACCTCCCGCCCCGTAACGGCCATTACCTGGCAGGTAATCGACGCACCTACGTCCCGGGCGGATTCTTCAGCCACACGCCGCCAACCGGTGGCGATCCCTGAAGGAGCTTCGCCATGACTCTGCTGCAACCGTCCCCGCTGCTTCGTCTCACCCTCAAGGCCGACGCCCTGGCCGGCGGCGCCATGGGCCTGCTGATGGCACTGGCCGCACAACCGCTAGGCCAGCTGCTGGGCCTGCCGTTCGTCCTGCTGCTGGTGGCCGGCATCGTCCTGTTGCCGCTGGCGCTGGTGCTCTACTGGATGTCCAATCAGCCGGCGCTGTCGCGCACCGGAGTCTGGGCCGTGATCGCGCTGAACGCGCTGTGGGTGGTGGAGAGCGCCGCCCTGCTGGTGACCGGCTATGTGCAGCCGACCGCCCTGGGCTATGCCTTCGTCATCGGCCAGGCGCTGGTGGTCCTGCTGTTCGCCGAACTGGAGTTCTTCGGCCTGCGTCGCTCGGCTGTCCTGGCGCTGTGACGTTCGCGAGCACGCTTTACGCCAGTTTGTAGGATGGGTGGAGCGCAGCGATACCCATGCGGTCGGTGCGCGGAATCGATGGGTATCGCTGCGCTCCACGCCATCCTACGTAGGTGGTCACCGGCGCCGCTGTAGATGTTGATCGCGAACCGCTTTACGCCAGCGCTTCGCGAACGAAGTCGAGGCGATCCTGGCCGAAGAACATCTCGTTGCCGACGAAGAAGGTCGGCGCTCCGAACATGCCGCGCTTGATGGCCGCCTCGGTGTTGGCCTTCAGCGCATCCTTCACTTCCTGCTCGGCGGTCAGCGCCAGCAACTCCTGCGGGTCGAAGCCCGCCTCGGCCAGCAACGGGCCGAGCACCGCCGGGTCGCCCAGGTTCAGCGCATCCACCCACATGCCCTTGAACACGCAGGCCAGCAGCGCCTCGAAACGCTCCGGCTGGCGTAGCTGGATGCCAGTGGCGGCACGCATCAGGGTGAGGGTATTGATCGGGAAGTGCGGGTTCATCTTCATCGGCACGCCATAGCGGCGGGCGAAGCGGGTCATGTCGATCAGGGTGTAGCGACCCTTGGCCGGCACGGCGATGGGCGAGGCGTTGCCGGTGGCCTGGAACACGCCGCCCAGCAGCACCGGACGGTAGACCAGCTCGGCGCCGGTTTCGGCGCAGATGCCCGGCAGTTGGGTATACGCCAGATAGGAAGTCGGGCTGCCGAAGTCGAAGTAGAACTCGACGGATTTGCTCATGAGTGGCTCTCTCTTTTTATGTGGGTTCGCAAAATCGGCATACGACCTTGCGAGCTAGAGCCAGGCTAGGCGGAATTCAGCAGGGGCGCGGAGTTTACGTTTGTAAATGAGCAGCCCCTGCTGGATTCCAACGACGCCTGGCCGACGCGCAGCTAGTCGTCTGCCGATTTTTACCAGCGCTCGATCCAGGGGCGCAGATCCAGTTCGAAGGTCCAGGCATCGCGCGGTTGCGAATGCAAATACCAGTAGCTGTCGGCGATGTGCTCGGGGTCGAGGATGCCGTCCTGGTCCTTTTGTGCGTACTTCTGCGGGAAGTTCTCGCGGATGAATTCGGTGTCGATGGCGCCGTCCACCACCACGTGGCCGACGTGCAGGCCCATCGGCCCCAGTTCGCGGGCCATGCTCTGCGCCAGGGCGCGGATGCCGTGCTTGGCCCCGGCGAAGGCGGCAAAGCCGGAGGCGCCGCGCAGGCCGGCCGTGGCGCCGGTGAACAGGATGGTGCCGCGCTGGCGTTTGACCATGCGCTTGGCCACTTCGCGGCCGGTGAGGAAGCCGGAGAAGCAGGCCATTTCCCAGATCTTGAAGTACTTGCGCGCGGTCTCCTCGAGGATGCTGCACGGTACGTTGGCGCCGATGTTGAAGACGAAGGCTTCGATGGGGCCGATGTCGCGCTCGATGGTCTCCACCAGCTCGATCACCGCTTCTTCCTTGCGGGCGTCGGAGGCGAAGCCGTGGGCCTCGCCGCCTTCGGCGCGGATGGCATCCACCAGCGGCTGCAGCTTGTCCGCCGAGCGCCGGGTGACGCAGGCGACGTAGCCCTCGCGGGCGAAACGGCGGGCGATGGCGCCGCCGGTAGCATCGCCGGCGCCGATGACCAGGACGACTTTCTTGTTCGACATTCTCGTTTCCTCAGGGGTGCGCGAAATTTGGTAAACGGTCGTTAGGTAAACGAACGTTATGTTAATATTCGACGCATCGTCAACCGCTTCGACGGAGGCGCTCCATGCGCTACTCAGCAACCCACAAGGAAGAAACCCGCCAGCGCCTGCTCGACAGCAGCGGCTCGCTCGCCAAGCAGGGCGGTTTCGCCACCACTGGCGTGGACGGGCTGATGAAGGCCGTAGGGCTGTCCGGCGGGGCGTTCTACAACCACTTCGGTTCGAAGGACGAACTGTTCGCCGCCATCGTCGAGCGCGAGCTGAGCCAGAGCGTCGAACGCCTCGCGGCGAAGGGCAAGGTGCTGGACCGTGCGCGCCTGGAGCGCGGACTGAAGCGCTACCTGAACGTCACCCATGTGCAGGATTCGGCTGCCGGTTGCGCGATTCCGGCCCTGGGCGCGGAGATTGCCCGCGCCGACGAGTCCGTACGACAAAGCGCCGAGGATGCGCTGGTGGAGTTGCAGCAGGCCTGGGCTGAGGTTCTGGGTTCGGCGGAAGACGCCTGGGCATTGCTGGCGCAGTGCGTCGGCGCGCTGATGCTGGCGCGGATGGTGGCGAGCGAGCAGGCGCAGAAGGTGATCGTCGAGTCGAGCCGGGATTTCCTGATCCGTCACCTGGACGAGAAGTGAGCTACATCCCTTCGGGGCGCAACCTCAGCGTTGTTCACCGGCTCTCGTAGGGCGAATAACCCGGCACGGGTTATCCGCCGGGATGGCGGATAACGCTCTAGGCGTTATGCGCCCTACGCGGCTGGGTTCGCGAGGCCGAATCCGTTCCCTTCGGATAACGGCATTCCCCACATCCCTGTGGGTCACAAGCTCGCTCCTACAGAAAAGCAATCCGGCGCGAGATTAAATACCGCGAATGGCGAGGTCCGCGCCCAGCAGCAACAGCCCGCCGAAGAAGCAGCGGCGGAACGCCATCGGGCTGATCCGCGAACGCAGCCAGGTGCCCAGGTACATGCCTGCCAGCGCCGGCAGCAGGGCCAGCAGGGACAAGCCGAGCACGTCTGCCTGCAATAGCGAGCCGTGCTGGCTGAGGGTGATCGCCAGGGCCAGCGTCGATACGGTGAAGGACAAACCCAGCGCCTGTACCAGATCGTCCTTCTCCAGGCCGAGGGCCTGCAGGAAAGGCACGGCGGGAATCACGAAGACGCCCGTCACGGCGGTGACGCCGCCGGTGATCACGCCGATCAGCGGTGACAGCCAGCGCTCATGTTTCGGCGCCACGCTGAAGCGTTTGTTCGACAGCCCCAGCAGCGCATAGAGGATCAGCGCCACGCCCAGCAACGGCGTGGCCGCCGGCCAGTTTTCCCCCGCCAGCAGCCAGCCCACCGCCAGCGTGCCGACGACTATGCCCACCAGCATCCCCCACAAGCGTTTGAGCAGCCCGAGGAAACGCGGGCCAGCGGCGAGTTGCCAGACGTTGGTAACGGTGGAGGGGACGACAAGGATCGCGGCCGCCTGCATCGGCGGCATCACCAACCCGAGCAGCCCAACGGCCACAGTGGGCAGGCCGAGGCCCACCACGCCCTTCACCAGGCCAGCGAGGAGGAAGGTGAGGACGATCAATTCGAGGTGCTGGGGGAGGGCGTCGAACATGGCCGGGCCTTATTGAAAGCAAGGCCGGCAGGATACGAGGGTTTGAAAGCCGGGGGAAAGCGCGGGTGGCTCTCTGTAGGAGCGAGCTTGCTCGCGAACCTGCCCCGCAGCGGGGTTGTTCGCGAGCAAGCTCGCTCCTACAGAAAAGCGGTTTGCTGGATCAGATATTCGCCACCGGCTGATAGGCCTTCGGCTTGAAGTACAGCGTCTCGCCACGCGCCAGGCCGGTCAGGCTGTCGTGGTCCTTCACCACCTCGGCCTCGATCAGCTCGTCCTGGCCGTCGACCTTGAGGGTCACGCGGGTGATCGCACCCAGTGGGCGGATGTCGCGGACCTCGGCGGCGCGGTGCTCGGCCACTTCGGAGCGCGACAGCGAGATCTCGTGCGGACGGAACAGCACGTGCTCGTCACCACCCAGGTGCAGGCGGTTGGAGTCGCCGAGGAAGTGGTAGACGAAGTCGCTGGCCGGGTTCTCATAGACTTCGCCCGGCGAGCCGATCTGCTCGATCACGCCCTTGTTCATCACCACGATGCGGTCGGCGACTTCCATCGCTTCTTCCTGGTCGTGGGTGACGAACACGGAGGTCAGGTTGATCTCCTCGTGCAGGCGCGCCAGCCAGCGGCGCAGTTCTTTACGCACCTTGGCGTCGAGGGCGCCGAAGGGCTCGTCGAGCAACAGGATCTTGGGTTCCACCGCCAGCGCGCGGGCCAGGGCGATACGCTGGCGCTGGCCGCCGGAGAGCTGCTCCGGGTAACGGTCGGACAGCCAGTCCAGCTGCACCATGTTGAGCAGTTCGTGAACCTTCTCGGCGATGCGCGCTTCGCTCGGGCGTTCCTTCTTCGGCTTCATGCGCAGGCCGAAGGCGACGTTGTCGAATACCGTCATATGGCGGAACAGCGCGTAGTGCTGGAACACGAAGCCGACGTTGCGGTCGCGCACGTCGTGCTGCGAGACGTCCTCGCCGTGAAACACGATGTTGCCGGCGTCCGGGGTTTCCAGGCCGGCGATGATGCGCAGCAGGGTGGTCTTGCCGCAGCCGGACGGGCCGAGCAGGGCGACCAGTTCGCCGCTGTGGATGTCCAGGTTGATGTCGTTCAGCGCCTTGAAGGCGTTGAAGTTCTTGCTGACGTTACGGATCTCGATGCTCATGGCTGGGCTCTCACTTATTCATCGTCAGCTTTGACTTTGGTGCGGGACAGGCGCGACTCGCTCCACTGCTTGAGCAGCAGGATGACGAGGGCCATCAACAGCAACAGGGTGGCAACGCTGAAAGCGGCGACGTGGTTGTACTCGTTGTAGAGGATTTCGACGTGCAGCGGCAGGGTGTTGGTGACGCCGCGGATGTGCCCGGACACCACCGACACGGCGCCGAACTCGCCCATGGCCCGCGCGGTGCAGAGCACCACGCCGTAGATCAGGCCCCATTTGATGTTCGGCAGGGTCACGTGCCAGAACATCTGCCAGCCGTTGGCACCGAGCAGGCGTGCGGCTTCTTCTTCCTGCGTGCCCTGTTCCTGCATCAGCGGGATCAGTTCGCGGGCGACGAAGGGGAAGGTGACGAAGAGGGTGGCCAGGACGATGCCGGGCACGGCGAAGACGATCTGGATGTCGTGGTCCGACAGCCACTCGCCGAAGTAGCCCTGGGCGCCGAACAGCAGCACGTAGATCAGGCCGGCGATCACCGGGGAGACCGAGAACGGCAGGTCGATCAGGGTGACCAGGATGCTCTTGCCGGGGAACTCGAACTTGGTCACGCACCAGGCAGCGGCCACGCCGAACACCAGGTTGAGCGGCACCGAGATGCCCACGGCGATCAGCGTCAGCTTCAGTGCGGCCAGCGCATCGGGCTCCAGGATGGCTTCGAAGAAGGTGCCGAAGCCCTGCTTCAGTGCCTCGCTCAGGACCACGAACAGCGGCAGCAGCAGGAACAGCGCGAAGGCCAGCCAGGCCAGCGCGATCAGGGCGCGGCGGCCCCAGACATTACCCCGGCGAGCAGCGTTGGCAGCGGCCGCGGCGGAAAGGCTTGCGGTACTCATGGCGCGCTCCTCAAGGCGTTTCGATGCGGCGCTGCAGCAGGTTGATCAGCAGCAGCAGGACGAAGGCGACGACCAGCATCAGCACGCCGATGGCGGTGGCCCCGGTGTAGTCGTACTGGTCCAGCTTGACCATGATCAGCAGCGGCAGGATCTCGGTCTTCATCGGCATGTTGCCGGCAATGAAGATCACCGAGCCGTACTCGCCGACGCCGCGGGCGAAGGCCAGGGCGAAGCCCGTCAGCCAGGCGGGCAGCAGCGCCGGCAGCAGCACATGGCGGAATACCTGCAGGGGCTTGGCACCCAGGCAGGCGGCGGCTTCTTCGATTTCACGCGGGATATCCGCCAGCACCGGCTGCACCGTGCGCACCACGAAGGGCAGGACCACGAAGGTCAGCGCCAGGGTGATACCCAGCGGGGTGTAGGCGATCTTCAGGCCGATCTCGGTGGCGAAGCGCCCGACCAGGCCGTTGGGCGCATACAGCGCGGTGAGCGCGATGCCGGCCACGGCGGTGGGGAGGGCGAAGGGCAGGTCGATCATCGCGTCGATGATCTTGCGGCCGGGGAAGCGGTAGCGCACCAGCACCCAGGCCAGCAGCGTGCCGATCACACCGTTGATCAGGGCGGCGATCAGCGCGGTGCCGAAGCTCAGCTTGAGCGCGGCGATGACTCGCGGCGCGGTGATGATGGTCCAGAACTGATCCCAGGAAAGCTGGGTCGTCTTGAGGAACATGGCCCCCAGCGGAATCAGCACCAACAGGCTGAGGTACACCAGGGTGTAGCCCAGAGTCAGCCCGAAGCCGGGTATGACCGGGGAGATGCGTCGCGACATTGTCTGTCCTTTCTCGTGAACGCGTTAAGCCCCCGCCATGGGGCGGGGGTTTTCGTTCCGGCGGGCTGTGCACCGCCCGCCGGATCGGACCGCCCGGCGCAGTGCCGGGCGGGTGGCGCATCACTGCGCCTGGTAGATCTTGTCGAAGATGCCGCCGTCGTTGAAGAACTTCGGCTGTGCGGATTTCCAGCCACCGAAGTCCTTGTCGATGGTCACCAGGTTCAGTTTCGGGAACTGGTTGGAGAACTCGGCAGCGACCTTGGCATCACGCGGGCGGTAGAAGTTCTGCGCGGCGATGCGCTGGCCTTCTTCGCTGTACAGGTACTTCAGGTATTCCTCGGCGACCTTGCGGGTGCCTTTCTTGTCGACGGTCTTGTCGACGACGGCCACCGGCGGTTCGGCCAGGATCGAGATGGACGGAACGACGATCTCGAAGTTCTCGCCACCCTGTTCCTTCTTGGCCAGGAAGGCTTCGTTTTCCCAGGCCAGCAGTACGTCGCCAATGTTGTTGTTGACGAAGGTGATGGTCGAACCGCGGGCGCCAGTGTCCAGAACCGGGACGTGCTTGTACAGGTTCTGCACGTATTCCTGGGCTTTCTCGTCGCTACCGTATTGCTTCTTGGCCCAGGCCCAGGCGGCCAGGAAGTTCCAGCGGGCGCCGCCGGAGGTCTTCGGGTTCGGGGTGATGACTTCCACGCCTTGCTTGGTCAGGTCGCCCCAGTCCTTGATGCCCTTGGGGTTGCCCTTGCGCACCAGGAACACGATGGTCGAGGTGTAGGGGGTGCTGTTGTCGGGCAGGCGGGCCTGCCAATCGGCCGGCAGCAGCTTGCCGAGCTTGTTCAGTTCGTCGATGTCGCCGGCCAGGGCCAGGGTCACCACGTCGGCCTTCAGTCCGTCGATCACGGCGCGGGCCTGCTTGCCCGAGCCACCGTGGGATTGCTGCACGGTCAGGTCGTCGCCGCCCTGGGCCTTCCAGTGCTTGATGAAGGCGGCGTTGTAGGCCTGGTACAGCTCGCGGGTCGGGTCGTAGGAAACGTTCAGCAGTTGGGTGGCGGCGGAAACCGGGCCGGCAATCAAGGCGCTGGCGAGGGCGGCCAGGGCGAAACGGCGGATGGACATGTGCAGCTCCTGAAAAAAATGCAGTTCTTTATGTTTGTTTGGCAGGGTCTTTCGGGGGGGCGTTGTCAGCCACGCATTCGTGGCTGACAGCTGCAGTACCGGTGGGGCAGGACGGTCATGGCGACACTCCGGCAGTCCAGTCGTGGTTGCGCAGGCTCAGGCAGGTTTGCCAGGGGTCTGCTGCAGGCGGAATTTTTCCTTGCGCTCGATCTGCACGACCTGGCCGTTGTGAACGGTGATCTCGACGGCGCCGAAACGCAGGCCACGCAGGGCGCTCTGCACTTCACGCAGGATGTTGGCTTCGTCCTGGCCGTCCAGGCTACGGAGGGTTGCGCTCATGGGTATCTGCTCCTAGTGGGTTTACCACCGGCCGTTTCACCTACGGCGCGTGCGGTGTGAGCGCATCTTAGGCAGGAGCTGGATATTCTTAAAAATACTGTTTAAGAATTTTTATATATCCGAAAGTTTTTAGCGAGGTTTCATGCGCCGCCGCGCGGTAACTGTGCCAGCAGAATGCTGGCCGGCTGCGGTGCGCCGTACCAGTAACCCTGACCGAAGTTGCAGGCGTGAGTGAGGAGGAAGGCGGCCTGGTCGGGACGTTCGATGCCCTCCGCGACCACCTGCAGGCCCATGCTCTGGCCCAGGGCGATCACCGCGCAGGCGATGGCGGCGTCCTCGGACTCGTCCGGCAGGCCGGCGACGAAGCCCTGGTCGATCTTCAGCTTGTGCACCGGCATGCGCTTGAGGCGCATCAGCGAGGAGTAGCCGGTACCGAAGTCGTCGATGGCCAGGTGCACCCCCAGCAGGCGCAGCTGGCACAGCAGTTCCAGCGCCTGGTCGAAGTTCTCCATGACCGCGCTTTCGGTGATCTCCAGCTCCAGGTGGTGGGGCGCCAGACCGCTCTGTTCCAGGGCCAGGGCCACGCGCTCCTCCAGACCGCCGCGGCCGAACAGCCGGCTGGAGACGTTCACCGCGATGAAGTCCAGGTGGATTCCGTCGTCCAGCCACTGGCGCATCTGCCGGCAGGCGCGCTCCAGCACCCAGGCGTCGATGGCGGTGATCAGGCCACTTTCCTCGGCGACCGGGATGAATTCGCCGGGGGCAATGAGGCCGTGCTGGGGGTGCTGCCAGCGCACCAGCGACTCGACGCCGACCATGCGGCCGCTGGCGAGGTCGTGTACCGGCTGGAAGTACAGGCGCAGTTCGTCGTGGTCCAGCGCGTGACGCAGCGCGGACTCGACCTGCACGTGGGAGCGCGCGCGGGCGGTCAGCTCGGGGGTATAGAAGGCATAGAGGTTGCGTCCGCTGGCCTTGGCCTGGAACAGCGCGGCGTCGGCGTGCTGCATCAGGTGGTCGACGTTGCGTGCATCCTCGGGGAACAGGCTGACGCCCAGGCTTACCGACATGTAGATGAGCTGGCCATTGACCTCGAAGGGCGCGCTCATCGCTTCCAGCAGGCGCTGGGCGAGGCTGCTGGCGTGATGCGGCTGCTGGCTTTCGAGGACCACGGCGAACTCGTCGCCGCCCAGACGCGCCAGGGAGCAGCGCTCGTCCAGGCAGACTTCCAGGCGCTCCGCCACGGCGCGGATCAGCAGGTCGCCGATGTTGTGGCCGAGGCTGTCGTTGATGTGCTTGAAGTGGTCCAGATCGATGCTCAGCAGCGCGCCGCCGCTGCCTTCACGTTCGGCACGGGCCAGCGCCTGCTCGATGCGCTCGCGCAGCAGCAGGCGGTTGGGCAGGCCGGTGAGCGGGTCATGGTGGGCGAGGAAGTCCAGTTCGTGCTGGGAGCGCTTGAGGCTGCTGAGGTCGGAGAACACCGCGACGTAATGGGTCAGCTCGCCTTCGTCATTGCGCACGGCGCGGATGTGCTGCCACTGCGGGTACACCTCGCCGCTCTTGCGGCGGTTCCAGATTTCGCCGCTCCAGACACCCTGTTCATGCAGGGCGGTCCACATGCGCTGGTAGAAGGCGGCATCCTGGCGGCCGGACTTGAGCAGCGAGGGCTGGCCGCCGAGCACGTCTTCGGCGCTGTAGCCGGTGATGCGCGAGAAGGAGGGGTTGATGTGCACGATCACGCCGCGAGCATCGGTCACCAGCAGGCCTTCCTGGGTTGCCTCGAACACGGCGGCGGCCTGGCGCAGGTGGTCTTCGTTGCTGCGCTGGTGGGTGATGTCGCGGTTGATGCCGGTCAGGCGCAGGGGGCGGCCGTCTTCGGCGCGGGTCAGGCGGCCGCTGCTGCGTACCCAGCGATAGCTGCCGTCGCCGTGGCGGATGCGGTAGACGCACTCCAGGCGCGTGCGCAGGCCCTGGATGCAGTCCTGGTGGAGGGCCAGGATGCGCGCGCGGTCGTCCGGGTGCAGGCGGTTCTCCCAGAGCAGCAGGTCATCGCTCAGGTGCTCCAGGGGCAGGCCGATCAGGTTGGCATAGCCGGGCGAGTAGTAGACGCGCTGGGTTTCCAGGTCCCAGTCCCAGATGCCGTCCTCGACCACCGCGAAGGCGCGGCTCAGGCGCTGCTCGCTGTCGGTCAGCGCGGCGAGGGCGGCGTGCTGCCGGCGAAAGTGCCGCCAGAGCAGAAAGAACAGCACCAGGAAGGTAATCGCGAGGAAGACGTACTTCTTCAGCTCCAGTGCCCGCGCCAGCGAGGCCGGGTCGCGCAGGACATTTTGTAACCATTGGTCACCCAGCCAGACCCAGAGGGTGGCGGCGACCAGGTACAGGAAGCTGATGCGCAGGGCGCTGAGGCGTGGATTCATGCGGTAGTGGGTTGGAATTATTGGCTGAGCAGTATAAATGATGGCCACTTGGCCTTGTTCGTATCTAAAAGACCGGATGGTAATCCGGACCTGCTTAGTGATAATGCGGGCTGGCTCTTCCCGGCAACGCATGCCCAGCAAGGCGTTGCCCACACCCCTTCCGAGGTACAGTATCGCCTATGTGGTACAACGGTTTCCTTGATCTGTCGCCGTGGCAACTGGTGGCGGTCACCCTGATCCTGACCCATATCACCATCGTCGGTGTCACGGTCTACCTGCATCGTTATTCCGCGCACCGGGCGCTCGACCTGCACCCGGCGCTGCAGCATTTCTTCCGCTTCTGGCTGTGGCTGACCACGGCCATGAACACCCGCGAATGGACCGCCATCCATCGCAAGCACCACGCCAAGTGCGAGACCGCCGAGGACCCGCACAGCCCGGTGTTCAAGGGTCTGGGCACCGTGCTGCGTACCGGCGCCGAGCTCTATCGCAAGGAGGCGGAGAACGCCGACACCCTGCGTATCTACGGCAAGAACTGCCCGGAAGACTGGATCGAACGCAACCTCTACTCGCGCTTCCCCATCGGCGGCGTGGTGCTGATGGCGATCATCGACCTCGCCCTGTTCGGAGTGCTTGGCATGACCGTCTGGGCCGTGCAGATGATGTGGATCCCCGTGTGGGCCGCCGGCGTGATCAACGGCCTGGGCCACGCCATCGGCTACCGCAACTTCGAGTGCCGCGATGCCGCCACCAATCTCGTGCCCTGGGGCATCCTGATCGGCGGTGAAGAGCTGCACAACAATCACCACACCTACCCGAACTCGGCGAAGCTGTCGGTGAAGAAGTGGGAGTTCGATCTGGGCTGGGCCTGGATCAAGGTGTTCAGCTTCCTGCGCCTGGCCAAGGTGGCCCGCGTGGCGCCCATCGCCCACCGCGTGGAAGGCAAGGGCAGCCTGGACATGGACACCGCCATGGCGATCCTCAACAACCGCTTCCAGATCATGGCCCAGTACCGCAAATTGGTGATCGGCCCGCTGGTGAAGCAGGAACTGGCCAAGGCCGACGAGTCGGTGCGCCACCTGTTCCGCCGCGCCAAGCGCCTGCTCTCTCGGGAGACCAGCCTGCTGGAAGAGCGCCATCACGCGCGCATCCAGGACCTGCTCGCGCAGAGCCAGTCCCTGCAGGTGATCTACGAGAAGCGCCTGGCCCTGCAACAGATCTGGGTGAAAACCAGCGCCAACGGCCACGACATGCTCGCCGCGATCAAGCAGTGGGTGCACGAGGCGGAAGCCAGCGGCATCCAGTCCCTGCGCGAATTCGCCGAGCAGCTGAAGACCTACTCCTTGCGCCCGGCCGTCTGAATGACGGAAGCGTCC